>NZ_JBKQXN010000091.1:0-252 GCF_046762905.1 Yoonia sp. R2-816 | reverse complement strand
CCCTGGACGCCCCGTCTCGCCTGTCGACAAGCCTGTGCCTGCTACACTCAGTCTTCGACAAGACGGCCTGGCTCAAAGAGCGCGACATTGTGGAGCCGTGGCCCGTCGCGGGTCTCCCTGACAAGGTTCACGTCGACAACGGCGCCGATTTCCGCAGCCGCGCGTTCAAGCGCGGATGTGACGATGCAGGCATCGCCATTGACTGGCGACCACCGGGCACGCCGCGCTTCGGCGGGCATATCGAGCGACTGA
>NZ_JBKQXN010000090.1:0-203 GCF_046762905.1 Yoonia sp. R2-816 | reverse complement strand
AGGGCGAAATCCGTGATCGAACCGCAGAGGCACAACACTACCGCATGGCGGGTCTCAATCTGCTCGCTGCAATCATCATCTTTTGGAATACTAACCAGCTAGGGAAAGCGGTTCAGCAGAGGCGAAAGGCTGGATTGGACTGCCCGCCTGAGCTTCTGTCGCACATCTCACCGCTCGGATGGGCGCATATCTTGCTTACAGGC
>NZ_JBKQXN010000089.1:0-378 GCF_046762905.1 Yoonia sp. R2-816 | reverse complement strand
GAGGTCGGGAGAGCCTCTTTCGAAATTTGACCTCCCCTGTCAGCGAAGCACCATGAAGCTGAAACACATTCTTTGCCAAGTCTACACCGATCATTGTATCAATCATATTGCCGTCCTCTCTCTAGCGTGGCCGTGTACGACCACATCTTTGGCACATTGCGATGCCGTATGGGGACGGCGGCAACCATCCCATCTCTTCGATTGAACCAGCCATCGCCAAGGCACCAGATCGCGTTATGTTCATTGACGAAACAGCCGTTAAGACCAACCTCACCCGACTGCGTGGCTGGGCTCCTCAAGGAGAACGGCTGACTATGGACGCCCCTTTTGGCAGCTGGGGAACGCAAACACTGATCGCAGGGTTGACCCGTGACGCTC
>NZ_JBKQXN010000088.1:0-298 GCF_046762905.1 Yoonia sp. R2-816 | reverse complement strand
CCTGTCAGCGAAGCACCATGAAGCTGAAACACATTCTTTGCCAAGTCTACACCGATCATTGTATCAATCATATTGCCGTCCTCTCTCTAGCGTGGCCGTGTACGACCACATCTTTGGCACATTGCGATGCCGTATGGGGAGGGCGGCAACCATCCCATCTCTTTTTCCTCTTTCGCCGCGTTCAACTCGAACGGCTGCTAACCCTAAAGAGGCTTAGACCAGATGAGCGTTTTGCGGCAGCGCCAGTTGTCATGTTTTTCTCGGCGAACATGGATTTGTTCGACAGAGGAAATGAGCA
>NZ_JBKQXN010000087.1:0-274 GCF_046762905.1 Yoonia sp. R2-816 | reverse complement strand
CACAATACGTGAAGCCATTCGTCAAACGGCAGAAGAATGATGCGGCTGATGCTGAGGCGATTGTGATTGCGGCGCAGCGCCCGGAGATGCGGTTTGTGGAACCCAAAAGCAACGCGCAAATCGCCCGGGGCGTTGTGTTCCGTTCACGCGACCGTCTGGTGCGCCAGCGCACTGAACAGATCAATGCGCTGCGATCCGTTCTTTATGAACAGGGCCAGGTCTTTCCGACCGGCGTCCATCAGATGAAGAAGATCGCAGCGTTCCTGCAACAGGC
>NZ_JBKQXN010000086.1:0-10547 GCF_046762905.1 Yoonia sp. R2-816 | reverse complement strand
CCCTTCGCCCTCAAACCAATGGAAGGTTTTGAGCATCTCATTGGGTGACCGGGCGACCCATCTTTCATTCATTGTCATTCGCATGAAATTGGCGAGTTGCGGACACTTATGACTTGAGCAGCGAGATGAATGATCGCTCATAACTGCGTCAGTGTCGTAGATCACCGCGTCATGTGCTTTGGCCAATCTACGTGTAATCGTTGATTTGCCTGCTCCGCTTCCGCCTCCGATCCAACGGACATGAGACAATGCATGGGAAAGATTGATTGGAGAATTCATTTCTTAGGGAGTACCACAAACCTTAATCGGTTTGGAGTGCCCTTCGGACTAAGGTACCATAGCAGACACTCGCGCAAATGCAGCGAAAGCCCGTTATGTCCCGCTTTGCCGACCCCATCACATCCTGCGGCGTAGGTCCGTTCTGAGTCAGAAATGCAAGACGTTTGGACCAATATTGCGTCAAGCGGCGCGTTGATACGATTCAGCAAATCCGTTGCATCGCGTCAAAGGCGCGAGACGTCCCACATGAAGACAGGCTCTCAGGGAAAGTCCGCACTGTGTCACGTTGCATGTAGATGGTGCGATCTATTTGGGCTCGTCCGGTCGCCGCATCGACCCTGCAAACTTGTCGTAGCGTTCCACCCGACTTTGATTATTCTCCCTAGTCGGAGTGACGCGTCCTGCGCTGATAACGCACCCGTTCCTCGATCATCGTGAACCAGTGGGAATTGTGGTCATGGATCAGGGCATGCACCTCTTCACCATCAGTGCCGGATACAACCTTTATTTCGACCCGGTACCAGATTCCGCTTGCGCCCTGCACGTCTTCTTCGAGCGACCTGTCGGCACAATACGTGACGAACAAATCGATATGCTTTCGCAAAATGTCGTAGGCTTCAACGCGGTTCATGAAAGAAGCCCGGCGGGGATGCCGCCGGGCCGTTGTTGTTTCTTGTGTCGCACCCTTGCGTCAATCGGCGGTCAGCAACGGCGGCTTGTCACCCTTGTCGGTGATCTTGCCTTGCTCGGGCTCCAGATATTTCAGCTCAAGCGCGCCCTTCTTGACGCCAACCTTGACGATTCCGCCTTTGACAAGCTTGCCGAACAGCAGTTCTTCGGCCAGCGGCTTCTTGATGTGCTCTTGGATGACGCGGCCCAGTGGACGCGCACCCATTTTCTCATCATAGCCCTTGTCGGCCAGCCACTCGGCGGCGCCAGGTGTCAGTTCGATATGCACATTCCGGTCGATCAACTGCGCTTCAAGCTGCAGCACAAACTTCTCGACCACCTGCATGATCACCGGTTTCGGCAAAGCACCAAAGCTAATGATCGCATCCAGACGGTTCCGGAATTCCGGTGTGAATGTGCGTTCGATCGCCGCCGTATCTTCACCTGTCCGTGCCTCACGGCCAAAGCCCATGGCGTTCTTTGACATTTCAGCCGCACCCGCGTTCGACGTCATGATGAGGATCACATTGCGGAAATCTGTCGTCCGGCCGTTATGGTCGGTCAGCTTCCCGTGATCCATCACCTGCAGCAGGATGTTGTAAACATCCGGGTGGGCCTTTTCCATCTCATCCAGCAGCAGCACGCAATGCGGGTTCTGATCGACCCCATCGGTCAGCATGCCACCCTGATCAAAACCGACATAGCCCGGAGGCGCACCAATCAGACGCGACACTGCATGCTTTTCCATATATTCCGACATGTCAAAGCGCAGCAGCTCTACACCCAGTGTGCTGGCCAACTGCTTGGCCACCTCGGTTTTACCCACACCGGTCGGACCTGCGAACAGGTAGTTCCCGATGGGCTTTTCAGGCTCACGCAGACCAGCCCGCGCCAGCTTGATCGCCGATGACAGCGCCTCGATCGCCGTATCCTGACCAAAGACCACGCGCTTCAGCGTCTTCTCCAGATCTTTCAGCACCTCGGCATCGTCCTTCGACACGTTCTTGGGCGGAATGCGGGCGATCTTGGCGACCACATTCTCGATCTCTTTGGTGCCAATCGTCTTGCGGCGCTTCGATTCCGCAACCAGATGCTGGGCCGCACCCGCCTCATCAATCACGTCAATCGCCTTGTCGGGCAATTTGCGGTCGTTGATATAGCGCGCCGACAACTCCACAGCCGTCTTGATCGCATCAGCGGTGTATTTGATGCTGTGATGCTCTTCGAAGTAGGGCTTCAACCCCTGCAGGATCTTGATCGAGTCCGGCACCGAAGGTTCGGTCACATCAATCTTCTGGAACCGGCGGGACAATGCGCGATCCTTTTCGAAATGCTGGCGGAATTCCTTGTAGGTGGTCGACCCCATGCAGCGCAGCTTGCCGCCCTGCAGCGCAGGTTTCAGCAAGTTGGACGCATCCATCGCACCGCCAGAGGTCGCACCAGCACCGATTACGGTGTGGATTTCATCAATGAACAGCACCGCATCGGGATGGTTTTCCATCTCCGACATCACGGCCTTCAACCGTTCCTCGAAATCACCGCGATAGCGGGTTCCGGCCAGCAGCGCGCCCATATCAAGGCTATAGATCGTGGCAGAGGCCAACACCTCCGGCGTTTCGCCATTCACGATCTTGAAGGCCAAACCTTCCGCAATCGCCGTCTTGCCGACGCCAGGGTCACCCACCAAAAGCGGGTTGTTCTTGCGACGACGGCACAGCACCTGAATGCAGCGCTCTACTTCATGCGCTCGCCCAATCAGCGGATCAACATCACCTTTTGTCGCCTTGGCGTTCAGGTCAACGCAGTACTTCGCCAATGCGCTTTCCTTTTCATCGCCATCGGCACCAACCGACACGGTCTCACCTTCTTCAGCCGAACCCGTCACAGGGCGCGATTCCCCGAATGCAGGGTCCTTGGCCACACCATGGGCGATGAAATTCACCGCGTCATAGCGGGTCATGTCCTGCTCCTGCAGGAAATAGGCGGCATTGCTTTCGCGCTCTGCAAAGATAGCGACCAGCACGTTCGCGCCTGTCACCTCGTTCCGGCCGGAGGATTGCACATGAATGGCGGCACGCTGAATGACCCGCTGGAAGGCGGCGGTCGGAACGGCCTCTGACCCTTCGACATCGGTGATCAGGGTCGAAAGATCATCCTCGATGAACTGTTCAAGATCCTTGCGCAACTCGTCCAGATTGACCGAACAGGCACGCATCACACGTGCCGCGTCAGGTTCATCAATCAGCGCCAGCAGCAAATGCTCCAGCGTGGCGAGTTCGTGCTTGCGTGCATTTGCCAGGGCAAGGGCCCCATGAATGGACTGCTCAAGTGTTGTCGAAAATGATGGCACGATCTGTGCTCCTTCACATCGGGGGTCGGCATATACTGCACACACCAACCGTGGCCTCTTATCCTTAAGGTTTGGTTTTATCCGCGAACCTTCAAGGACTTTTTTATCATTCGGCTTCACAAATAACGTGAAGTCCAGAAATTCATCTGCTTTGGGTCACGATGTCACATCATCGTGGTTAAAATTTGTCTTTGCGTGCCCTGATCTCGGCAAAAACATCCACATCGGTTGAATCTGCCATGCCCAGCACAGCCTTGAACGCAGGGTCATCTGCCCGCAAAAACGGGTTCGTGCGCATTTCTTCATCAAGTGCGGAAGGCACAGTCGGGCGTCCGGCAGCGCGCGCGGCCTCAATCCCTTCGACACGAGAGATAAGGTCGTTATTGTCAGCGTCAAGGGACACGGCAAAACGGGCATTGGTTTCGGTGTATTCATGACCCGAACAAATGATCGTGTCTTCCGGTAATGAACGCAGTTTTTGCAGGCTTTCCCACATCTGGGCCGCCGTCCCTTCGAACAGGCGACCACAGCCCAGCGCCATCAGGCTGTCGGCGGTAAAGGCCAGTTCCGGCTCCGGCATATGATAGGCGATATGGCCAATCGTGTGGCCGGATACATCCAGCACATGCGTATCGACGCCGCATATCGCGATCACATCTCCATCGGCCACCTGCACATCTAAAGGCGGCAACCGGTGCGCATCGCGCGCCGCCCCGATAACGCGCGCGCCTTCACGCAGCTCAGATACACCATCAATATGATCGCCGTGGTGATGGGTGATCAGAATATCGGTCAGGGTCCAGCCCTTGGCCTTCAACGCGGCCTGAATGGGCTTCGCCTCGGGGGCGTCGACCAGCGCGGTTTCGCCAGTATCACGGTTATGGACCAGAAACGCATAGTTGTCGGACAGGCACGGCACAACCACCATATCAATCGGGGCAAAATCGTTTGGCATGGTAAATCGGCCTCCTGTTGGTATTCTTGCCCCAGCTTCGCCCAAGGGGACCCAAACCGCAATGCATCTCGACGTGCTTGATCTGCGAAATTTCTACTACCGCAGCGCGTTGGGGCGGGCCGCGCAAAAGGTGATCCGCGATGAACTGGTGAACCTCTGGCCAGAGGCCAAGGGGCAGATGGTCGTGGGCTTCGGCTTTGCGGTCCCCTTGCTGCGGCCCTACCTGAAAGACGCGCGGCGGGTGATCGGGTTAATGCCCGGCCCGCAGGGGGTCATGCCATGGCCGCCCGATGCGCAAAATGTCAGCGTGTTGTGCGAAGACACGCTCTGGCCGCTGGAAACCGGGCATGTGGACAAACTGGTGCTGATGCACGGGCTGGAAACATCCGAAACGCCATCGTCGCTCCTGGACGAGGCTTGGCGGGTCCTCGGCCCCGGCGGACGGGCGGTGTTCATCGTGCCTAACCGAGGCGGACTGTGGTCACGATCAGACGCGACGCCCTTTGGTTACGGGCGGCCCTATTCGCTGGGCCAGCTTGAAGCGCAATTGCGCAAGCACCGCTTTGTCACCGAACACACCTTATCGGCGCTCTACCAGCCGCCGTCTTCAGCCAAGCTCTGGCGCAAATCGGCAGGACTGCTGGAAAAGGTCGGCCACAACATGCCTTTCGTTGTGGCCGGTGGGGTCCTGATCGTCGAAGTCAGCAAACAAATGGCCGCGCCGACCCGCCCGGGACTGGGCGAGGCGGTCAAGCGGCCACTCAGGGCGCTGGAAGAGATCACCAAGCCGAAACCGAAACCGGAAACGGCAAGGACAGCGCAGAAGTCTTAGGGGTCAGTTGGGTCAGCCATCAGAAGAACCCAGCGTTGGTTCCCATCGGGTCCAGCTTTGGCGATGCCAAAATGCTCAAAATCCGCGAGGTTGATATTGTTCGACGCACCATTGTCGCCGTCAACGCTGAAGTCTCCGCCGGCACCACCGGCCTCCCATGCGTCCAGCAGTTGCTGAAGTGTCAGGTTGTTACCGCGACCAATGCCCTCGTAAAACACTTTCCAGGTGTAACCTTCAGCCAGCAGGCGTTCACCCGCATCACACGGGTTTCCACATTCCGGGGTTGGGTTCTGGGTGTCGTGTGCAAAGTAATTGTCGACTACCATATCGGTCGCATGAGACTGTGCAGCATTCGCCACCCGCTGGTCAAATGCAACGGCGGCAGCGCCATTGCCCATACGAACCCCGTTCAGCAGGGTGCCAAAGTCAGTGTTGAGCTGTGTTGTCGGGGCCGATGGTCCGTCCGACCCGCCACCCATACATGCTGGCAGCAGGCAAAGGGCCACCAAAGAAATTGCGTACTTCATCTATCATCTCCTGGGCCCCCAGACAGAAGTGGTAGACACAACATCACCATCTCGTAAGCGGTCAGCGTTACGCATTGATTTTACGGCGATATTTCGCTCACATCACGCGTTTCGCGGCCATGTTTTGGCCACAATTGCGGGATGCCTTGCCCATGTCACAATTGTCGGTAGTTTCGCGCATTCCAGCGGCGTTATGATGTAAAAGGCCTTGCGATTATGAACTTTCTTTGTCGTCTCAGCGGTGCCATCGCGCTGTGTGCCACGACGGCGTTTGCGCAAACCGCGACCGACCAGATCGTGCTGGACGCGGAATCGGCCCTGACAGGCGGCGATCCGGCAACCGCGCTGGCGCTGAGCGATGCCGCCCTGGAACAATCCCCCAACAATTTCGCCGCACTCTTCTTGCGGGCTTTGGCCCTATCGGAGCTGGGACAGCATCCAGAGGCCGCCCGAACTGCAGGCCAGGCCCACCGCATCGCGCAAACCCGGGAGGAAAAGCTGCAATCGGCCCGGCTCGCTGGCGGGGCACGGTTTGCGGCACGGCAATATGTTCGGGCCGAATGGTGGCTGCGGCAGGCGGCCAACCACATCGGCTCAAGCGAGGACGCGGCGACCATCGTCACCGAATTCAGCCGAATCCGCGAAGAAAACCCGCTTTCCGCACAGTTCAACTTCAACGCAGCGCCATCCGATAACATCAATAACGGGGCGGACAGCGACACGTTCAGGCTCGAAGGGCTGGACATCGAATTCGGACTGCCCCCCAGCAGCGTGGCGCTGTCGGGGATCGAATACTCAGGCGATGCGCAACTCTCGTACAGGATTGCCAGTTCTGACCGGCAACGCACGTCTCTGGGCCTCTACGTGTTCGGGCGAACTTACACCCTGTCGGAAGACACGCAAGATCGGGTGCCTGACCTGTCAGGCAGTGACTATGCCTTGGCGCTGGCCGATATCTCGATCAATCAGGAATGGCTGGTCTCGCCCGAAGGACCGACAAGCCTGTCACTGGGGCTGGGCCGGGTGTGGTATAGCGGGGACCTGTTGTGGAACAACTGGCGAGTGTCACTGCGACAAGATATGAAGATGGGACCGTCAGCCGTCTTCGGTGTCATCGGGCAACTGGAAGAACGCAAACTGATCGATGACAGATTTCCTGACCGGTTCATCTACACGCTCGGGCTGCTATACACCCAGACACTTCCCAACAATGATCGGCTGGATGTGTCCGTGACCGGGCTGTTCAACGATGCCAACGATATCGAAGAAAACTTCACCGACACCCAATTGACGCTGGGCTACGGTTTCGATCAGGCGATACTGGGGACGAAATGGTCATTTTCCCTCGGCGTGGGGCACACCGAATACAAGGAATTCTCGCTCTCGCTCAATGGTCGCCGGGACGATTATGCGAGCATCGGCGGCACGGTTATCTTTGAGGATATCAGCTATTTCGGCTTTTCGCCCAGCGTGTCGGTCTCTGCCCGGCGAACCAAATCCAATGTGGATCAGTTCACCAGTTCACAACTGCAGGCACGGGTCGGGATTTCATCGAACTTCTAACGCTCGGTCGCCAGCACCAGAACCCAATACTTGTTTGACCCCGTCCCGGCCTTGGCCAGACCAAATTCCTCGAAATTGGGGTTCAGATTGTTACGCCGGTGTCCGCTGGAATTCTGCCAGGAGCGAAACACATCCGCCTCGGTCTGCTGACCACGGGCGATATTCTCGCCATAGGTCCGCCAGTTATAGCCCTGCGCCCTGATGCGATCACCAGCGCTCGACCCGTTGCGCCCGGTATGACTGAAATAGTTATTGGCCAACATGTCATTGGCATGGCCCTGGGCAGCCGCACCCAGACGGGCGTCATAGCTGACAGCACCGGCGCCACTGCCGGCCCGGGCATTGTTCAGCAGACCCGCAAAGCTCTGATTGGTGGGCGCGCTGGGCACGGAAGGCGTGGCCTGCAAATTCGATGCACCCATCGTTGACGTGCTGGATCCACCGCTGCTGCTGCCGCAGGCTGCGAGGGCGCAGACCGCCAGGACCGAAAGATGATATTTCATAGTGTCTCTCCAAGCGCCCCACCGAGCACTTGTAGGCAACCCATGCAACGCGGACAAAGGGGACAGGCGATGACCCTGTTTCAGGGCAATAAGGCGCTGATCACTGCCAGATTGGCAGGCAAAAAATTGCTACAACCAAAAGGATCAGCGGGTCACAACGCAGGCGTATCCTGACTGAAGACATTCACCCAACGCGACCCATCCTGACGCCAGATCGAACTGACAAACATCCGTTCCGGGGTATCCGTACCGACGCGGCTGAAACACGCCAGATAGGACAAAACCGCGTACCCCACACCCAACCGCATCACCCGCAAATCCGACAAGGCAAAGCGGGTCACGCTAGGTCCATCCGCCAATTGTCCGATATGGCTGGCCTTGTCGGCAAACCCGGTGGGATAGACCCCCAGAAACCCGTCATCCAGCGCCGCCGCATCCGCCGCCATGTCGCCATCAACCAAGGCTTGCCAGACCCGGCGCTCACAGCGGGCCAGATCCTCCAGCAATGTTTCGTCATCCGTCATCGGCCACCCACCCTTGCGCGCGCCACAGGCTTACCACTATGCACCTCCAATGACAGACAGGTTCGAAATTTTCATGACTGCGACCCCGGGGCTGGAACAGGCCCTGCTGTCAGAGGCGCATGAAAACGGCTTTGCCGACGCGAAAGTCACGCCCGGCGGGGTCACGATCACCGGCACATGGGTGGATGTCTGGCGGGCCAACCTGACCATGCGCGGGGCCACACGTGTACTCGCGCGGATCGGGTCCTTCATGGCTTTCCACCTTGCCCAGTTGGATAAGCGGGCGCGTAAATTTCCCTGGGGCGACGTGCTGCGCGCCGATGTGCCAATTCGTGTCGAGGTCGCAACATCCCGCAAATCCAAGATCTACCACGCCGGCGCCGCCACCCAGCGGATTGAAAATGCGCTCAAGGCGCAAGGCTACCAGATCAGCGCCGACGCCCCTATCGCCATCAAGGCGCGGATCGACGACAACCGGGTCACACTCAGCGTCGACACATCCGGCGAAAGCCTGCACAAGCGCGGGCACAAAGAGGCTGTGGGCAAGGCCCCCATGCGCGAAACGCTGGCAGCACTGATGCTGCGCGAATGCGGCTACACCGGGCGCGAACCCGTGCTCGACCCCATGTGCGGCTCCGGCACCTTCGTCATCGAAGCGGCAGAGATCGCGGCAGGCCTGCACCCCGGCCGCACCCGGTCCTTCGCTTTCGAACAACTCGCCAGCTTCAAACCCGACACATGGGCCGATATGCGCAAGACGGGTGAAATTACCCATCCCACCAGCCACTTCCACGGCTCCGACCGCGACGCAGGCGCCGTGCGCATGGCGACCGCCAACGCCGAACGGGCAGGCGTCGGCCACCTGATCACCTTCCAGAACCTCAACGCCAGCGACATCCAGCGACCCGAAGGCCCCCCCGGCCTGATCATCTGCAACCCGCCCTACGGCGGACGGATCGGCAATCCGAAAATGCTCTACAGCGTCTATGCAGGGCTCGGGGAAACGCTCAAACTGCGCTTCGCAGGCTGGCGGGTCGGGATCGTGACCAACGACGCCGGACTTGCCAAAGCAACCGGCCTCCCCTTCGACCCCAAAGGGCCAGCCATCCCCCACGGCGGGCTGAAAGTGTGGTTGTTCCGGACAGGCCCGCTGCCGTAGCAGCGCGCAGAACGGGCCGAATGTCGGGACTATCAGCTTGTCAGGTGACATCATTGCCTATCAGGTCGATGGGCACAATGTCTGCGATGCGGAACGGAGCGGACTTCTGAAAGAGCCTTCAGAATGGCCGCTTTGGGTCTTATCAGATTTAGTCTTGCTTAGCTTGGACAGCCGCCGAGCATCGCCCCGGTAGGGCCGCTTGTGCACTGAACTGATAATGAACAACAGGAGCTCGCGTTGATTCCTGTTTAGGAAGAATTTGACGTATCGTATTGGCAACTGCTGGTTGGCTTGAAAGAACCAAACCATGTTCAAGTTCCTCGCAACGCGCGACTACGTATCCCGGTAAACTGTGATCTGTTAAGTCGAAGCTGCCTGGAGCTTCCATTGCCTCATTGAACCAAGCCTCCGATGCGGCGACGGCCTCCTCCCATTCGACCCAGTCTTGCCATTTTTCTTGAAATTCAATCTCTAACTCTGGTTGCCGCCCCCAAAGTACGCACGCAGACACTGTTCCGGAAGGCGGAAGATACATCGCCAAAACAGTGCCTAGTGGGGTGTCGATGCGAATTCTTGAGCCACGGTCACTTTCGTCGATTAGTGTTCCAATCTCGCGCAGGCGATAATCTGAACCTTCAACGACACTTGCTTCGCAGGCGGCAAGTGCGTCCAATAACGGCGTCTGGGCAGCTAGCGGCGTAGCAACAAAAATGGGAAACGCAAGATTTGTCAGGCGAATCGCCAAATTTCTGCAACTCGCCGTTTTCATAGCTTCTGTAGCTCCTAGTTTTCGCTGTTCGCTGAACCATAAATAGCAGACTTCTGCGCGTGGTGCAGCATCCGTCACTCTGGGCTCGTAGCCGACATCGGCAGATGTAGGATCTCACCCATCCCGCTCCAAATCCCTAACACCCATTAACAAACCCCACTGCGCGCATGCTTAAACCCGACAGAATCCGACAGGGGTCCGACGTTTTGCCGACGCAAATCCGACGCAATGCCGACCGAACATTTCCCAGCAAAATAAGGCGTTAACCTACGATTCGCCAGTTCCTGTTCATTCTGCCCATGTCGGGTCAGTTTATCGCGTGCACTACAGGTGGCACGCGTATTTTGGTGTCGATGTTAAAGTCTATCGGTCCTATCGGCGTGGTGATGGGATGTATGTGGGGATTGAACGGGACCC
>NZ_JBKQXN010000085.1:0-5045 GCF_046762905.1 Yoonia sp. R2-816 | reverse complement strand
CACACAGCCTCCGGACTTTGCGGCCATTGAAACTGATCAGCAGAATGTCCGCATCTGAGAACCTGCCATGCCCAGACAGGCTCTAGTTAGACTACTCATACAGCGGGACGTTTGAGAAACAGCCCAGCCACTCCAGATGCGACCAAGAAACCGCCACCAATTCTGTTCATCCAGCGAAGAACTGATAATCGCCGCACAAACCGGCGCAACACATCTGTTCCGAGCGCGAACGCCAATGCATTTAGCGTTGCTAGAACGGAAAACGCCGCAATCAAAATAGTAGCCTGCCATAAGTAGCTACCGTCCGGTTGAATGAACAGCGGAATAAACGCAGCTGAGAATGCAATGCTTTTGGGATTCAACAGTGTGATGAAGAAACCGTCTCGTAGAGCGTGCAAAGTCGACTTATTATTACGCCGAAAAGCGACGTCCGGCGGTGTCGGGTCAGCGATGAAAAGCTTGATACCGAGATAGATGAGATATGCCGCACCCAATAACTTTACGGCTGTAAACGCAGACGCAGATGCAAGGAGGACCGCTCCGGCTCCGCCAACGGCGACAGTTGAACCTGTGAATGTGCCAAGACCTATGCCGATAGCAAGTGGTACTGAGACTTGTCGCCCGTTAGACAGTGAACGCGTGATAACCAGAGCGATTGTCGGGCCAGGAATTGCAAGGGCGATAGCGCTTGCGCTTGCGAAGAGAAGGAAAGAAACAGGATCAATCATCCCTTGATGCTAAAGATCGAGCTTTTGAGCATCAATCGCTAAAAGCGGCCATCCATGCATTTTGCAGCATGTGCCAGTTGGGCTCACAACCGACCCTAGATCGATCGCAGCATGTCCGCCGGATCAGTCCCACCGCCCTGTTGAGGACGGCCCAAAGCCGCCGTCTGTCTAAGGTATCATATGCTGCGGTGCGGCCCGTCGAACCGGCCATTCGCTGCGACTGCGAAATCTCAGCACAAGCGAACTCACAGTCTGCGGACGGAGCGGACTTCGGACCAATGTCCGCTTTGCGATCGTGGCTTTTAGAACGGAATGTATGCTCAGCGGATTTGCAATCCTAAGGAGTCTACTGACTTTGTTGTGCTTTGTGTAAAATGACCGGTAGAGTGTCTGTGGAGTATCAGTTGCTTAGCGGTCAAATTCAAAACAGAAAAATGCTTTTCGCCCTTGAACTGTGTCGATTCAGCCGATTTTGACATTGGTACTTTGCTTGCTGTGTCCAACCGACTCTATTGTAGCGATATGCCTCTCTCCCTCGCGATCTCTATAATCTCAGCCTCTGTCTCGATAGGCCAGCTAAACTCACCATCCGTCTTGTTCATCATCCTCACTGCCGTCTCAGCGTGTTTGATCGCGTCCGATAATGTCTCAACGGGGAAGTTGCCTTTCTGAACCCCCCTTAACAAAAGAAGGGCCATATTGTTGTGCATCATCGGGTGCGCACGAATGTAATCGAGATCGCTGGAAGACTGACGTTGGATCGCTTCAATGTATACCTTCTTCGCTTCTTCAAAGTCGTTGAGGCACTCCTTAATGAAGGTGCCTTTCCAAGCTGTAACGAAAGGGTCACGTAGTAGTAGCTTTTCAGCCTCCTCGAAAAGTCTCCGTAATTCATCAAAATCTGTTTCTATCTGGTCGTGGTACCATTTTTCATACCTAAATCGAGCTGCATGTGCTGAGATCAATCCCTTCAAAATCTTGTCGCCATTGCCAACCTTCAAATTCTGAACTTCACTCAAGAGATCCTCAGCCTTGTCAGGATCAAAACGCTGGTTTCTGAGAGAATTACCCAACTCTCGTTTGATTGAGTTCCTGTACTGTTTCTGCGCACCCTTTCTACTTTTCCAAATGAAGGAGGGAGCCTTCAAAGTCTCTAAGACAAGTTCAGAAAGATCCTCAGAAGCGATGGCTTCAACCATCATCGCCGCCTCATTGTATTGTTTCATCCTTCTTTCGTCAGAAGCCGTCATTTCGGTAGATTCACTGAGCGTTTCATAAACTTTGCCCGCCAAGGTAAATCCTTCCTTAGAGCAAAATTTCAAAACATGAGCTGCCGCAGATTGCGATTGATAATCATGTGGATGTTTCGATATCGCCACTCTTGCGAACTTCTCCGCCGATGGAAGGTCATAGCTTTCAAACGCCGCCCACATTCGCTGCCGCTCTAGAAAGCTATCACTGTCGTCTATTGCATACGCCTGTTCGAAGTAGTCAGAGGCGGCCCCCGAATCTCGTAGTAGATCCTTATTGATGCGCCCCAAAAAGAAATTTAGATGATACTTGAGCAACTCATCAGTTGTCGAGGACAGGATGGATGCCAGCGCGTTCGCTAAGTCATTGATTGAGGCGCTTTCTCTTTGGAGTAAGGTACGTAGCTTCGGAATGATCTCGAAGTTTGATATGAGTCTAATTAGAAAATCTCTTTGGATGTCATCGTCTAGCTCAAGGTTTTTCAAGATGCTGGAAAAACTGTTTGCTCTGTCTCCTGTTTCATCAAACAGAATTTTCAAGAGACGTGGCAATAGTATGCGGTGCCTTACCCAATTTCCGTCATCAATTCGAGGTATCAATTCGCCTTCGGTTCGGGCGTAAGGAAAGTCTGGATCGGAGTTCTCAACTGCAAGTTCCCGCAAAAAGCTTGGGGTTCCAAACCCCAATGCGTTCAATATGGTGGTTGTTCGATATAATTGCATAAACGGTTGCGATTGGATGCTATCGGTTTCGATCTGCAAAGCGGCGTTTACATTTAGTCCATACCGAATTTTCAACAATACGTGAATAACAAGCCTGTCATCGTCTGCGAGACAAACCTCAAGTCGCTTTTTGTACGAATCGAAGCATCTTACGTCCGAGATGATGCCAGAGGTTTCTGCACTAACCACTCTCATAAGCAGTGCTTCAATTTCGCCTACAGTTAGTTTTCCGACCGTGAATAGTCTGTCGTGAGGCAACCGGTTGGCGCTCGACAGTGGAGATGGAGGTCGCCTGATCGACCAGTTGTCGACAGCGATGATAACAATTGATTTTTTACCAATAAGCCAGTGTCCAGATCGGCTGTCGCCAATCATGTCAAGCTCCACTTGCCTTGCTTCTTCAACCGTATCGACAACAACAATGCTGTCGCGGTTTGATTTTCGCACAAAGTTGGAGAGTTCACTTCTTACCGACGCAGGATCAACCGACGTTGGGCTGAAACGAATGACGTTGCAGTCTGCGCCCCTTAGCTCCCAACAAGCTCTATCAGCCAATACGCTCTTGCCAGATCCGAACGAGCCGTTGACGTAGAGTGTCGTAACTTTTCCTATTTGCTTAAGGCCATCGTGAATTGAGCTAACGAATCTTTTGAAGATTGCCCTTTCTATATCCAGCTTTTGTGAAATCGCTCCGATGCCTTGATAGACTCCGTTGTAGAAATAATCGCCAGAGGCCTCTGTATGCAACTGCTCTGAAGTTAGGGAAAAAAATGAAGGTAGTTCAGGCTCGAGCGGTTCCTCTATTTTTTTTGCACCGACCTCTTTTCCATTGCCTTCCGGCTTGAATGCAAACGCTTCAATTTCGACATGGGTTTTAGGAACTTGTATCGCTGCTCCGGTCGCTGGGTTCCGAGATGTAACTCCGTTTTCTTCATACGCTTCTCTAAATCCATCGGTTGTAACGTTTGTAATCTGAACGTCGACTGGGTTCCCACATAGCTTCATCAATAGTGGCTCTATGATTCCTTCTACATCGAAGCCGGTAAGCTGTTCACCGCATTCGTATTGATAGGATGTTAGCCCTTCATTGCGAAGGAACTTGTGCAGTGTCTCGACTGCTAGGGGACCCGGCGCTAAGACAAAATTGTTCCCGACATCAGTAATTTTCTTTTCAGCTTCAGAAGGAGAACTGAAGTAACCAATCCTCCCTCCAATAGACTTGCATAGGGCGGCTAGCGTTTCACCTTCAACTCCATCAATGCTAAACTCGATCTCATCTTTCCATATTGAGTTGCTAGGCAAGCACGGTTCTCGTGAGAAAAGCAGTGTTTTTGGGAAATGCTTATACAACTCGGAAAAAAAACGGTTCCAGTCTTGGAAGGCAGCACTGCGGTCGACCAGCTCATGAAGTACAGCCTGCGCGGATACAATTAGGCAGTCACAGTCATTCTCCTTGAAGAATTCTATTGCTGTAGGGAGGTTTGAAACTGCGTCGCCTTGGACCACCCGGAAGTCGATCTCTTTTTGCTTTAAAGCAGTCGAATGTTCTCTAGCCAATTCAACGCCAAACTCGCTGATCTCAATCAATGCACCTAGCTTTGCTGGCGTATTCTCGAGGAAGGCTTTTACTTCCGACCCATCCGCTCCTCCGATCGAAAGATAGCCCGCCTTAGAGAGATTGATCTGCCCGGCGCGATCCAACTTTCGGACCCGATCCAGAATTTTTTTGATTTTTCGTGGACCTTCGTCCTGAAAAATCTCTTGATAGGCTTTCTTGTCATCTGGGACGTTTGTCTCGTAGAGGCCACGAATGAACATCTTTGCTTTGGCATCCGCACCAAAATCCATAAACTTTCCCTCCACCGACAACCTCCACCAATTCTGCATCTACGAAGCCCTGTGTAAAGGTTGTGTGCAAATCTAAGCTCTATGTTGACGACCTTTTCCCAAAATCTCGATAAAACGATGGTTTCTGAGATTTGCATGAGGGTGGTCTTGTGGACAAAAGAACTTGTCCGACAGGCACTCTAAAAACCGCCTCTCGAAATCGTGTTTCTCAGTGCGACCGCATCTGACGAGTTTTGAGAGATCACGATTGCAGCGGACATTAGCTGAAGGCTGACCAAAGTTCAACTTAGGGCTGATGTTGTTGAAAAACTCAGCTTGTTTGGATTGCTGATCGCTGATTCAATTTCGGTATTCATACTGGAGGTTGATTGCGATGATGGGACCGAAGCAGGAAGCGCAGGCGGCCTTGTTCTATGAGTTCTCGCTTGAAGATCACGTCCCGCAAGATCACCTGCTGCGTGCGATTGATCGGTTCGTTGATCTCAGCAGCATTCGC
>NZ_JBKQXN010000084.1:0-1650 GCF_046762905.1 Yoonia sp. R2-816 | reverse complement strand
GCCATCTTCCAATACATCAATGGCTTCTACAATCCGCGCAGGCGGCACTCAGCTTTGGGCTGGAAAAGCCCGGTCGCTTTCGAACGGAAAGTGGCCTAAACGAGCACCTGGGGCGGCACAAAAACGTGACAGGTCCAGTTGCCAGATAGCGGAGGCGGAGATTCAGCCTTCTTCGATCAAAAAGCGCAGAATTGGCTGGATGCTCTGATCCGTGGCCTTGTCACCACGGTAGATGGCGTCTCACCAACCAAGTTGTTCGATCTGATTGGCATGATCCGTTCTGACCCGGAAGCCTGGGAGCTCATGGCGCACATGATGGCTGAATGTGGCGATCCGGATTTGCGCATCACCTATGATGAGATGCTGGATATGGCGCATGATAGTCGCCGCACCTTTGACTCGGTGATGGGCAGTGTGACCAACGCGCTCGCCTTTATGACTGATCCGCGCCTGCAAAATGCTTTCACCAGCACGCATCTCGCGGACTTCACGCTGGATGTGCTCTGCGAGAATAGTCCCGATCCAGTCTTCGTGTTCTTTGTGATGCCGCCGGAGATGACGCAGCAAAACGCACCGCTGATCCGTCAGTTCTTCTCGACGCTGCGCACGATCAAGCAATCCAAGCCAGAAGCGCCAACACTCAATCTGGTGATTGACGAGGCGGCTCAACTTGGGCCGTTCCCTGAGATTGCCGAGTTCTATTCTATCGGGCGCGGCTTCGGGCTTTGTCCGGTCTGCGTCTACCAAGATATCGGCCAGATTAAACAGAACCTTGGGCCAACGGGGGCGATGACGTTCTCGGCCAGTGCTGATCTGGAGGTGTATCTGGGCGGCGGCATCTCTGATCTGGAAACCGCGCGCCATCTGAGCGCCAAACTCGGCACTCAGACAATTGAGCTTAATGATCAGCTTACTCAGCAGCGCGCAGGCCGCGCCATGCGCGAAGCCATGCATGATGCGTTGTTCGGTAAGGGCAATGCCGTACGAACGGGTTTGGCCATGAAAACGCTGGACTATGAGCGTGGCCACATACGCAAGCAGGCGCTCATTATGCCATCGGGCTACGGCATTCCGCCACTCCTGGCTAATAAACTGCCGTATCACGCCATGAAGCTCTATCGCGGGACATACGGGCCTAATCCGTATTTCGATGCGGACCTCTCAGCCGTGCGCGTGCCCGGATGGCTTGGCCGCAAGAAAACCTTGCGCGTCATTCGCGAGCCAGTGCCAGCGGCGCTTTCGCACCTTCCGCAATATCAAAGCGGTGAATGGTCGTATCTCAACGGCCATCGCCCAAAATTCTGAAACAATCATAAGGAGTTACAAAATGAAACACGAACCAATCCAAACCGAATCTATGAGCAAAACTTGCAGTGCAAAATTTACTTATAGTAAACTTAAGGTAGAGAAGAAAACTGACGCAAAGACCGATGGTGGTCATGCTCAGTTGCTCTACCCCGCATCGCCAGTTCTGGCGAGCGCACCTCAAGGGCAAGACGGACAACTAACCTGAATTAGTCTCGATGTGATCTGACACCGCCCCCTTCTCAGCAAGCTGAAATGGGGACGGCACATCTCTTGATGGAGATGATGGTTGTCCGTTTTGATGGAGGTGCAAACCAAACCATCAAAGGAAACCACAATGTTGAA
>NZ_JBKQXN010000083.1:0-1314 GCF_046762905.1 Yoonia sp. R2-816 | reverse complement strand
ATCAGGACCGAAGACCTACAATCTGATCAAGTAATACAAGCACTACGCCGCAAAAAGCGCCCGTGTCGCACACAAAGCGACCAGCAGCTTTCAATGTTTACAAGCACTTAAAAAGGGGGTGCATAATGACCAACCGTTCGCGACGGATCGTATGGCCCGTTCGGCGGTGTTGTTGTCCAATTCCAAGATGCCGTGGTCGAGGTACGGTCTGAGCCGCGCCATGCGCGTCAGTGCATAACGGAGTGCACCTGCCAGTGGCGACTTACCTGAGATACTGGGCAGTTGGGCGTGGAGCCACGTTTCCAGATCATCGAAGACCGGCTTTGCCTGCGCTTGCCTGATCTCGACGCGTCGATCTGGTGGTGACCCGCGTGCCTCTTTCTCTACCGCGTAGAGCTGCGCGATGCGCTTGATGGCCTCATCCGCAATGGCGGAACCTTGAGCGCGGTGGACATCCACAAATTTGCGCCTGACATGCGCCATGCAGGCGACCTCGTTGATATCGCCTAAGCGGTAGAGATCTTCGAACCCGGCATAGCCGTCCGCATGCATCCAGCCATGGTATTTGGCCAGATGATCTTTGGAATGCTGCCCTTTGCGATCAGGGGAGAACTGATACCAACTGGCAGGTGGAACGCTACTATCCCAAGGCCGCTCATCCCGACCATAGGCCCAAAGGCGTGCTGTCGCTGTTTTGCCCGTGCCGGGTGCCAGCATCTTCACCGGCGTATCATCAGCGAAGATGGCCTGACCGGCCAGCACATGCCGCCCGATAGCATCCGCCAGTGGTTCCAACAGCGCCGTGGACTTGCCGATCCAATCGGCCAGCGTTGAACGATCAATGTCGATCCCGTCGCGTTCGAAGATGCCGCTCTGGCGATAGAGCGGTAAGTGATCCGCGTATTTGTTGACCAACACATGCGCCAGCAGGCCCGGACCAGGGCGCCCACGTTCGATGGGACGCGATGGCAACGCTGCCTGTGTGAACGCCTCGCAGCCCGAGCAGGCAAAGCGCGGTCGCACGATGCGGTTCACGATGAACCGGCCCGGAACATATTCCAACTCCTCGGTCACATCTTCACCCAGACGGCGCAGGCCGCCGCCGCAATGGACGCAATCATCGTCGCCTGTGGTCAGTTCGACTTCCATGCGCGGAATGTGATCAGGGATGGGGCGGCGCTTTGGTTTGTCCTTCGGTTCCTCATCGGGCAGGCGCAGCTTTGCCGTCATCTTGGCGACTGCGATCTCGCTCGTTTCCAGGGCCAGTTGAAGCTGATCAATGCTCTCTGATGAAGAGCCAAACCGGTGATTGCG
>NZ_JBKQXN010000082.1:0-333 GCF_046762905.1 Yoonia sp. R2-816 | reverse complement strand
GCAATCGCCACAATAGGTGCATCATTGGTTCCGTGAACAACGACAGAAACGGTTGCGGTGCTCTCCCCGCCATGGCCGTCACTGACGGTATAGGTGAAGGTATCCGTCAGTGTCTGACCCTCTGCCAGGGCCTGAACAGCGGCTGCGCCGGTGGGATCATAGCTGATCGTCCCGCCGGTGTTCAGCGTCAGGGTGGCGCCATGCTCACTCGTGGCAGAAACCGCTGTCACCGTGAGTGCATCCCCGTCGATATCACTGTCGTTGGCAAGAAGGGTGGCTGTATCAATCAAAGTGACAGCATCTTCTGTGACAAGATTGGGATTTTGAGCAATA
>NZ_JBKQXN010000081.1:0-4424 GCF_046762905.1 Yoonia sp. R2-816 | reverse complement strand
GGCGACGGGCAGCAAGGCGATGACTCGGGTGCCGCCATCCAGGCCCGCGTTTTTGATGCGAATGGCGTTGCTCAAAACCCCAATCCGATCACAGAAGATGTCGTCACCTCGATTGATACCGCCACACTTCTTGGCAATGACAGCGATGCCGACGGGGATGCGCTGACGATGACAGCTGTGTCTGCCACCAGTACGCATGGCGCGACCCTGGTGCTAAACACCGATGGGACGATCAGCTATGATCCAACCGGCGCAGACGCTGTTCAGGCTCTGACAGAGGGCCAGACCCTGACGGATACCTTCACCTACACCATCAATGACGGCAATGGCGGGGAGAGCACCGCAACCGTTTCAGTCATTGTGCACGGAACCAACGATGCACCTGTTCTGGCACTTGCACTACCCAATCAGTCTTCAGCGGAAGATGAAGCTGTGAGCTTTACACTGCCAACCAATGCATTCACGGATGTAGAGGGCGATGCACTGACCTTGAGTGCGACGCTGGTTGGGGGTGAGGCACTCCCGGACTGGTTGGTGTTTGATGCGGTTGCGGGGCGTTTCTCGGGTACACCGCCCGAGGACTTCAATGGAATGTTGAATGTCTGGGTGAGGGCCAGTGACGGGTCTCTTTCACATGGCGATGCCTTTGCACTTGAGATTACCCCTGTCAACGACGCACCTGTGGCGGCTGATGATGTGGCCCAAAGTTCCACTCCGATCACAGAAGATGTTGTCACCTTGATTGATGCCGCCACCCTCTTGGCCAACGACAGCGATGTCGATGGGGATGCACTCACGGTGACGGCTGTATCTGCCATGAGTGCGCATGGGGCCGCGCTAACACTGAACACCGATGGGACGATCAGCTATGATCCCACCAGCGCAGATGCTGTCCAGGCCCTGGCAGTGGGTCAGACCCTGACGGATACATTCACCTATACCGTCGATGACGGCAATGGCGGGCAGAGCACCGCAAGTGTTTCAATCATTGTGCACGGCACCAATGATGCGCCTGTTGTGTCCATTCCATTACCTGATCACTCTTCCGCAGAAGATGCAGCTGTGAGCTTTGCGCTGCCAGCCGATGCATTCACGGACGTGGATGGTGATGCACTGACCTTGAGTGCGACGCTGATGGATGGTGCAGCCCTGCCGGACTGGCTGGTGTTTGATGCGGTTGCGGGGAGCTTCTCAGGCACACCGCCGCAGGACTTCAATGGCACATTGAGTGTTACGGTCACAGCCAGTGACGGGTCTCTTTCAGAAAGCGGCACCTTTGCGCTTGAGATTACCCCTGTCAACGATGCCCCTGTCGCGACTGATGATGTTGTTCAAAGTCCCACTCCGATCACAGAAGATGTTGTCACCTTGATTGGGACAGCCACCCTTCTTGCCAATGACAGCGATATCGACGGGGATGCGCTGACGGTGACAGCTGTTTCTGCGACGAGCACGCATGGTGCTGCCCTGACGCTGAACACCAACGGGACCATCAGCTATGATCCAACCGGCGTAGATGACGTTCGGGCCCTGGCAGAGGGCCAGACACTGAAGGATACATTCACCTATACGGTCGATGACGGCAATGGCGGGGAGAACACCGCAACCGTTTCTGTTGTTGTGCACGGAACCAACGTTGCGCCTGTTCTGGCACTTGCATTACCCAATCAGTCTTCAGCGGAAGATGAGGCCGTGAGCTTTGCGCTGCCGCCGAACGCATTCACGGATGTGGATGGCGATGTGCTGACCTTGAGTGCAACGCTTCTTAATGGTGCGGCACTCCCGGGCTGGCTGGTGTTTGATGCGGCTTCAAGGAGTTTCTCGGGCACACCACCCCAGGACTTCAATGGCCATTTGGCTGTCACGGTGACGGCCAGCGACGGGTCCCTTTCAGCAAGCGGCACCTTTGCGCTTGAGACTACACCTGTCAACGATGCACCTGCCGCGGCTGATGATTTTGTTATCCAAATTCCTGCTCCGATTACAGAAGATGTCGTCATTTCGATTGATACCGCCACCCTTCTTGCCAACGACAGCGATATCGACGGAGATGCGCTGTCGGTGACAGCGGTTTCTGCCACGAGTACACATGGGGCCGCGCTGACGCTGAACACCGACGGGACCATCAGTTTCGATCCAACCGGCGCAGATGCTGTCCAGGCCCTGGCAGAGGGCCAGACACTCATTGACACATTCACCTATACGGTCGAGGACGGCAATGGCGGGGAGAACACTGCAACCGTGTTCGTCGTTGTGCGCGGAACCAACGATGCACCTGCCGCAGCTGACGATGTTGCTCAAACTGCCACTCCGGTCACAGAAGATGCTGTCGCACTGATTGATGCAGCCATGCTTCTCGCCAACGACAGCGATGCCGAGGGGGATGCGCTGGTGATGACAGCGGTTTCTGCGACAAGTGCACATGGGGCCGCCCTGACGCTGAACGCCAACGGAACGATCAGCTATGATCCAACCGGCGCAGACGCTGTTCAGGCCCTGGCAAATGGCCAGGCCCTGACGGATACATTCACCTATACGGTTGAGGACGGTAAGGGCGGGGAGAGCACCGCAAGTGTTTCAATCGTGGTTTATGGAACCAATGATGCACCTGTGGCGGCTGATGATGTGGCACAGAGCTCCACTCCGATCACCGAAGATGGTGTCACCCTGATTGAGACCGCCTCGCTTCTCGCCAATGACAGCGATGTTGAGGGGGATGCGCTGACGGTGACAGCGGTGTCTGCACTGAGTGCGCATGATGCCATCCTGACGCTGAACACTGACGGGACGATCAGCTACGATCCAACCGGCGCAAACGCTGTCCAGGCCCTGGCAGATGGCCAGACCCTGACGGATACGTTCACCTATACCGTCGAGGACGGCAAGGGCGGGGAGAGCACCGCAAACGTTTCGATCGTTGTGCACGGAACCAACGATGCGCCTGTTGTGGCCCTTGCATTGCCTGATCAGTCTTCAGCAGAAGATGAGGCCGTGAATTTTGCCCTGCCAGCCAATGCGTTCACGGATGTGGATGGCGATGCGCTGACTTTGAGTGCGACGCTGGTTGGGGGTACGGCCCTGCCGGGCTGGCTGCTGTTTGATGCGATTACAGGGAGTTTCTGGGGCATACCGCCCCAGAACTTCAACGGCATATTGAGTGTCACTGTGACGGCCAGCGATGGCTCGCTTTCAGCAAGCAGTGCCTTCGCGCTTGATATTACCCCTGTCAACGATGCGCCTGTTGCGGCCGATGATGACGTGACGCAAAACGGGACCATCATTACAGAAGATGTCGTCATCCTGATTGATACCGGCACGCTTCTTGGCAATGACAGCGATGTCGAGGGAGATGCGCTGACGGTGACAGCGGTTTCGGCCACGAGTGCGCATGGGGCCGCCCTGACGCTGAACACCAACGGCACGATCAGTACGGTCCGCTATGATCCCACCGGCGCAGATGCTGTTCAGGCCCTGGCCGACGGCCAAACCCTGACGGATACATTCACCTACACGGTCAATGGCGGTGAAAGCACCGCAACCGTTTCAATCGTTGTGCACGGAACCAACGACGCACCTGTTTTGGCACTTGCATTGTCTGATTGCTCTTCAGCAGAAGATGAGACCGTGAGCTTTGCACTACCCGCGAATGCGTTCACGGATGTGGATGGCGATGCGCTGACCTTAAGCGCGACGCTTACGGATGGTGCGGCCCTTCCGGACTGGCTGGTGTTTGATGCGGCTTCGGGGAGCTTTTCGGGCACACCGCCGCAGGACTTCCATGGCATGTTGAGTGTCACGGTGATGGCCAGCGATGGGTCCCTTTCAGAAAGCGGCACCTTTGCCCTTGAGATCACACCTGTCGATGATGCACCTGTCGCGGCTGATGATGTTGCTCAAAACCCCACTCCGGTCACCGAAGATGTTGTGACCCAGATCGGGACAGCCTTCCTTCTTTCCAACGACAGCGATGTCGACGGGGATGCACTCACGGTGACGGCTGTTTCTGCCACGAGTGCGCATGGGGCCGCGCTGACGCTGAACACCAACGGGACCATCCGCTATGATCCCACCGGCTCAGATGCTGTTCAGGCTCTGGCCGTCGGTCAGACCTTGACGGATACCTTCACCTATACGGTCGAGGACGGCAATGGCGGGGAGAGCACCGCAACCGTTTCTGTTGTTGTGCATGGAGCCAATGATGCGCCTGCCGCGGCTGCTGATACTGTTCGCCCGAATGAATTCCTGGTCAATGAGTTTACCCATAACGCTCAACACGACCCGAATGTGAGATATAGCTGAAAGTTGGTGATAGCCCCTGAGGGGCGGCATATCATGGCGTTGTTGACGCGCCGCAATTCTCATTTGAGAAAAGGATATGCCACATGACGAAGACTACCATCACGACGTTGCCCGATCCACATGGA
>NZ_JBKQXN010000080.1:0-2880 GCF_046762905.1 Yoonia sp. R2-816 | reverse complement strand
TATAGCTTCATTTCATGCGACCATATCGAGCACGTCGTGCTGTGCATAGAAGTTCTGTTCAGCCTCTGCTGGCGGGATGTTTCCGATGGGGCCAAGCAGGCGCCGGTTGTTGAACCAATCGACCCAGCCGAGGGTGGCCATTTCCAGATCCTGCATGTTGCGCCACGGGCCCTGACGATGAACCAGCTCGGTTTTGTAGAGACCGTTTATAGTTTCAGCGAGCGCGTTGTCGTAGGAATCCCCGACGCTGCCGACCGATGGTTCAATGCCTGCTTCGGCCAAACGCTCGGTATAGCGAATGGATAAATATTGCCCGCCGCGATCCGAATGATGGATCAATCCCGCTTTCTGAACAGGCCGCCGATCATGCAGGGCCTGTTCAAGAGCATCGAGAACAAAGTCAGTTTTGGCAGACCGCGAGACCCGCCAGCCAACGATGCGATCAGCGAATGTGTCGATGACAAAAGCTACATAGACAAAACCCTGCCATGTCGACACGTAGGTAAAATCACTGACCCAGAGAAGGTTCGGGGCTGGTGCTCGGAACACGCGGTTCACCTTGTCACGCGGACAAGGCGCTGACGTGTCAGGGACGGTTGTTTTGACCACCTTGCCGCGCACAGCCCCACGGATGCCGATCTGTTTCATCAGCCGCTCCACCGTGCAACGCGCCAGATCAAAGCCCTCCCGCTTCAGCTGATGCCATGCCTTACGGACCCCGTAGACCTGGTAATTCTCATCCCAGACCCGTTTGATTTCCCGACGCAGCTCTGTGTCGCGCTGATGCCGCGCCGAAGCTTTGGAAGGATCAGCGCAGCATGCAAGCTGATGGTAGTATGTCGACGGCGCGATCGGCAGAACCCTGCAGATCGACTCGACGCCGTAGATAACGCGCTGATCTTCAATGAAAGCGATCATCGCTTCAGTGGGCGGTCGAGTTCCGCCTGCGCAAAATATGCTGACGCTTTGCGCAGGATCTCATTCGCCTGGCGCAGCTCCCGGTTTTCACGTTCAAGCGCCTTGATACGGTCGCGTTCCTCGGTCGTCACGCCGTCGCGCATGCCGCTGTCTTTCTCGGCCTGCTTGACACATCCGCTCAAGGTCTGGGGAATACAGCCGATCTTGGGTGCAATGGCCGCAATCGCGCCCGCCTGCGTTTCATACGAACCTTGATGTTCAAACACCATCCTAACCGCACGCGCGCGGACCTCAGGTGAGTAGCGATTTGCCATTTTGCTTTTTGTCATAACAATCATCCTTACTTAAGTTGATGGTCTCCGACAAACTCGGGGCGATTCAATCCTGAGCCACCAACTCGCGGAAGAACATGACATGCGGTACTAACTTTCCGCTGCCCGGTGGACGCCCCATCGGGGCAATTGGGGCCGTGCCAGACGCGTGTATTTTCCGCCTCCAACGCGCGCCTGTGGCGGCTGAGACCTGAAGACGGCGCGATGCCTCTCGACCTGAAAGCCCTTCTTCGATCAAACGCGCAAAACGGTCCCGGAGTTCCTTTGGCAACGGTCCTGGCATGTTCTCGATCCTCCCATAAAGGGTGAATCACAAATCAAACCAAAACGGAATCCTGCCGACTCAAACTTTCCTCGAAACGCTTTAGTTCGATGCGATCGCGATGTACCCATCTCGTAGGCGTGTTTGACAGATGTCGGCGACGGCCTTGCCTTCAGAACTGGCTCCGCACTGGTAACTGATCGTCCGATGCAAGCTGCGGCGCACTGCGGACCTACGATCTCAAGTAGTCCTTCGTTAACAGCAAAAAGACCCCTTAGACGGTGAAATGCCGCTAAGAGTCGCACCCAGAGTTGGGCCTGAACCTGGGTGCGCATAGCTCCAAAGTGGACCCTGTCGTTTGTTCGGGCACGTACCCAATGCCGTTCATAACGGCCTTGTACGTGCAGTCACAAAGGTAGTGGGCTAAACTGAGCTGGTTACGGTAGCTGTCACTTAAGGGCTCAAAGGCTTGTGTGGTATTGCAGCGCGAATGAACGTCCGCTTCAGGATGCAATCCCAAGCAAAAAGAAATGAAGTGCCCGGCGCAGATGTGCCGGGCGCTTCAAGTATTGCAGAGACTGTTGCTTACTTGATGGCGAGTATATCGAAGTTGTTGATATTCGCCACCACACCGTCATCCCATCCGCCAGAGACCAGTTCTGAAGCTTTTTTGTTCAGCAACCCAGCGACTTGACCGGCGAAGTGTGCCTTGCGTCCTGCGTTGTTGGCAAAGATATCAAAGATAGCGAAACTGTTCTCATCAATTTGCAACGCGGCCCAAAACAGTGTTTCCGGTTCGGTATCGGCGACAATGGGGCCGGCTGCGGTCAGCAAGGCTGCCAATTCGGGGCCTTTGCCAGGTGCCGCTTCGAGATTGATGTATGTTGCGGTTGTTGCTGTGTAGAGATCAACGGGCGCTTTCACAGACAGAACACTTGAGTTGTAAATATTCGCGACAACGCCATCGTCCCATCCCCCGGCGACCAGCACGTCAGCGTTTTCGTTTAAGGCACCGGCGACAGCACCGGAGAAATGTGCGTTACGCGCGTCTTTATCCACGAAGATATCGAAGATCGCGAGCGTATCGTCGGCTTGCAGAGCAAACCAAAGCACGGTACCCGGCTCGGTCTTTTTTACGATTGGCGCAGCCCCGGCCAGAAACTTAGCGAAGGCCTTTGTTTGGCCTTCAGCGGCAGGCATGGCGATATAGCTGGCGGTATGGTTGTCCATCGGGCTGTCCTGTGCGGTTGCGGAAGTTGTGATCAGAGCCAATGCGGCCAGTGCCTGAAGGATTTGTGTTTTCATGATCGTCTCCTTATCTAAATGTCATCGTGTTGTTTCGATGTGCTCTTGTCCCGTACCAACCGC
>NZ_JBKQXN010000079.1:0-892 GCF_046762905.1 Yoonia sp. R2-816 | reverse complement strand
TGAACCGATGAACCGATGAACCGATGAACCGATGAACCGATGAACCGATGAACCGATGAACCGATGAACCGATGAACCGATGAACCGATGAACCGATGAACCGATGAACCGATGAACCGATGAACCGATGAACCGAATGATAAGCCAAGCCCACTCGGTCTGCAAGTAACAGGCTGAATTTATTGTGGAAATTGGCGGTTTTTAGCCAAACATCTGCAAGCCAATCAATGCGTTCCATGCTTCACAATAGAACCAGCTTGCAGCCTTCGGGAAATTCCCAAATCCTATATTTGGATAGACATCAGCTATGATGAGGCCTGCGCCTGTTAGGCCTTCATTTTGTCAACATGGGCTAGAACTCCTGAGTGTTCAGATCAGTGAGAAGTATCGAGCCTAAAGCATCTAACTAATGACATGCCAAAGACACTAATTAAACATATCAAACTCGGGCCGTTTGGTGTTATTGAGTAATAATCGCAACAGAGGTTTGATAGATGCATCGCTGCGTTCTACAAGCCATCGCCCTTACCTCAATGCTGGCAACCCAATCACCTGCTCAGATGCACGAGTATTGGACCATTCCTGAAACCCTGGGCGACGCGATCGAAAATGCTAAGCAGCTTTACCCAGAGGACGAAAACCCAACCCACCCTGAGATCACAACCCTCGATCAGGAGCCGGTTGAGTTGCACGGTCTTTACGCAGCCCTGGATACCCGTCATGCGCCGATGAAGATTCTCACCTTCCCGAGGGAGATATAGCTGAAAGTTGGTGATAGCCCCTGAGGGGCGGCATATCATGGCGTTGTTGACGCGCCGCAATTCTCATTTGAGAAAAGGATATGCCACATGACGAAGACTACCATCACGACGTTGCCCGATCCACATGGATT
>NZ_JBKQXN010000078.1:0-1770 GCF_046762905.1 Yoonia sp. R2-816 | reverse complement strand
ATCCATGTGGATCGGGCAACGTCGTGATGGTAGTCTTCGTCATGTGGCATATCCTTTTCTCAAATGAGAATTGCGGCGCGTCAACAACGCCATGATATGCCGCCCCTCAGGGGCTATCACCAACTTTCAGCTATATCTCTCTTGGCTTCGAGGCGGCCTCTGCGATCTTATCCGCTCTTCCGCTTTCAGGTCGTTCGACCACGACAAGTGCGATGCACCAATCGCCTAATGCCAGTCGATGGCTCCGGCGCTCGTGAGTTTCCACAGCTCTGCATTTTTTTGCGCTTCGGGATAACGGTGCAAGCATTGCGGTCGGAAATCACGCCCCGGCATTGTGTGTACCATAAGAACCGTCTGTGATCGCCGACACAATGCTCTGATCGGGCAGGATTTGTTCGAGCAGCTCGAGCAAAGTTGTAGCGTCGTCAAGATTGTCGACCATGACCTCTGCGGCATGAATCTCCAGTGTTTCTTCATCATTGTCGATAGGAATCTTGCAACGGATACACCGTTCGGTAGCAGCACTCAGACCATCTCTAAGTCAAACCAAAACTCGAATGATCCGCGTCGCTTTAACACATTGTTGCAAGCTGGCCGGTTTGTGGTCTTGTGCTTTGTGGTGTCCAACTGCTCATGCGTTCCAGCCATCATGGTGGCTTCATGTAGTTAATCGCAAGCGCAATTTGTGCAAAACCGAAGAAGCATAAATGCCATACAACAACTTATGCTTGATAAGAAGAGCAATTGTTAGCGCTTGGTTTTCAGGTTATTGGCTTGACGTTTTCCAAACCTGACATTCAGCGCTGGAATAGATATAACAGATCAATGTGTCGCGTGACGCGGCTGGAGAAAAACCGATATGCATTACCGCGTCACGCCGAGCCCAAAAGGCAATTGCATATTCGGCTATTTTAAGCCTGAAGGCCAATACCAACAACCTATTGAGGTATAGATCTTTGCTATTGGTGATTCGGCTGTCTCTCTTACGAATCATCCATTGGTGTAGCACACAAGAATTCGTACAGGAGATTTTTGGAAATGTAGAACTTCTTCTTCGCAGTCTTAATGACTTTGTTGCACAAATCGGTTAATTGATAGACGTCCCGTTACCCCAGACGGATTTATTCTGCAGCCACGGTTTTGGGGATGCCGAGTGCTGTGAAGCCATTGAGGATGGCAGCCCGGATCTGGATCTCGGCAACCTGCCGGTCAAAGTCGCGCGCTGAGAGGCGCTGACCCAGTAGTTTTAAACAGTGCATCTTTGTCTCGACGCGGCTTCTGCGATGATATCCGGTCAAGTGCCGCCACAATGCACGTCCCAGATACTTTGATGATCGCACGGCTTCGTTTCGCGCTCTGGCACCTGGTGTGTCTGCTTTCCAAAGCTTCGCATTCTTGCGTGGCGGTATGACCGCGTGGGCATTGCGGGCTGCAATCGCATCATGACATTTGCGCGTGTCGAACGCACCGTCCGCAGTGACATTGCTGATGTCTTCGTCGGATGGGATCTGGCCGAGAAGATCCGGTAGCATCGGGGCGTCGCCTATGCTGCTGGTCGTTACCTCAACGGCCCGTATCTCCAGTGTTTCTTCATCAATCCCAATATGTATCTTGCGCCAAAGGCGACGTTTAAAGCGTTTCGGTTTGAACCTGAATCGCTGGGGATTCCCTTGAGGGATCAGATGTGATTCATCCTGTTTGGGAGGATGGATCATGTCAGCACCTTTGCCATTGGCACTCAGGACGCGATTTCAGAGATATATTGAAGAA
>NZ_JBKQXN010000077.1:0-7368 GCF_046762905.1 Yoonia sp. R2-816 | reverse complement strand
TACCGCTGCACAACCACCTGCCAAAGGGAGGTGACATGTAGTCTGTTGCTTTTGAACGGTTTTAAGCGCTTGACGAACAAAGACCCATTACGGAAGGGAGGTCTCTCGGCTAGGATTGGCCTCGCCTTTCTAAAACAGCACGGCGCTCAGTAAGCGTCCACGTCCCACCCCTTGCGGGGGGTGGGACACCAATAGCAAGATGAACCACACGTGACAACAGCCTTGAGATTTGGCCGAAAAGGTCAGCACGTGCATTGAATTGGAGCCCGTCGGATGAGCAAGTTAACGACAGCAACACAGCGGATCTGGAAATCTGCGCAACTCTATATCGGTTTTCACACTGATCAGCAGGGCAACGTGCGCAATCAGGCGAAGGTATGGCCGCCGAAGAACGCGAACGCGACAATCCACAGCGACCCAAAGGTCCAAGAGGTGTTCCTAGAGGTACGGGTCGACGACCCGCGACATTCAGATCAGGCTGCAACAAGACAAGATCGTACTGCGGCGTGACAGCGATGACATCGGTTGGGAAGGTATCGTTGTCGAAGATGACTCTGTTGCAATCCGCGTCAACGGAACATGGGTGCGCGTGAAGGTTGACGGAGCCATCACACGCGAGACCGACGAAGATACGACCCACATCGAGGCTGATGGTTCCGTCCTGAAGAAGACAGAATACGTTGATGCCATGATGTCTGGAGATGGCGTCGCGTTGTCACGCAGAACGCCTGACACAATCGCAGCGATCACCGAAGATGGGGTAATTGCGCGATCCAAGGATCGATTGAACTTGCAAATAATAGGAATATCCGTATATTACATATATACCGGATTATACGGATTAAGAAGGATAGGCCAATGAAAGAATTCCCAGCCGCAGATATGAACCGTGCTCCCGCTGATATTTTTGAAGCGGCCACGGTTGCGCCTGTTGCAATCACAAAGCACAGGAAACCGCGCTTTGTTGTCATGTCAATGGAACGCTACGAAACACTCACTAAGGGTCGCACAACGCAAGTTGCAGTATCCGTGGCTGATATGCCGCCAGAGTTGGGCGCGTTGCTCGATCAAGGCTTAGAGGAACATTTCCGTGGCGGATGATTTTCCAGAAGCAGGGCAGGTTTTCGACTATCACTATCTTTGGAAGTGGCAGGATGAAAAGGGCGAAGCAGAAGGCCGCAAAAAACGTCCTTGCTGCATGGCGGTGGTGATAGTGAACGCAGAGGGTCAGCATGTCCTGTTCATTGCTCCGATCACAAGCAAGCGGCCCGACGCAGGACGTTTCGCAATTGCTATCCCGGAGACAGAGGCACACCGTGCCAAACTCGACAGCCACATTCCACTTTGGGTCATAGTGGATGAGTTGAACGCTGACGTTCTGGAAGCGTCCTATACGCTGGAAGATCGTAGCCCCAGAGGGCAGTTCGGTCCAGCATTCACAGATACGGTTTTACGTGGCATTCAATCGGTCCGGAAAACTGGCAGACTAAGTATTGCAAAGCGAACTTGAGGCTTACAGGCGCAACACAGGTTGGTTCAGCACGAGACGGCGGTCCCTTCACCGGGTGGTCGTTGGCACCCCATTCGCGCAAGCGCGAACTGATTGCATCAGACTGCTTGTCGGCAGCGCCGGGAATCTCCCACCCGCTGGCCGCCTTGGTGGGCGGCTTTGCGCGGGCGGGGCGTTGCGCACCATAAGACGCCGCCTGGTGGGGCGGCTGCGTGGCGTGTGTCGAACGTTAGGCTTTCTGGTCCGATGTGCCCAAAGCGCCGTGCAGCTCATCAACCGTCAATCAGTCGCGCACCTCACTTAGCCGAAGCCGCATCGTCACCCAAGGGGCTATTCCCGCCGCAACTTCATGGTGCCAATGCCCCGCTTTCCGAGTTGGGATGCGTTCAATGACTATCTCGAAGAGCAGTGCCGCAAACGACAGGATGACATCCTGCGCGGCCACAAGATAAGCATCGGTGAACGATTGCAGGTGGACCTGGCTGCGATGCAGGATTTGCCCGCTGCACCGTTTGAGGCCTGTGATCTGCGCAGTGGCCCGGTCACATCCACGTCTGTCGTGCGCTATCGTGGCAATGATTACTCAGTGCCCGTTGCCTTTGGGCACCGTGAGGTCTGGATCAAAGGCTTTGTGGATCGGGTCGTCATTGGCTGTGCGGCCGAGGTGATCGCAGAACATATCCGCTCCTACGATAAAGATGACATCACCTTCGACCCAGTACATTATCTGCGATTGATCGAGCGCAAGATCATGGCGTTTGAACAGGCAGCGCCATTGCAGGACCGGGACCTCCCCGACGCCTTCTCAACATTGCAGCGCCTGCTGGAAGCGCGGCAGGGCAAGACAGGCAAGCGCGAGTATGTGCAGGTCCTGCGTTTGCTGGAACACTATGAGCAGAATGTGCTGCATGCCGCTATCAAGGACGCGCTGCACATGGGGGCGATGAGTTTTGAGGCCATCAAGCACCTCGTGCTGTGCCGCGTTGAACGCAGGCAACCTCGGTGTGCCGCGCCCGAAGTTCAAATCCTACGCCGAACTGAATGCTTGGCTTGAGGATCGCTGCACCGCCTACGCCAAGGCAAACAAACATCCCGAGATGCGCGACAGGACCATCTGAGAGGTGTTCGAAGAAGAGCGCTCCAGCTTGGTCCCATATGTCGGCCCCTTTGATGGATTCCACGCGGCACCGGCATCGGTATCCAAGACCTGTTTGGTCAGGTTCGATAACAACCGTTACTCCGTCGATGCCCGCGCAGTTGGTCGTCCCGTGGAGATCCGCGCCTATGCGGATCGGTTGGAATGCTGGCAGGATGGAAAGATTGTCGGCCAGCATGAACGCGTCTTCGGGCGCGGCAAAACAATCTATGATCCGTTGCACTATCTGCCTGTCCTCGCACGCAAACCAGGCGCTTTGCGCAACGGTGCGCCCTTCAAAGAGTGGGAGCTGCCCATTGCTATAAGGCGCGTGCGCAAAAAGCTCGAACGCCTGCCCGGCGGAGATCGTCAGATGGTCGATATCCTTGGGGTCATTCTGACCGACGGGTTAGACGCCGTTGAGGCGGCATGTGCGGAAGCCTTGTCACACAACGTCCATTCCGCCGGTGTCGTATTGAACATCCTGGCGCGCCACCGGGAACCGCCACCCCCCTGACAATCACCACCCCGGACGCTTTGAAGCTGGCTTGCGAGCCTGAAGCGAACTGCGACCGGTATGACAGCTTGAGGAGACCACAAAATGGAACGGACACAGGTGCTCGACGCAATGGGCCAATTAAAGCTCTACGGCATGCGGACGGCTTACGATGAGATCATCACAACAGCCGTCAAACGCCAACATGAGCCGCAACAGATCATCGGCGACCTGCTCCATGCTGAGATCACCGAGAAGCAAGCCCGCTCGGTCAAATACCAAATGACCATCGCCAAATTACCCTTGGCAAAGGAGATCAACGAGTTCGACTTTGAAGCCGCCGAGGTCAACGAGACCCTGATCCGCGATCTGGCCCCCGGCGACTTCCTCGACCATCAGCGTAACCTGGTTCTGATCGGTGGAACCGGCACCGGCAAAACCCATCTCGCCGTCAGCATCGCTCGTGCCTGCATCCGAGAAGGGCGGCGTGGCCGGTTCTTCAATGTAGTCGATCTGGTGAACAAGCTCGATGCCGAAGCCCGCGCAGAGCGCCAGGGACGCACGGCTGATCTCATCTCTCGCCTCGACTTCCTTATACTAGATGAACTGGGGTATCTGCCCTTCGCGCAAACCGGCGGCCAGTTGTTGTTCCACCTGATCAGCAAGCTCTACGAACGCACCTTGATTATCGTCACAACCAATCTGGCCTTCGGTAAATGGCCAAGCGTGTTCGGAGATGCAAAGATGACCACAGCGCTCCTCGACCGTCTCACCCACCACTGTGAGATCGTCGAAACCGGAAATGAAAGCTGGCGCTTCAGAAACAGAGCGTAATGCCAAGCAACAACCCCGCTGGCCCGCCGCCGCTGCGCTATGTGAGGGCTACGCAGCGCCGGGCCAGCTCATCACAAAGGGGGGTCAAAATTGGGTGCCGATAAGGGGTCACTTTTAGATGCCGATTGACACCATGCCCCAGTGATGGATCGGGGTAATGCCAGCATTTAGGTTGAACGCACAAACGACCTTTGGGAGAGAACCATCCAGTGCTTGGCGTGCGAACGATGTGGCATCGACAAAGTAGGGATGAAATCCAAGTTCTTCGAGCGCCGTGCCATAAGACGATGTAACGGCACTGCGCCATTGATCATACCAGATTTGCGTGAATTTCCCTGACGGGGCAAACCCATAAACTACCGCTGCTGACTGATCTCGAAATGAAGCGATGTGTTCTTGAAATTGACCCTCCGAGAGCCGATGACTTGGTACCATAATTATCGGGTGTGGATGCCCCGTTTCTGAGTGGCTGGAAATTGGGTCTTGCAACAGGATCGGGTGCAATTGGGTGTCCGGCTTCTAACGTGCAGCCAGAGCTGACTGCGAGCCGTTATGGAGATACGCGAAATCGGGCGGTCAATCGGTTATGCGGGCTTGCGTCGCACCGGAGAATTAGTCTGCCTGTTCCGAATTCAATCTCGTTGATCCGTGTTCCTTAACCTTCTTTACGTCCTCTCAGTCCTGCGGTCACCCAGGGTAGGCTTAAGCAGCCATGCCCTGAATTTCGTAATCTCTTCCATTCTTCAACATTGCCCATAGCCGTCGAGCCATGCGATTGGCAAGCGCGACACCGACCACCAGCCGCAGTTTTCAGTTTACCAATGACAGGCAAATAGCCCCGAGCGTTGCAGCGCTGGCCAATGGTGGTTTCGTAGTAACCTGGGAGTCTGAAGACGGGCAGCAGGGTGATACTGATAGGGATGCCATCAAGGCCCGTATTTTTGACGCGAATGGTGTTATACAAGGCTCTGATACCATCACAGAAGATGCTGTGACCTTGATTGATACAGCCACGCTTCTGGCCAATGACAGTGATATCGACGGGGATACGCTCACGGTGACAGCGGTCTCTGCCACGAGCGCACATGGGGCCGCCCTGACGCTGAACACCGACGGGACCATCAGTTAGATCCCACCGGCGCAGACGCTATTCAGGCTTTAACAGATGGCCAGATACTAACGGATGCATTCACCTATACGGTCGAGGACGGGAATGGTGGGGAGAGCGTCGCAAGTGTTTCAATTGTTGTTCACGGAAGAAATGAAGCGCCGATCTTTGACGCCGCTGGTGATGATACGCTGTTGGGCAACGCTGGCGATGATATCCAAAACGGCGGCGCGGGCGATGATGATCTGGATGGCGGCGCTGGCCGTGATGGGGCGGGGTATTGGGATGCGGCCTCTGGCGTGACGGTGGATTTGGTCAACGCTGCGACCAACACGGGTGACGCGGCGGGCGATGTTTTTGAGTCCATCGAGAACCTCGCGGGATCTGCCCATGCAGATACGCTGCGGGGGGATGAGGCCAATAACAGTCTTTGGGGTCTCGGCGGAAACGATAGCTTACATGGCGGCGCGGGCGATGATTGGATGTTTGGCGGCGCTGGCAACAACACGCTGACCGGGGGATCGGGAGACGACATCTTCGTCTTTGATCCCGGTTTCGGCGAGGATGTTATAACCGATTTTGCGGCTGGTGCTGCGACGGAGGATGCCATCGCGTTCAGGGGTGTCGCCAACCTGACGTCCTATGCGGATGTCCTGAACAATGCGGCGGATAACGGCACCGACACAACCATCACGTTGGATACCGACAACAGCATTGTCCTGAAGAATGTCGTCGTGTCGGATCTGTCATCCGACGACTTCCGGTTTTACGCGTAACAAAGACGACGCATGATGTCACAATCACGTTCCCAGGACGGGCTTGTTGCGGAGTGCCTGAAGGCAGTCCGTTCTACACTTGGAGGCATTGGCCTGCTCAGCTGCCGATCAATCTCTTAATGCTCACCGGATCACTGTTCATGCTGCAGGTGTATGACCGGGTCCTGGCGAGCGGTTCGGTCCCGACGCTGATGGTGCTGGCTGGTTTGGCGGGTGGCAGTATGTGTTCTATGGCCTCCTTGAGGGCATCCGCTCGCGTGTCCTGCTGCGCGTGGGTCAGCATCTTGATGCACAGCTTTCTGCAACAAGCTATGAATGCTCGATCACGCTGCCGATTCTAATTGGCCGCAAGGCGGAAACACTTGATCCGGTGCGCGATCTCGAAACCGTACGTCAGTTCCTCGTCGGACCCGGCCCGACAGCGATCTTCGATCTTCCCTGGATGCCGGTTTATCTGACCATCATCTATGTCTTTCACCCGATCCTTGGACTGGTCGCCACTGGTGGTGCGGTCTTCATTTGTATTTTGATCGGCCTGAATGAACTGGCATCGCGGACGCCGTCGGCAGACGCCAACCGACATGCCGTTCAACGCGCGGCCATTGTTGAACAGGGCCGGCGGAATGCCGAGGCCGTTCGGGCCATGGGTATGACGGCAACGCTGAAAGAGCAATGGGAGGCGTTCAATGGCACGTTTCTCACAAAACAGCGGCATGCCGCAGACATGGCGAACCTCTTTAGCACAATCACCAAATCCTTCCGCTTCATGCTGCAATCCGCCATGCTGGCAACAGGCGCCTGGCTGGCCATTGGTCAGGAGATCACCCCTGGCGTGATGATCGCAATTCATGTGTTTCCGATTCTTGCCTTTAAGTGCCATGTCACAGGCACATGGGGAAGAGCCACCGACAAGCGTCGCCTGACCGTGGACGGGGTGACGATCCGTTCAGCAGCTAGTATTGTCGCGTTATCAAACTGAGTTATAAGTGCATCATATGTGAATATTTTTCTGCTCCTTAGCACGGTTTTATCGAAAACTTTTGATTGACTTCCGCTGGTGCCCAGATCGGAAGACAGCGTGATCACAACTGTTAAGTACTTTTGAAGAGTGCTGATTAAATCAATCTGACAATACGAGAATTCTACGTGAACAAAACCATTAAAACTGATCCACTTGATCCAGCGGATGTCACTTACGTCCAAATCATATCATGGGCAACCGAACGACGGTTAACGTGACAACACCGTTTGCGGCGCAACCGAACTTTACTGTTTGTGCAAATAGTTGTCTGGGCGTGAATTAGTGGGTTTTGGAACTGGGCCGCCTTAAAAAAAAAATCTAGTTTGCCAAGTGTAACGTATCATTCGTCTCTTCAGGTATTTTTATGCACAAACGCTCACCCGAGCGGACGCCATAAAGAGGATGCTGAGGAGACAGTCTCTTCCAAAAGGCAGGACGATATTGCGACGTAGCGATGAAGAACAACGCGGACAGAAAGGTTCGCTTTC
>NZ_JBKQXN010000076.1:0-215 GCF_046762905.1 Yoonia sp. R2-816 | reverse complement strand
ATGAGCGATCATTCATCTCGCTGCTCAAGTCATAAGTGTCCGCAACTCGCCAATTTCATGCGAATGACAATGAATGAAAGATGGGTCGCCCGGTCACCCAATGAGATGCTCAAAACCTTCCATTGGTTTGAGGGCGAAGGGTTTCACTTCATCATCGACGATTTATTGGAGCTACCGAAAGGCCGGTTTGTGATCGCTGAAGGGTTTCGCCTGCT
>NZ_JBKQXN010000075.1:0-6607 GCF_046762905.1 Yoonia sp. R2-816 | reverse complement strand
ACCTGAAAGGTGTTCTTGGCCAAATCAAGGCCGATTGTGGTAACTTGCATTGGGTGGCTCCTCTCATAAGCGGTTAACGACAACTGCACTATGGCGCATTGCGACGCCCGTTGAAGCAGGGGCCATCCACCCCATCCCGCGATCTGTGAGTTCACCGCGGATCACAATTTGCAGTCGCAGCGAATGTCTCCTCTGACGGGCCGCACCGCGGCATCAACACCCACGGGCCAAAGGCAGGTATGGGCCGTTCACATCTGGCATTACGTCCAATCTAGGTCAGATGCTGCGCTGCATCCGATGACCGTTGAGAGCCCAATTGCGGAAGCGTCCAGATCGTGCTGCGAGCGCTCGCAGCGCGATTTACGCTGCAGCAGCGTAGGTATAATTGCGACTAGGCAGCGGGCAAAGCCGTCACTCAATGATGAAGAGCCTCGAACACCATTTCATAGTACAGCTTGAAAGACTCAAACTGAGGTATCAATCATAAACCCCCGCGTCTTTGAAACGCAGGGGTATAGGGTGTCGCCCTCGGGCAAGAACACGAAACTGCTAGTGCGTGACTGAATCCAAATCCACTGCAGGCACTTCGTATTCGTGGATGTAATTCACGATGCTTCGCGCGTCATCAGCAGCTACGGTATAGGCGTCCAATGATCCCGCCGCATTTGCCTCTTCGCTTTCAAACACGGCATCGTAGACATTCACAACCGTTGGCACCCAGCTGCCATCTTCTTGCAAGACCAGAACTTCGGCTGTGACGTTCTGATAGGTGTCCTCGCGGCTATAGGTAAAGTCGGAGTAATCGATATCCGAATAGATCACCGATCCGACTGTCTGCGTGTTCACGCCAAGGAACGCATTGAGGTAGGCGATCTCATCCGACGTGAAAACACCGGTCTTGTCGGTTGCAGCAGCAAGGAACACGGCTGACGCTGCCAAATCCTCATCGGTCATTTGTCCATCAACGAGAAAATCAAACTCTGTTCCGGGCAGATCGTCCACGCCGGGGATCGTGCCGGTTGTGATAATCGCCGTATAAATCGCCAAATTCTCGAGTGGCGAGTCGATTGTTTTGGTCACACCATCAAGGGTAAAGACCAGACGGCCCGCAGCGTCCGTGGTAAGATCTGTAGCATTCAACATCAGGTCTATGACTTCATGAGCCCGGTTATCAAGAACCGACACCGGCGCGCGGCTGACGTTCAGTCGACCAAGTTCGACCTCCTGTGTCAGGCTTTCATCCAGCGGATGGCCATCTTCGTCCAGCGCGATGGGATTGCCGTCAGCATCCAAGGGTTGCACCCAGCCTTCTGCAGTCAGGATCGGAACACCGTTGGCATCACGTGCAATAATAAAGAGGTCGCCATACAAATCGCCCTTCGTGGTGCCTGACGTATCTGGCTGACCACCGCCGGCACCATCTTTGCCGCCAGGTTCGCCCGCCCAGTCTGGCCGGTCAGAGTCTTCATCTACGCTTGCCCCGGCCATATCAAGAATGATGTCAGAGAACGTCGGACCACTGCCGCTGCCGCCAGATTGACCACTGTCAGATGGCACTTGTGGATCAGCCGATACCGCAGCGTTGCCAGAGCCAGAATTGCCGCTTTGTGATCCGGATGCCGCATTTGTTCCGCCTTGGGCAGCCCCCCCCGACGACTGCGTGCTTGGTGTCGTTGATGACGTCGAGTCCGCATTATCATCGGTCCCTCCGGAATTCTCGCCTTGGTTTTGGTTGCTATTTCCGCCGCCGCGGTCACTCCCGCCGCCACTGTCGTTTCCACCGCCGCCGCTATTCCCGCCACCGCCTTGGCCTTGGGCCTGGGCCGAGGAGGGCACAAAATCATCCAGCATGATCGGTGCGGTAGTCAGCATCAGTGCCGCAACACCGCACAGAGTGATCGTTTTTGTAAAGACACCTGAATTTGTAAGAATATTCATTGGTTCTCTCCTGATTTGTTGTTTGGCGTGGATCAGATGGATCACCGCCTCCACATCTGGCCAACTACTTCGGACCGATACTCAATTCTTGGTGATACAAATCTCTGATTAGGGCAGATCAACATATTCCAATTGACGAATATCAATTCGTGATCGCAAGAAATGGAATTCTTCTGAAACGAGGGCGTATGGCCCGAGGCATGCCTAAGCTTTCGATCATGCCCTTTTGGGGTCATCTTGGTAGCCACACAGCACCAGCGCGCGGTCTATAGCGTCAAGATCGGCTTTCAGGGCGTCTGCTGCCTTGAGAGCGACCTTGTGCTGGCCCGCTATCTCGCCGCGCTTCTTAATCAGCCCGTGTATTGTGTTTTGCATGCCCACATTATGGATTCACAGCCTTGTTTTTATAAGGTGTGTTGTTGGTGCGTTTGATACATAAGGCCGGGATTGTCCGCTGACCTGCCAATCCGCCGCAAAATCCGATGTCCGGTTCGGGCTGGCACCAGTCATCCGACCAAAACCGTCAGATGTCGGCGGCGAGCCCATTGCGTAAGTGCCAACATTTTGCTGCGTGCGCTCACCGCGCAGGAACTTGCCGCGCTGTAGCGAAAACGCTGCTGCCTCGCAGAGGCAAAAGCAGCCATTCAGGCAGTATGCAGCAAATCTGGAACAACCAATTGGCACACTGCGGGATGGGGTGGATGGCCCCTGCTTCAACGGGCGTCGCAATGCGCCATAGTGCAGTTGTCGTTAACCGCTTATGAGAGGAGCCACCCAATGCAAGTTACCACAATCGGCCTTGATTTGGCCAAGAACACCTTTCAGGTTCACGGGGTCACTGAAGACGGAACCGTTGCTTTTAACCGTCCGTTGCGACGGGCGCAGATGATTTCCTTTTTTGAGAATCTAGAGCCGTGCTTGGTCGGTATGGAGGCGTGTGGGTCCAGTCATTATTGGGCGCGTGAGTTGAGCAAGCTGGGTCATGCGGTGAAGCTGATCGCGCCTATTTACGTGAAGCCATATGTGAAGCGAGGGAAATCTGATGCAGCTGATGCGGAAGCAATTTGCGAAGCCGTCACCCGTCCGACCATGCGGTTTGTGGAATTGAAGTCACCAGAACAGCAGGCAATCTTGTCGCTGCATCGGGCAAGAGACCTAATTGTTCGACAAAGAACCCAGACCATCAATATGATGCGCGGGTTATTGGCTGAGTTCGGCGTTATCTTTGCTCAGGGCGTCGGGCACGCTGTCAAATTTGCAAAGCGCGTGACCGAGGGGCATTTACCGGATCTACCGCCAGCTGCCTGCGATGTGATTTTAGACCTCAGCGAGCAACTTCTGGCTCTACATCTGCGGGTGAATTGGTACGGTCGCCGCATGACTGCAGCGGCAAAATCAGAACCGCGAATAGCGTTGCTTCAAACGATCCCGGGCATCGGCCCAATCACCGCCTCTGCGATCGTGGCAACTGTGGGGAGTGGCGAACAGTTCCAAAGCGGTAGAGATTTGTCGGCTTGGCTGGGCTTGACGCCAATCAACAAATCAACAGGCGGCAAAGAGCGCTTGGGACGCATATCAAAAATGGGCGACCGCTACATTCGACGACTTATGGTCGTCGGTATGACATCCCGCATCAAACAGATCAAAACCGCACCGGAGCGATTTGATCCTTGGTTCGCCGACATCCTACAGCGCAAGCCAGCCAAGCTGGCGGCCATTGCCATGGCAAACAAGACCGCAAGGATCATTTGGGCGGTGCTATCGCGCAATGAACCCTACGAAGTACGAACAGTCTGAACCGAGAAGGAACGAACAACGAGATAGCAAGACCAATGAAGTGATGGCGGACAAGTCAGCCGCAACATCAAGACACCCCGAGCTTTGTCCAGGACGATAACTGTCCGTCTGCGAGAATGGGGACTTGATCTGCGGAAACCATCAAGGCCAGCGGACCTAAGAACCGCGCGAACAGGCCGAACACAAGACCGTATCTGACAAATTGCTAACTGCTTCGAAAAAAGTCTTGCTTTGCAGGGACCATCCACACAAGGACAAAGCTATCGGCGATCATGCGTAGCACGGGATCTCTTTCACCAGCGGCGGCCTATTGGTCGCGAAACGCCTGGCGCTGCCTCGTGTGAGTAACACCCGTCATACGGATTCCAAAGGTCTTAAGAATGCCGCGAATGTGACCTTCGAGCTCCTTGCGCAACCGGATCAACCGCTCGCGTGCGCCAATCAAACTGCGCAGGAGATCAGCTTCTTCACTTCTGATATGCACAGGGGTGAACCAGCCCGTTCGCGCCAACTGCGCCAGACCTTCCGCATCCGCAGCATCAGATTTGTTAGGGCGCGCAGAGAGGCTTTTGTGCGCTTTACGTGCATCAATGCAAGTGGCTGGCAAGGTCAGACGGGTCAAGCCGCGCTGAAGCCAGATCGAAAGTGGCCCACTCTCATGCGCGATCCGTTCCGGTGCAAGCGAGCGAGCCGTAAACCAGCCCCGTACCCCTTCCGCATCACAAGGCGCACTGCCCTGCTCCACAATCTTCCCGTCATCATCGACAATACAGATCGAAATCTCTTTGAGAGATCCATCTAAGCCAGCATAATACTTCATGGTCGTTCTCCTCACGGCTATTTTCCATGAGGCCAATATACTGGGCCTCGTTCGCCACTGGAGAGCGGCCGCCGCAATCACACCATGTTTTTCAACTGAGCTCGCCCTCTTGTTCAGTCAGTCTAGTTTGCTGAATCTGAAACTTGGTTTCGAAGAAACCCTCAGACCATTGGCACTACCTGTGGTGAGACGAGGTGGCACCGTACCTTTGGCTTTCAAACGACCAATCAAGATTTCCCTGTATCCAGAACTTCAAGCCATCGATATAGGTTTGGAGATCAATATCAATCTCTGTGGAAAACCGTGGCACCTGATTTACCAAAGCATCAAAATGCTCCATTTCAGTGTCGTGCATAACGACGGCTTTGTCTGTTGCCTGTTGCAGGCTGATTTGGTGCTCATTGCTCAGAGCAATGACTAAGTTATGCATGTCCCCGTTTTTCAATTCTTTTTCTAGAGACACGATATCATTGCTCCAACAAATAAGATTGTTCGTGCTTCGGCTTAGGTCGCTAACAACCGGGTGGCAAAGTACGTCCTCAGGTAGCTTCAGCTGCCCAACAAACTCAATAATAGTTAAGCAAGGGTAGACAGCTCCTGAATCAAGCCGTTTAAGCAAGTAAGTATTAGTATCCGGAATTATACCTGACTCGCGATTGGATGCCTCCCAAATACATGCCAAGAAATAATCATCATGCTGCTGTGTCAACCGCTCTAACCAGTCAGGATCCACTCTAGGTCGGATGCGTGCCCATAGATCATGCCAAGCCTGAAGCATATGATTACCATCTTGCGCCGAGCCTCCTCTCATGATGTCAAGAAGAAGGGGGCGACATTCAGTTAGACGTTCTGTTCCACGTCCCTGTTCTGCCTCATCGTTCTGATCGTCAAATAAGAATATCCAACTGACCCAATCAGAAATCCACTGCAAATCAACAAGAGAAGCATTTGGATAACAGCGCGCCATGCAACGGGTCCACCCTTGCCTCCTGACCCGATCCTCCACACCCTTACTACAGACAATGCCGTAACGAACCAGCCAGTCTATCGTACCATCTTGAGCTGGTTTTTCGTAAGGGCTTAGAGTTGGGGGGTAGGGACTCATTAAGAGCGGGCGATCTACTAGCATTTCTCCACTCACTTTCGCATTTAGGTGTTCGATTAAATTGTGTTGGCGTTTTGTGACGGAGACCCGCTGAGGACCGGCAAATATTCCCGAAACCAGGCCAAAGAGTTTGACCACGCCTCAGTTCTGTTTTCTCTTGTAATTGAAGGATGGTGGTTTCTAGATGTGTATGCAGCAATGAATCCCTGTGTCATTGTGCTAATTGTTTTCTCTGCGTGCAGCACAGTGGAGTTGGATATAGTTCATGAACAAAGATTAAGCTTGCTCTGACTTAATCCAATCGCGTACGCGGATGAGTCCAAAATGGTTCTTAGACAAACAGAGCTTCGCGAACGCGCTTGTGGCAAATGAGCAGATCACTCTGAACCGCACCGGGTTTGCCGGAGGCTCCAACTCATGAGTAGGATGGAGCATCATGACAAAGACAACGAACAAGTATTCACCAGAAGTGCGCGAACGTGCTGTGCGGATGGTATTGGATGGCACGGGGCAGCATGAAAGCCGTTGGGTTTCAGATTGTATCGCCCGCTAGCTCTCAGGCGGCCACAGTCTTCGCCGGACCTCGATAATCTTCTTGTTTTGTCAGCACGGCCCAGATGGTGCGGGCCATTTTATTGGCCAGTGCAATTGCAACAAGCATCTTTGGTTTGCGTTTCAACATGCGGTCCAGCCAGGAACCGTCCTGGACAGGCTTTCGACCCACCCATGCAATGCGCGTCATTGCGCCAATGATAAGTAGACGACGAATATCAACCTGACCTTCTTTGGAGACCTTTCCGAGCCGTTCTTTGCCCCCCGATGAATGCTGCTTGGGCACCAGTCCGAGCCATGCGGCAAAGTCTCGTCCACATCTAAAGATATCCATGGACGGTGCGAAGGCCTCTACCGCCATGGCAGTGAGTGGGCCAACGCCGGGTATCGTTTGA
>NZ_JBKQXN010000074.1:0-2333 GCF_046762905.1 Yoonia sp. R2-816 | reverse complement strand
CTTGCCATCAACGGCAATTCCAGAAGACATAGGCTTGGTGGCGATACCCATTGACGGTCTTGATTTGTCGCGAACGGTCCGTGCCCTGCGGTACCGGCACCAAACGATGCGACCAGAGACAAGCGACCTGATCCGCGAGATAGCGCGCGCCCTAGTATAGTTGATCACACAGCAGATGGTGTCGTCTAATCGCATAGTGTTTTACAAGCGCTTTTTCCCATAATCCAGCAATCGCGGTCCCTTTTCGGCCTCCAATGTAGATTTGCAAAGCTGGTCGTGCACCATGCTCCTGAGTGTCGAGTATTCGTATGCTGGGTGCAGGGTCGTCTTCGCGGTCGACATGTAGCTGCCGCATGTTGGGTTTTGTGTCGTGACGGACGGCCGCCATGAATCAGATAGGGGTTTTTCTAGTTGAAAGAGGCATCGGCATTTCCCGCTGACCGCGACGGCAGATCTCTTATGCTCGGCAAATAGGTCCGGAGGTCCTGCTACACATTCTATTCGAACCTGAACAATGCAGTCTTTCGAAAGTTTGTGCCTCTTCGAAGGGCGAGGATTGAAAGAATGAAACGCTCAAAGAATGCCCATTCCCGCCTCCACTCCAGTTTTCGTGCCAAGCTTGCCTCCACTGCACACGTCAGCGCGTTTCATAGCTAACCCCCAACGTAAAGTCCTATTGTCGACACGGTCAAGCGAAGATCTTCGCATTTTTTTCCACCGGCACGGCGAGCTTCCTTGATCTGGAGTATTCTTTGAGCAGGGTGAGTATGCCTGCCTGTATTCCTTGGGTGACAATTCAAATTCCCTTCGGAAGGCGCGGGTGAAAGACTGTCTCCCTGTGAAACCAACGCTATGTGAAAGAGCTTCAATATTTGTGCCTTCACCTGATCTTATATGTTCAGCCGCTTTCCTTAGTCTTGTTTTTTGGATTAAATCTCGGGGCGAACCCATTGTGCGACAAAGTCGATATAGTGTCGCCCGAGACATGCTGGTTGCCGCAGCGAGATTTTCAGGTGTCAGGCCTTGTTCATTGTAGTGCCTTTCAATGTAACTAAGCACTACGCTCAGCTTGGATTGATTCGGTATTTCGGAGCTCTCCAAGTCCCGGAGCATATGAAAACGGAGTGTGTCGATGGTAAATTGGCGTAGATGGCTGAGCATCCGAGCAGCTTCTGCATCTGTGGCCGATTTAAGTTCTTGAAAAATACATAATATCAACTGACGCAGTGTATTGGTTAGTGAATTATTGTGAATAATATCGCCACTTTGATCGTGAATTAAGGGAAGCTCACCCAATACATCGGTACGGTTCAACACCAGATTCAAGCTCTGGAACCTAGACAAGTCTGAATAAAAGGGTTGCTGAAAATCAATAATCCTCAGATCTTGCGGCCCAGCAACACTAGTGTTGTGTCCAAAAATCACTGCTCTGTCCGTCCCAGCTGTACGGTAGTGTAAAGACAGTCGATCCGACATCGCAGTCGCCATAGATTTTTTTGTTACACGAACTTGGAGCGGGTTTCCGACGGCTGCGCTCTCCAAAGCAATACTTGGAGCACTGTAGCGCTGTACTCTAAACTCGAACGGTGATCTTGTGGGTTCTCGTCGCTCCACGAGCATTCCTGACATAGGTGCAATTTCTGCACGCAAAAACTCAAACTGCTCTGAAGACCGCAACGCGACTGACTCTAGAGTAAGCGAATTCACAACTTTTCGACGTGTCACTATCGGTTGTCTTTCAGCAGTTCCAAGCGTTTGAGACTACATAAACCTAAGATTGAATTAAGCGCCAGCCGTTCTCGTACGCCATCATGCAAGTGAGCAGCGTTCTGCACTGAAAGTGGGAAATAGAGCAAAAACCTGCCGATGTGACACTTGGGTGCGAAACACCGGTAGCACCCAAGACGGTGTTTCAGCAGGAGCGGCTAAAGATGAAAGCCGGAGAATCTACGCTTTTCTAGAATTGCGCACCAAGAGCATTGGATGTTCACGGAAGCTCTTACCACAGATGACCCGTGATTGGTTTTTTGGTGGTTGATCTGTAGGCGCTCGTTGAACCCGGCCTAACGCCCGAAACTAATTCTCAGCGTTCCGCCTTTACGTCAGCTGTCTGATGATGGGCACGGATCATGACGCGCCGGTCAGGGCAACCCAAGACATCCCATCAATAACAAGCCTGTTGTTAGTGGGTTTGAGCTATGCCCGAAAGTTGGTGACGGCGTGATTAGGCGGCATGGTTAAGTTGTTTGATCCCGTCTTTGAATGCAATCCCTTCGATGATCTCGGGCATGCGGTTTGCGCCGTCGAGCTTCCGCCATTTGGTCTGGGCTGAC
>NZ_JBKQXN010000073.1:0-1447 GCF_046762905.1 Yoonia sp. R2-816 | reverse complement strand
AATCCATGTGGATCGGGCAACGTCGTGATGGTAGTCTTCGTCATGTGGCATATCCTTTTCTCAAATGAGAATTGCGGCGCGTCAACAACGCCATGATATGCCGCCCCTCAGGGGCTATCACCAACTTTCAGCTATATCTCTTCATGTGGAGCTTGGGCCGGAAGATGACGATAGTATCCGACTGGCGCTCTGCGACGAGGTGCGACTAGCCTACGGGGACTATGACCATGTGTCCTTTGCAACTGCCACCGGAACGCAGTTCTTTCGCGGTGCGCAGGGCACCGCCAGCGGTCCAATGGAAACCGCTACGAGCAGACAAGTCCGAGTGTTGTCATTTTCAATCACGAAGGACAGGCAGTTGTTGGATGCTGCAATGAGCGTCATCCATCGTCTTCACTCCTATGAAGAACCAGTGATCTATGTTCAGGATGCATTTGCCAGTCGTTCTCTGCTTGAGAAACGGCAGAACGAAAATAAGTGGTGGATGAAATCCGACTGAAGCAGCCATTCGTTGACGATGCAGCATCGGTTGGAATGGGCTCGCTACCCGGTTTCGCCGCTCCTAGCGCGAACGACGGTTGCTAAAACGCGAACGGCGGCTCAACAGATCAAACAGTAAAAAGTCAAGAATTTGGGCGTTTCGGCGAACAGCCGCTCTTGTGACGTCGTAGCCGGGCCGCGTCCCGCGCTAGCATTCGGCGGCTCAGAACCCAAATTGACCAATGCTGCGCTATGTTTAAATGTCTGCAATAAAGCAACTGACGCCCCACATTCGGCAAAGTTCTGCAAGGTTGGTTTATGAGATTTGTGAATCCACTTCCGTTCGTCAAAGACATCGAAAAATCAAAGAGTTTCTACACCGGCCTTCTTGGTCTTTCGATCATTCAGGACCATGAGGACTTCGTCATGTTCGATAATGGGTTCGCGATCCATGACGGAAAATCGCTTTTTAAGTCAGTTTTTGCTCGGGAAGACACTGCGTCTGCCCCCTATGGGCGGGGAAATCTCGTCCTGTATTTCGAGGACTTTGAATTAGATGAAGCGTTTGAACGAATATCTCCGCATGTGCAGTTGATACATCAAGTAAGGCTGGAGCCATGGGGGCAGCGGCTTTTTCGCTTCTTCGATCCTGATCAGCACATTGTGGAGATTGGCGAACCAATTGCGCAATAGGGTGTCGAGTCCGGCTGAGGGCGGAATCGTATCATAAGCATGTTTGATCATGATTTTGGCCACCGATATTCGCCTGTAAGCAAGATATGCGCCCATCCGAGCGGTGAGATGTGCGACAGAAGCTCAGGCGGGTAGTCCAATCCAGCCTTTCGCCTCTGCTGAACCGCTTTCCCTAGCTGGTTAGTATTCCAAAAGATGATGATTGCAGCGAGCAGATTGAGACCCGCCATGCGGTAGTGTTGTGCCTCTGCGGTTCGATCACGGATTTCGCCCT
>NZ_JBKQXN010000072.1:0-907 GCF_046762905.1 Yoonia sp. R2-816 | reverse complement strand
ACCCGGCAGTCCCGCGTGGCTTGGGACAGCGACCACAGTGGGACGTGCATTACGAATGATCGAAGATGGGTTTTTAGATGCAAACAACGTCAATGATCTCGCAGATAAGCTCGGCATCGGATCACGTCACCTTTCGCGGCTTTTTGCTAAACATGCGGGTGCGAGTCCCAGCCAGGTCGCCGCAACCGCGCGAGTACAACGTGCAAAACGGCTGATCGACGCAGGAAATATGGCCCTGTCTGAAATTGCCTTTGCAGCCGGATTTCAGAGCGTCCGCCGTTTCAATGATGTGTTCAAAGCACTTTATGGCAGACCACCATCGTCCCTACGCCGAAAGGCTAAAGCTTAACCTTTGCGGCGAAGACGGTCCTTTGCGCTGGTGACACAAATGTACGGTTTTAACCGATTGTTAGACCAACGCTGACACCCACTTGGTCCTCATGAGACGGCCATAGTGCGGACGAACCAGACCTAGCGCTCTGTAGCTTGAATGTCTGCTTCAGCATCGCTCTGGCTTCAGCACGATGTTTGAGTTCTTTCGCAAGAAATCTTGTAACGCACCATCGACTGCAAAACTGTGCTCCCACACCTCTTGATCAAGCAGATGCAGGCCTTCAATATCATCTTGCATGTTCAGTGCCCGACTTAGGGTGCCAACGAAGGCATGTAACGATGTAGCTTCAAGTGCAGCCAAATGATCGTCTAGGTATTTCTGCCCTCTGTTGGAGAAGAACTGAACATGGCCTCCGTTGCCGACCTCTCCAGTATAAATAAGAACAAGTTGGCATTGGTATTCAGGTAGCGACAGGCCAAACATCGGCCGGGCTTCATCTGCGCGGTGGGACCAGAACCCACTGATTGTTGAAACCGCGTCCAAAGCATCCGCCTGCCTGAGCAACGATTGGAA
>NZ_JBKQXN010000071.1:0-225 GCF_046762905.1 Yoonia sp. R2-816 | reverse complement strand
TTCGCGTCATCCATTCTGCCGCCCTATCTGCGCAAGGCCAAGTCCATCGAAGAGCTGTTGCCCTGGTTGTACCTCAAAGGCATTTCCACGGGCGATTTCCACGAAGCGCTGGCCGCTTTGCTGGGGCCCAACGCGGCGGGTCTGTCTTCGACGACGATATCCTGGCTCAAGGCCGACTGGTGGGATGAGTATGACCGCTGGCAACGTCGCGATCTCAGCACGCGG
>NZ_JBKQXN010000070.1:0-723 GCF_046762905.1 Yoonia sp. R2-816 | reverse complement strand
CCGTCGCTATCGACATTTTCGAAGAAAGGCAAAAGCAGGGTGAGGCCGAAGCTCGACTGGAGAAACAGAAACTGAGTGCACAGTCTACTACAGCACAGTGTCGAAAAGCTGACCCTCAAGACCAGGTTGTGTTGACAGGGTGAAAGCCTGACAAGCGCAGATCTGGTCATAGCTGTTGTCTATTCAAATATAGGATTTGGGAATTTCCGCAATGGAGCGACCTGGTTCTATTATTAAGTATGGAGCGATTTGATTGGCCTGCGAGTGGTTGGCAACACCGCTACCTACAAACGCCAGCGGCGTGACGGGTCGGCGCACGGTCAACACGGCGTTTGGCCCCCGCGACGTGTTCGTTATCGAGACCGACGTGCGGGGGGTCAGTGGCGACGGAGAAGACTACCGGGGAACCATCGAAAGCTGGTGGTCACCCGAGCTACGCGCGACGGTGTATGAGACCAACAGAGACGCCGATTGGGTCAATGAGATGACACTCGTGCACTACGGGCCGGAACATCCGTAACGACCAGCGATTTAACGAACATGGCTGCCGCGCGAGGCGGCCGTAAAAACCTGACTCGGCAATCAACACGGGAAACACACCATGACAAAGAAACGAATGAACGTTGGCCTGCTAGCTAGCCCTGACGGCACCGTTGACGGAACGGCGACGACTGTGGGGGGACGTGGAAGACTGAATGGAGAAGTGTTTATGAGACGAAATCT
>NZ_JBKQXN010000069.1:0-400 GCF_046762905.1 Yoonia sp. R2-816 | reverse complement strand
AACATTGTGGTTTCCTTTGATGGTTTGGTTTGCACCTCCATCAAAACGGACAACCATCATCTCCATCAAGAGATGTGCCGTCCCCATTTCAGCTTGCTGAGAAGGGGGCGGTGTCAGATCACATCGAGACTAATTCACATGATGAATGGTGGGACTACGTCTATGCCGATTTTGAGGCAATCTGTATCTGTCTTGGCATCGAACTCAAACGGGTACCCATCAACCGCCATAAACCGACAGGTGCGTGTCGCCCCTGCATTTGGTTTTCGGGATTTAGCCAACAGGGCGATGGTGCCAGCTTTGAAGGCTCGTGGCGCTACGAAAAGGGTATGTGCCACGCCATCCGGACCTATGCACCAACCGACACAGTTCTGCACCAGATTGCGGATCAGCTCCAAGC
>NZ_JBKQXN010000068.1:0-20833 GCF_046762905.1 Yoonia sp. R2-816 | reverse complement strand
GCCTCAGACATGGTGCGCCACGGGCTGTCCTTGTCAGCGGAGAGGTAGCCGTGGATGTTGTTCACGCGCCGTATGGAGGACACGCGCTTGGCATTCCAGGTTTTGTCCTGACCGGTGCGAATACCCATGCGGTTCAGCGAGTACCTGCGCGAAGCCGAGGCCGAAGAGCAAAGTTACACCATTCCCAAGGACACTATCCGAAACTCGGCATCCGAGTGATGTTTTGACCCGACTAACCAGTCTCTGCGGACCAGATTATTTGAAAATCGAGGCGATCTCGCGGGCTCGCGCGTTGAAACTGTGGTCGCTACGAATCCATGCGGAGATTTCGGCGCGGGTTGCGAGTTCATGAAAGTTTTGGGCCCGATCGATCGCATCGCGAAGCGTGCCATGCTCGGTAAGGATAGTACAAGCCTCACGCAGCAAGTCCGGCATCTGTAAGACGTCGTCAGTCACCAAGGGTGCGCCGCAGGCAAGCACATCGAAAACCCGATTGGAAACGAAACCTGCCTTGCGCATTGTATCCCAGTGGTCGTTCAAAACTACGCCTGCGCTGGCGTAGTAGCTTGCCAACTCCACATTTGGAATGTTATTCGAATGCAACCATGCATTGGGCGCTAAGCCTTCCCACATCTCACCATAGATGCTGAGCGGCAGATCTTCCCTAATAGCAAGCGCGACCAGACTTCTCAAGACTTTGCGGGAATTTCCGACGAATAGGCGTTCGTGCCGGCGCGCCGGATCGAATGCCTCTGGAAAGAATCTTTCGGCTTCTGTGCATTGTAGCAGGGGTAAGACCTCAGGTCGCTTAAGGCGTGCTTGCAGTTTTTGTGCCCATGCTTCGGATGCAACGAATACAAAATCGTATTCCTCTAACTCGTCATCCGCAATTTGATCGGGATGGCTTATCATCCACATTAAACGCGGGCCCGACCTCGCAACCTTGGTGGCGTGTTCGCTGAAATTAGACAGGCCGCGCAAGACTAAGTCAACTTGGCCCTTTTCCGCTGGCTGCTTCCAATTTTGCAAGAATGAGATTTCGGCATCGATGCCCTGCCTAGCTAAGGCCCGTGTCAGTGCAACGCCGAAATGATAATCTCCCCAACTTTCTTTCCGTTCTGGGTTTGGGCAAGGTATGCGTAGTCGAAAGGACGAGCCGATCGCACCAATGACGGCCGGTGTCGCGAGTGTTTGAAGGCGTTGGAATTCGGGTAAAAATACCGCAAGACCATTTGCCTCGTGGAGTTCGGAGTCAGCGCGGTAGTTTTCTATCATGATGCCATCTTGCTGGTAGCAGTCCTGATCATCCGGCAAGATTTTGTCTGCCCAACGCTCTGCAAAAATAGCCCTATTTTCACCTATATGCTTGCCACGGCCGGCGGTCTTTCCTTCGTGATGCACAACCACTGAATCCGTGGCGCACGTGAACTGGCGCGCACCTCCTCCTAGCCGAAGGCAGAGGTCAACATCTTCTTGTCCATTGATATAAATCGGGTCAAAACCCTGCATCTTGACGAAATCCTGCGCGCGCAACGCTAGGCAAGCCCCCGTCAGAGCGCGAAAGTGGCGACGTTTTAGAGTCAGCGGGTCATCGCCGGGACGCCCAACATAAAGCCCATAGGCGAAAGGGGAGTATTCGGAGAAAACCAGCCCTATGCACTGGATTGTGCCATCGGGAAACAACAGCTTGGGCTGAACCCCCTTGATTTCCTTTTGGCTAAGAGGTTGCAATAAAGTACGCAGCCATTCAGGCGTCACTTCAGTGTCATTGTTGAGAAATACGACCCGTTCGCCGCTACTATGCGCAAAACCGAGGTTATTTCCCAACGAGAAGTTCATGTTCTCTGTATTTCGCAACAAAGTGATCTTTTCTTCTCGCGCTGACCAAGAGTCGAGCAACTGCGCTGTTTTCCGATCGCTGCCGTTGTCGATGATGATAACCTCGAAAGGTACACCAGCTTCATGACGGAAGATTGATTTCAGGCAACGATCGGTCAATTCAGGATTGTTAAAGACACATGTAATAATCGAAACCAGCTCTGGGTCGCGTTTGTCTGCGCTTTTAGCTAGTGCGCTCCAGTCAATTAGATGCTTATTGAGAACGACATACCGATAGGCCATTTTTTCGGATGATGTAATGCGGTCTGGGCGTGGGCGATGGTCGTAATGAACGCCTACGGCATTCGCAAAAACAGGCGGGAAAACGGTACAATAGCGTAGGATTAGGTCCCAGTCGACCATACGCTTTATAGTCTCGTCAAAGCCGCCATGTTGCTCGAAGAGTGATCGATGGTGCATGAATACATTCATGTCAATGAAGTTGTTCATCTTGAGCGCATCAAGGTCAAAACGTCGATTGTAGTAAAAACTCTTTTCCAGCTCCGAGCGCTCGCCACCAAAGCCCTGCAATACCGCGTAGCCTGTCATCGCTTTTTCTCGCAGCAGAGCCACAGCCATGAACTTCAGATATTCAGGCGTCCAAGTGTTATCTGAGTCGAGGTAGGCTATTAGTTCGCCTCGAGCAGCTGACAGACCCGTGTTCCTTGCTGCTGAGACGCCGGCGCCCTTTGCTTTCATCAGACGGATACGAGGATCGTTGTAAAGGACCCGCACCATATCCGCAGTGTCGTCGTTGGAGGCATCATCGACGATGATCAACTCCCAATTATTCCAAACCTGATCTAGAACGCTTTCGATGGCTGCGGGTATACGCGCTGCGCGATTCTTGGTTGGCATTATAACTGATATCAGCACCGGTTTATTCGCCATTTGTTGTGCTGCTTCCGAAGCATAAAGTTCTTCGACCCATTGCTCCGATTGCAAAGGATCGAACGGCTCTATCGAGGACGATGGTATTGTTGGCTTGAAGTGGGTCGTAAGCTGTATTGACGGTGTTGATACTGGCTCGAGAGATCGGCGCGGGTCGCGCTTTGCGGCGCTTCGCAGGAAACGCTGGCGGGTGCTATCTGCAAGAGGTAGTTTTCTTCCCGCGATCATCGAAAGAAGCTTATAGGCGAGGTAATCTTTCCATATCCAGTGCGCGCGGGAGCGCGCGAAGGCCAATTCTTGCCTCGTCAAGCTCAATTTGTTCGTAGTCGATTCAAGTCTCTGCTGTGTTTCTTGTTGCGCTAGAAAGCCTTTCCCAAGTGTCAAAATACTTTCGTCTATGGTTCCAAGATGACTCTCAGGTTTGACCGATCCATCACTAAAGATCTTGAGGAATCTCCGAAGCACATTGGGGCCCTGATCGAGGCTGATCTTTAGCGTATTCCAGGTTTGCCCGAGCGCGATTTCTTCGCCATGTCGAAAGAAAAGAGAATTAATCGCGTCGCGCCCGAACTCCGTTTGAGATATTTGACGGAATTCGGTTAGCTGGTGGGATGGGTCGTCGCCCGTGAAAAGCACACCGAGCCCATGCTGAAAAGTGAAATTGAAAGTGTCAAATTGCTTCTCAAGTTCTGCCCAGTATCGCCAGACACCAAAGTCGCTACGTCGTACCTCCGTGTCATGGAATAGTACTATTGCATTCTGCGTCAGCTTGGGAAGCCAGGTTTCAAAATCGCAACTCAAATCCTCGTAGCGATGTCTGCCGTCGATATGTAGTAGATCAACCGAGTTATCTTCAATGTCGCTTAAAGCTTCGTCAAAAGTCTTTCGCAGTAGCCTGCTGAACTTTTCGTACTTAATATTCTCTTCTTTGACTGCATCGTATACCTCTTTTGAATAAAATCCGGCGTGCTCATCGCCGTTCCAGGTATCGACGGCAAAACACTCAGTGTCGAGACCGGCTTCGAGCACGGCTTGGCAGAATGTGAAGTAGGAGTATCCATTGTGTGAGCCGAGCTCAACAATCCGCTTCGGTCGTGCAGCCTTTACTAGCCACATCGCGAAGGGTGCATGTCGCAGCCATGCAGTCGTAGCCAGATAAGTAGGCCTCGAGATCTGTTGACCTAAAAGTAATGGTTTTTTCATGTCGCTCCGGATGCCGTGATCGGACTCCCAATTAACCCGCGCGCGACAACCAGCCTGTGGCCGGGTGTCAGAAGGTAAGGATGAGGAAACCGGTGAGCGCTGCTGTCTGCGCCAGGGCGCAGCGGCGGCCCGATGAACCGATGGTACGCCAAGCCCATCCGGCCTGCAAGTAACAGGTTGAATTTATTGCGGAATTTGGCGATTTTTAACCAAACAATTACAGGCCAATCAATGCGTTCCATGCTTCACAATAGAACCAGCTTGCAGCCTTCGGGAAATTCCTAAATCCTATATTTGAATAGACATCAGCTATGGGCAGGCGCGCGCGCCATGAGATCAGCGGTAGGGCTTCTCCCCCTAATCTAGACGAAAAGACTGAATGAACGAAATCGGATCAATCCAAATTAAGGCGATCCGCAATCCAAATTAATTTGCTCCGGTCCAACGGCCCTTCGGGGCCGTTTTTTTGCCTGAACGGGTTTCGCGCGCAACGTTGACGGCCTGCGATGTACCGCTCGTGCCTTTGATTTAGGCCGTGTTGACAAAAGAGGTACTCACCGCCCGCTGATCGGGATTCAAGCCGGTCTCTGCGATGGAGACCAGCTTGGCACGAGCCTCATGTCGGAGAGGCGCCGCTGCTTCTCTAGAACGTGACTTTGAAGCCTGCGTTTGCACTTAGGGCGCTGGTATCACCAGCGTTGCTCAGCCCGGTGGCATAGGCGGCTTCGCCAAAGAGATCCACGCGGTCATTCCACGCATAGCTGCCGCCAAGCCCGACCCCAACCGCCCAGGGTTCATGCTCGGTCGTCAGCGACGCCCCGGCCACATCCACCGCGCTGCCCGCACCAAACTCATGGAACAGGTTCATGAGGCCATAAAGGTGACGCCCCTCTTGCGGGGCCTGCCCTGCGAACTCAAGTCCAAGGCGCAGCTGCTGGCTGGTCGCATCGTCAAATGCCACACGCTCCCCATGGGACGACTCACTGCTGAAGCCATCAAGCGCCACAGAGGAGAAGCTCAGCTGCGCCTGCGGGATCACCGTCATCCCAGTGCCCAGATCAAACTGCTGTCCGGCCTCGATCGACAGCGCATAGCCCGTGCCACTGTTGCCCTCGGTCAGGGTCCCAAGGCTGTCAGAGGTCAGGTCGCTGGCATAGGTTCCAGACTCATAACCAGAATATGACGGTTGCGGCGAGAGCGATTGCCGAGAGGAAGACTTTGGGGCACCGGTCATAGCGCGTTGAGATACGTCTCCAATCTTTGAGGCGCCCGAACATTCTCTCAATCCGATTGCGGCGTTTGTAGGTTCAGGACTTCGGTAACGGGGTCGCCCCAGTCAAGCTTTTTTGCGCAGAATGATTGATCCGCCAGAGCGGTTGAGTTGTAACTTTTTGTGTCCACCTTGCGTGCTGTCGCGGCTTTCGGCTGAGATCCTTGGGGTACATGCTTCGGTTCGTGGTCAGCGCGGCGGCTGCCAACATTATGCTGGTTCGATGTAATTCCGACGTGCCCATCTCATAGGCGTGCTTGTCAAAGTCAGCGACAGTCCTGACCGCGGCATCATCGGAACCACGTCCCTGCGGGACCTCTAAAGCCTGCGCTCAGGCAGGCAACAGGTGGGATATCATTCTGTCAGACAGGGTTCGGCGCCGCATCTGACCGGAAGGTTGTGCCATCGACCCAAATCCGATGCAGAATGACCGCGATGCGGCGCGCGAGGGCGACCATCGCAATTTTGCGTCCGCGCCGCTGCGCTAGCTGGGCTCCCCACGTTCTCAGCCAAGTCGATCGGCCACGGTTCATCATGACGGTTGCGGCCTGGCACAACGCCCTTCTCAGATTGACGTCACCAGCTTTGGTGATCCCACCCGACACGTCCCGTTCACCGGACTGGTTGCGTGAAGGCGTCAAACCAACCCAGGGGCCAACCCTCTTCGACGATCGGAAGCGCCCCGGATCATCGATAGCCGCGCGGAAGGTCAGCCCGACGACTGCACCGATCCCAGGCATCGACATAAGGCGTTGGCAAACCGGATCATCCCAGGCCAGCTGACGCACGCGCTTTTCGAGACCGGCCAGTTCCTGTCGCAACGAAGCTCGGGCTCGCAGCATTGGTGCTGTTGCGGTTTCCAGCATCGGATTGCCATCTGCCAATTCCCGTATGCGTGTCTCGAACCTACCGCGGGAGATCGCACCGACCTTGAGGCCAAAGTTTCGCAGTAGGCCTCTAAGCGACATCTCCAGAGCGATCATGTTTTGTTGGATGGCCTTTCGAGCGCCGAGAACCGCTCGGGTTTCCTGAGCGGAGACAGATTTACAATGCACCGGACGGAACCAGCCGAGATGTAGAAGACGAGCAATCCCTTCTGCATCGCGCCGATCGGTCTTGATCGGCATCGCCTTCAGCGCTCCTTTCACTTGGCGCGTTTCCATGAGCACCGCATCCAGGCCAGCTTCGGTCAGCCCTCGGTGCAGCCATTGCGACAGTGGCCCGGCCTCCAGGCCAATCGCTGCGATGCAGCCGTCAAGTTCGTCCAACCAGTGCGCCAAAGCTTCCGGTTCACTTTCAGTCTCCGCCTCTTTAACAATCTGGCCATGCTCGCTGACCACACACACTGCGGTCTTCGCCAACGACACATCCAATCCAATAAATAGCTTCATCCCGTCATCCTCCATCTGGGTTCAATACGGGAATGGCGACAGCGCGATGCTGATCTGACAAGTGGCAACGGTCGTGCGCGACGCAGGCCCCGTTACAGCATCTTATAACCAGTAAATGACGGTTGCGGCGAGGGCGATTGCCGAGAGGAAGACTCTGGGGCAGCGGTCATAGCGGGTTGCGACCCGTCGCCAGTCTTTCATTCTGCCGAACCTGATCTCAATGCGGTTGCGGCGTTTGTATCGGCGCTTATCGTATCGCACAGCTTTGGAGCGTGACTTTCGACCCGGGATGCATGGCCGTATGTCGTTGTCTTGCAGGGCTTCTCTGAACCAGTCAGCATCATAGCCGCGATCTCCGAGCAGCCAATCGACGTTTGGTAAGCTGCTCAACATTGCCCGTGCGCCGATGTAGTCACTGACCTGCCCAGCGGTGACGAAGAGGTTGAGGGGGCGGCCTTGGCTGTCACAGACGGCATGCTGTTTGGTGTTCATACCGCCCTTGGTCCGACCGATCAGGCGTCCACGCCCCCCTTTTTCACGCCCATACTGGTCGCAGTGCGGTGGGCCTTCAAATAGGTGGCGTCCGCTGCCCGGCAGTCGAAACGAAGTTTCGATGAGAGGGGATCATGACGGTCTTTTTCTCGCCATGCTCGGCGGCCAGACCCAACATGATCTGGGCAAAGATCCCCTTGTCGCTCCACCGCTTCCAGCGGTTGTACAGCGTCTTGTGCGGACCATATTCTTTGGGTGCATCTCGCCAGCGTAAGCCATTGCGGTTGATGAAGATAATGCCACTCAGAACCCGTCTGTCATCGACGCGTGGTTTGCCATGGGACTTGAGAAAGTGGGGCTCCAAACGCGCCATCTGCGCATCATCCAACCAATATAGATTGCTCATATCACCACTCGATTTTCGACCGATGAATCATGTCGCACAAAGGAAATCAATGGGTCCTGACCCTAGTACTACACAAGGCGGTTGTTGTTTTTGGACCTAAACCATTCTTCCAATGGGGTGGTCCACTCATCAGTAAGAATCGAAATTGTGGTTTTGTTGGCTTCTGCTCGGACCATTTGCCCCGCGAATTCTGGTAAGTCAGGTGGATAGTGTGCTTCGGATAACGCTTCTCTACTGCGAGTGAAGTAGGTCGCTTTGCCGTCCACGAAAACCACCAATGCAACACCTGCGCTCGCTGCAAACTCGACAGCACCACTCTGAAACCCGGAAGTAGAGAACACTATGGATTTTTGCGCGCCGACAGCTTGGGCTTTTGCGTGAACGCCCAGAATGACATCTCGCACTACTGGCCGTCTGTGCTTTTTGCACTCGATCAGGACACAAACTTTTGCACCCCCGAAAATCTCGAACTCTGCCCAGCCGTCAATGCTGTATTCGCCCCCTTCGCCATGGATTTTTTCTAGGTGATTGACGGTGAACTCCTGAAGCTCTCGCCCCGCGGATTGAAGCCAAGAAACAACCTGTTTTTCATACTCTTCTGGCGTAACCTCGATGGGGTGTTTGGGGTTCCACCTCGGATTGGTTGCGGCCTTCAACTATCAAGTCCCCATAGGTTTGGCTTCTGCCCGAGTATGTCTAGCATCGGGTATGACAACAAGGCCGTCTGCCAGTACGGAGAGCTATTTTGACCAATGTCCGCTATGTGAGCTGCGAGCGCAGAATCCAAGTTAGGCGGTGAGGGTCTGGTATGGGCCGAAGCGGAAAGTAACTGTCGGCACAGCTGTTTGACCGAGACATCACATTGCGAATGCCGCACGTCTGTGCTCCTTTTCGGACAGTTTTCTCATGGAGCATCCGATCTTGCCAACGCGTTCTAGAACCCATCAACTAGAAGACTTGTCTATCCAAGAGTTCGAACGCCTATTGCCGAGCGCATGGGTTTGCCGACGAAAAGACAAGGACTATGGCATCGATTTAGAAGTCGAGGTTTTCGACGAAACCGGTAGATCCACGGGCTTAATGTTTCTTGTACAGCTTAAAGCAACCGACAGTCCCAAAATGGCTCGTTCAGTAAAGATGAAAGTCGATCGGCTGGAGTACATGTCGTCGCTCGACGCTCCATCGATGTTAGTTCTGTACTGCGCACCCTCGCGAACATTCCATTGGTTGTGGCTTCCCGAAATTTTCGCACGACAATCTCGTCCAAGCGCGGAAACTATCACGATCAAGTTTGATCCAACGGATGCTTGGGGCGCTAGAACGTCGCATACAATTCCAACAACCCTACGTATTTTCCGAACTTTGCGGATCCGCTCGCGGCAACTTCCAATCGGATTGGCAGTTGAATCTGAACAAACGGAAGCGAATGTCTCTGTTGCGTTGAATGCCGCTATGAGTAAAATTCTGGGCGTTTCCTCGCGTTTCAAGAAAGGCGAGGATCCAAATGATTGCCTGCCAATGCAGATTTCCTTTGAGGGCGACAAGCTGAAAGTCGGCATCGATTCAATAGCTTCAGTTGCGGTCCATCTCGATATTGAGGATCATAATGATATCTTCCTTTGGCTGTGCTATGTTGTTGCATGCATGGCGTATAGGTCAGATTTCGATGAGCACTTGCATGATTTGGCATCATTCATTGTACGTGAAAATCTGGCTTGCCCTAGCAGAGAACTTGCGTCCGTCGTTGCAGTAGGCGTTGTTGGCGACAGCGAATTGGCAGCGGCTATTGCGAGCCTAAACGGGCTACATGAGATCCAGGACGAAAGCTATGCCCGCTACATTCACGCACTACTAAGTCGAGCCGGATCGCACGACCAAAAAATGACGGCGATAAACCGTTTCTACGAGGAAGCCATCGCTGCAGATGTCGATCAATCGGATCTCGTTCAAGCTGCGATACACTACTCATTTGGAGACTCGCTGCGTATTGCCGTCGAAATGCGCGCGGCTCTTCGCCAGTTCAACTTGGCGCGTCGCAAGTGTGCGGAATATCTCGAAAGGGCCTACTTTCTATCGGAACTCAGGGCCATCCTTTACTTCTCGGGCCGGTATCGATTGTCGGCAAGGGCCTACGAAGCGTCCCATGCGATTGAAGCAAATGCCAAAACCGCTATTTGCGCGGGGGATGCTCTTATGTTCGCTGCGCACCCAGACCGAGCTATCAGATACTACTAAGAAGCGTCAGAATCAGACGATCAGTTCGAAGCAACAGAGGGCAGCATAAAGACAATTGTCGCGGGCTGGCTCGTCGAATTTCTTGACGATAACAAGCACATCGCAACTTTGAACTTGTCGAGACCTGAATTCTGGTCAGAAGTCATGCAGAACTCGATGGATCGAGACCAAGACGACCACGCCATGTGTGCGTCGTTTATTTTGAGTTATCTGTTAGAAGATAACGCTTCAGCCTGGACTGATGCTATCCAAATTTCGTTACGATTGGCGATGGAAAGCGACGAAACTTCAATTATGGTTTCAACCCTATCTTGCGCCATTCAACGATGTGGATATGAAGCATACTCGCAATTCAGAGGCATTCTTGTTGACCAAGGATGCCCGGTCGAGATCGTGCACATGTTTGATCAGATGGCAAAAACTCTGCACGATGAGCGAGCATCCTCGGAACCAAAACCACCAATTATGCGCCTAATAGAACCTGCTTCATTCGACAGGGCACTCCCAAATCCATGATGTGATCCTACCTCGGACATAGGTCTATTGCTCAATGCTTACACTCAATTGCCGCCCAGCCAGGGCAACCCTGACATTCTCTAAGGTCTGCTTTGACAGGGTGCAATGTAGCATCAACGTCATCGCGTGAACGGCAGGTTTGGGCCGTCTGCGCCGACAGACAGCCGCTCGAGCGCCAGAAGACCCTAGCAGCGCGACATACTCAGTTGTCTGAAACACTAGATGCGGGAGATGCGAACCGGACGCCTGCGACCGAGCCACAAGCATCCGGCTCGCGGTGATTGGGTCAGTTTTTGACGTAAAAGCCAATTTCGTCTGACGTTCGACATGAATTCATTGGCGGAGCGAAGTTTTTTTCTCGAACGCGTCTCTGATTGTGTGCTGGCGGGTCTCGGGATGTGCTATTATATATATGTTTCATAGGCTTATGACTTTTCCGCTCTAGTGCTGACCACCTTCCAGCGGTGTTTTTGGGTCCAATAGGCGGGATGTGAGTGCTGTTTTGGGTGCGCTTTCGGGCACCTTGTTGCAGTTTTGCGATCTGACGAGGCACCGTGGGTGTCGTTTTGTGGGATGCCAGTGTCGATATGTGGGATCGGAATGCCGTTTGCTGGGAAGACAGCGGCATGTGCCGGGTGCGTGTTGTCGTCACCCGGAGCCGCCTTTTGCCCCATATTTTTTTTTAGGTGTCGAACTGCTTCGCGGTGGTCTTCGTAGGCGCGCGCATTGCATCGTGGTTGATGTCTCAGTCTGAGGCTATACACACAAACCCTTGCGTGTATTACGCGCTGTTTTGACAGGCTAGCCCTTGTTCATGACGTCACTTCCATCATGAACAAAGGACTCGATTATGACTTCGACCACCACACATCCCAACCATCCTTGCGATCAATCCCACTCACACGCCGCCCTGTGCTATGTGCATCCTGGTTCGCTGACGCCCTATGCCAATAACGCCCGCACGCATTCTGACGCGCAGATCAAACAGATCGCGGAGAGCATCAAGCGGTTTGGCTTTACCAATCCGGTGTTGGTCTCCGATGAAGGTGAGATCATCGCCGGTCACGGTCGGGTCCGCGCGGCTCTGGCACTTGGATTGTCCGAGGTACCCACACTGGCCTTGTCGCATCTGACTGAAGCGGAACGCCACGCCGCGCCTACGTGATTGCAGATAACAAGCTGGCGGAGAATGCCGGCTGGGATGCCGACATTCTATCGATCGAACTGCAAGCGCTGGCCGAGATTGACTTTGACCTTGAACTGACCGGCTTCTCGCTCGGCGAGATCGAAGTGGTCTTGGATGGGACAGCACAGGCGCAGCCTGATCCGGCATTGAACAAGGTCGCCGAGCCCGTGTCTGGACCAGCCGTCACGCAGCGCGGGGATCTCTGGCATCTGGGCGCACATCGTCTGCTGTGTGGAGATGCGTCCGCCGCGCCCGACATGACACGGCTCATGGGGGACGACAGGGCCGCACTCATCTTCACCGACCCGCCTTACAACGTGAAGATTGATGGCAACGTCACAGGTCTTGGGCGGCAGAAGCATCGGGAGTTTGCCGTGGCCTCAGGCGAGATGAGCCGGGAGGCATTCACTGCATTCCTGACCTGCACATTGTCAAACATGGCATCTCTCGCCTCTGATGGGGCGATCGCCTATGTCTGCATGGATTGGCGTCACATGCAGGACCTGCTTGTCGCAGGTGAGACAGCCTTCACGGAATTGAAGAACCTCTGTGTCTGGAACAAGACCAATGCCGGTATGGGCAGTTTCTACCGGTCCAAACATGAACTCGTCTTTGTCTTCAAGATCGGGACAGCCGCCCATATCAACAGCTTTGGTCTGGGAGAGAGCGGACGCTACCGCACGAATGTCTGGGATTATGCCGGGGCCAATGTGCTGGGGGCTGCGCGTGACGAGGCCCTTGGGATGCATCCCACGGTCAAACCCGTCGAACTGATTGTTGATGCCCTGAAGGATTGCAGCCGGCGCGGCAGCATCGTGCTGGATGGCTTTGGCGGTGCCGGCAGCACATTGATCGCGGCGGAAAGCTGTGGCCGCAAAGCCAGGCTTCTCGAGATCGACCCGCAGTACTGCGACACGATCATCCGGCGATACATCGCGCTGACTGGTGATCGTGATGTCCTTGATGCGGATGGGGAGCGTTTTGACGATCGCACCCGCACTGCGCAGCGCGGGGATCTGAACCAATGAGCAAGAACAACGGAGACAACAACCCGGACGACGATACACCAGCGATGAACGCGTTCTGGGATGCAATCGAGAGGTTGGGCGAGCAGAAAAGAACGCTGCAGGTGAATAAGCAGCCGATGGAGATGTCGATCTCGGATGCCATTCTGTATCAGCTGACGGCATCCGCGCTACGCGGGAGCCCGCAAAGCATCCGACAGTACAACGAGCTCCGGCGTCTCGGCGCCGAGAAAAAGCAACACGATATCAACAGAGATGTCGCCAAGGCGCGGCGGTCCAAGCGTAAGCAGCAGGCGCTCTTTGATCAACATATCGAGGAGCATGGGTGTGAGCCGCTGGCGTTTCCGCATCCTGACGACATCATCATCGATCCGCGTGACGGTGTGCGTGTTATCGGGCCATGTAATCACGACGAATACGTCATGATGCGGAACACGCAGTTGGTCATTGATGCCTGCCTGTGGCAACACGCCCTTGATCAGCGGGCCATGGGGCGGGGCATGGACGACACGCCTGCAAGCGGCGCCCTGCTCGTTGCGATGTTCCTCGACGAGACCCTGCCGCGCCGGGAACAGATCAGCCCGTCGGACATGGTCTTGATCATGATGCGGCGGGAGGTCATGGCGAAGCGGCAATTGCTCAGGGAGGTCCGTCAGGCCTGGCTTGATGCGGGCTATGTGGTCAAACGCGGCGCAACCATGTGGTCAGAAACCCGCGTGAAGCAAATACTCTGCATGCTGCCAGAGGCGATCCGTATCTGTAACAATCCCGATCTCAACGAAGAGGAAGAAATGCAGGTGCTGCAGGACATGATCCGACAGCGGATGGTGGGTGCTACGGATTGAGCCGGGAGGCCAGCTTCACCGTCTTGTGCAAGCGTCGGAGAGCTGATGTGCCGCAACCAAGGAACGCATAGGAGTTGTTCGCTTAGAAAGCCCTCCAAATGAAGCTGCGGCAATACCAGCGGTCAGAGCGCCATGTCGTCTGGTGTTTTGCCCGCTGCAAGTGCGGCGTTGAACCAGTCCGGCTTGCGTCCCTTGCCAGTCCAGGTCTGCTTTTTGTCATCAGGGTTGGCGTATTTGGGCTTGCCGCGCACGGCTGGCTTCTTGGCCGTCTTGCGTCTGGGTTTTGTGGGTGTATCAGCCGTGCCGGTGATCTCGGCCAAAGAAAACCCATGCGTCTTCGCGGCTCGCTCGGCGGCAACAAGTGCGGCCTTCTTATCGCGCGCGGCCACCTTCGCCAGGGCCTTGTCGATATCGGCTTTGAGCTTCTCCAGTTCTTTGCGTGTCAGTGATCTCAGGTCGGTTTGCATATCATTCTGTTCCAAGTCTTGCTCAGCAGGTTAAATGACAGAATGTGAAGGGAAGCAATAGATCTGTCGGCACGTATGGAGTGGTTGCTGCTGTCGTTTGTTGCGGCAATGGCGCAGGAAGCGGACATCGCAAATCTGCAAAGTTTGGGATTGTCTTGCGGCGAACACGGCCCTGTGCGGTCATTGATCGATGGGCATCGTCGCTGCCGCACGGCCCGTCAAAGGAAACATACGCTACCCGCAGTTCTGCGCCGGTAGTCTCCTTTGATTTAGTGCTTTGCTGCCACAGAATATCGTGTGCTGAGATTGACGAGGCACAACATCAGGCGCTAAATTATGCAACGAATTTGCGATGTTCAAATTGACCAACAGGAACGCTTTGTCTTTCTGGTTGCTTGTCATGCTTCATAAAAACCCACAACACAGGATAGCAATTGACACAGACACATGTTCCAGTTGATCGGCGATTTTCTAAGCCTAGTGAAGAAGAGCTGCGGGACTACGATTACCAAGGATATCTGGGGTCATACTACGCTAGCAAGACGAGCAATTGGAATGATATCCTGCAGTGCAAACGAGTGATCATCCTTGGTGAAGGGCGGTCGGGCAAGACTCACGAATTCAGACAGCAAGCGGCGCAACTTAGAGCTAAAGGTCGTTGCAGTGTCTTCATACCCCTTGAAAGACTTCATGACAGCACCACAGAAGATGCAATTTCTCCCGCAGACGAAAGAGCGCTCGATGAGTGGTTGAACATCAAATCAGAGGATGAAGCATGGTTTTTTCTTGACGCAGTGGATGAGCTTAAACTTCGAGATGGAAGTTTTCGAAGTGCGTTGCGAAAGCTGGGCAGGAAAATCGAAGGAAAGAGCAACCTCGCACATCTTATTGTCTCGTGCCGCCCAGCCGATTGGCGGCATCAAATAGACGCGACTGATTTCAACGAGCTATTTCCTATAGCTGTTGAAAACGCGAGAGTTATCGCGCCTCCGCCAGAGGAGTTTTTTCGTTCGACTTTAACCAGAGCTGAAACTGAAGATCAAAATCAGCAATTAGAGAAGCCAGAGGCGACACCACAAACGCTTGCGATTTATGCACTTTTGCCTCTGACCCCAACCCAAGTTACTGACTTTGCCGAGGCGCTTGATCCTGCCTCCTCGAAAGGGTTCAAGGAGCAAATTGAAAAACAGAAACGTGGCCGCTTTTTCAAACGCCCTCGGACGTCATTGATGGCATTGCTCTAATGCGTTCGAAAGGGCGTTTGGGATCGCTTGAGGAACAAAAAAATGCAGGCATTTCGCTCAAACTTGCCGAACGCCCAGAACGCCCTGGTAGACCAAGCCTGTCCAATGCCCGTGCCCTTGATGGTGCTGAGCGTTTGGCCTTGGCGCTTACACTCACCAAGCGACGAACCTTGCAATTTGATCGCACTGAACAGAGTGACGTTGCTTTGTGCGTTACAGACGTTTTGACAGATTGGTCAGCGTCAGAGCAGCAAGAACTGTTAAGTCGACCACTTTTTGATCCGTCTGGTGTGAACGCCGTACGCTTTCATCATAGATCAACGTCCGAATTTCTAGCCGCCAAGCGCATTTCGAACAAACTCAAGAATGGGTTGCCTTGGCGAGAATTGAAGGCACTGCTTTTCAGCGACCTTTGGGGCGAAAGGATAGTCCGGCCATACATTGAACCGATTGCCGCATGGTTGGCCCTTTGGCACAACGAAGTGTTTGTTGAGGTTCGAGCACGAAAGCCCCAGATCCTGTTTCAACAAGGTCTTCCATATTCGATGCCAATTGGTATGCGCGCAGATCTTCTTAGTGCCTTCGTCGACAAGTATAGCAACAGCGATTGGCGTAGTGTCGGGGTTCGCATACAGGATGTGGCACGATTGGGACACGCTGACTTAGCGGCCACAATTCGCAAGCTTTGGGAGCAGGCGAAGACCGGAAGCGATACCCTAGAGCTACTACTTGAACTCATTCTTTTCACGCCAATACCGGATTGTGTTGATCTCGGTTTTGAAGTGGCTCTGGATGATGGCGCTGAGTACCAACACCGTGTTTACGCAGCACGCATCGTACTGGAGCTAGGAACGCTGGATGAAAGGAAACGTCTAGGAGTGGAAATTCTGGGCAAGGACTGGGGCGACGACATTGTTCGCACTCTGATCCCTTATCTGTTGCCCGATGCGGTTGACCTCAGTTCATTTGTCGAACTTGCGCGCCGAACTCAAGAAGCACCAAACACTGTTCATGGGCTGAATTACTCCCTCTACGGTACCCTGAAAAAACCTGAATTGCCCGCGACGGGTGTACGCCAACTAACTCACGCACTTGCTGGTTCGATTTGGGAAAATCGGTTGGAGGGAGCAAAAACCTATCAAGCGTATTCAAAGTACGATCACTTTACTGACGCGGTATTGTCTGGATGTGCCCGCGAAGCGGCTCTTCCCACAGACCAACTGCCTTTGGATTGGGTTTGGGATGCTATGATCGCACTCTACTTTGGTGAGCGGAAGCAGAGCATTATCGCTGCGGATGAAACAAAAATCATAATTGAGCGCTTGAGGACTGACCCCGCAATTCGACCTCGATTCTTCTGGGCTACTTTTGAGTTGTCAGTCACACTCGATAACGAAAAAGATGCATGGAGCAGATACCACAGCACTGACTACGAAGATTATCTGGGAAACATCACAGAAGCTGACTACCCTTGGCTGTTCGAGGCTATGGAAGACCCTTCCATACCAGAAAGAAGGGGAGTGGCGTTCTATGCAGTGATCCTTTGCTGGAGATCTAAGCGCGACGAAAAAACGGCTTCTCGCATTCTTCGTGCGATTGTTGACCTGCCTGACCTTGTTATCGAATATGATAAATTTGCTAACCCGCCCAAAACCTCGCCGCACGAAAAATACCAACGTGAAAGCGCTAAGCGCAAACAAAAAAGGAAACGCAAAGAAGCCACTCGCCTCGCGCAATGGGACAAATGGCGACTGGAATTGGAGAAGGATCCGACAGCGGCTTTTGTCGGAGAATCCAAGGAAGGCAATCTGCATAATTTCTTTAACTGGATGGCTATGGCGACGCGAAGCGCCACCAGTTGGGGCGGTTGGTCAGAAGAGGCCCTTCGCAACACGTTTTCGGAGACGCTTATTGGCCAATTGAAGCCAGCGCTTTCGGAGTTCTGGCGCAAAGACGAAACGAAGACTTGGAGCGAGAAAGAAGAGAAGAACAGAACCAGTAGCCGATCAATAAATGCCCTTAGCGCTCTCAAGAGTGAGACAATGACAGACGGTTGGGCAGATCAGCTCAGCGCTGAAGAAACTCAGCTTGCAACCAAGTTATCGATGGTTGAATTGAACGGATTTGCAGACTTTCTACCTGCGCTTGCCGGTGCTCATGCCGTTCCAGTCGCGTTCGTTATGACTGAGGAACTGAAAGCACAGATTCGCTATTTGGGCGAAACAGAAAGCGCACCTCTCTTGGGGGATTTGCACTACTTGGATGCTCCAGTTTTGAAAACCATCGTAGCGCATTGGCTGCTCGGCCAGTTTGATTTGTTTCCGACAGAGATTACCGAGGATACAAATGAAGCTTTAGCGCGAGCCATAGACTTAGTTGTGGGGGCCACTGAACCAGAGGCGCGACAGGACGTTATACGATTGGTGCAACAGCGCTTGACGGAGTGCGGTTCGCTCAGCACTGGACAAGCTGCTTGGCTGAGAGCCTATACAGTTTTGGCACCTCAAGCGGGCTGCGCATATGTGCTCAAAACTCTGAACGCGTATAGCTCTTCAAAGGAGGTCGAGTTCGGATTCTCCCTCCTAGGGAAGATTTTCGGCGAGCGTGACTATTCCGGTACAAAGCCAGACTTTGAAATGATTCCGCAGAGCGAAAGAGCAGAGTTGATCGCAAGCCTCGTGGAAACCGCTTATCGCGTTGCTCACCCTTCAACCGACATTGAGCATGACGGAATGCATAGCCCCGGACGCCGTGACTATGCGGAGAAGGCCCGGCGATACCTATTCGACAGGTTGGTAGAGATGAAATGCCCAGAAACCCATCACGCATTCGCTAGGTTTTCTGCCTTGCCCGAGTTCGATCACATGAAATCTAGGCTCTTGGAGATGCGAACAGAATTGGCCGCATCTGCTAGCGAGCCAAGGGCCATGCCAGTTGAACACGTTGTTCGGTTTGATCTGTCAGGGTCACTGACGCCCGAAATTACTGAAATGCTGCATGCTACGATGCTGAACCGATTGTCGGATTACGCGCACTTTCTTCAACATAGCGAGTTTTCGAATCGCAAAACTCTCCAACTTGTCGAACAAGAAACTGAACTTCGGAGAAACATCGCAAGTTGGTTAAATGACCACAGCAGAGACATGTATCGCGTCAATCAGGAGGCGGTCAAAGTCAAGGAGAACCGAACCGATATTCGGCTCAACGCTACTGCCGTCGATCTCGAGGCAGCAATTGAGTTAAAGCTGGATGACAGCAAACATCGTTGGTCCGGAGCAGATTTAGAGGAGGCGTTACGAGATCAACTCGTCGGCAAGTATCTCTCTCATAAGCGCTGTCGTTCAGGTTGCCTGCTGATTGTCCAGCGGGAAAAGAGGCGCTGGCAACACCCAGAAACTGGAGAGATGATGAATTTGGCGCAGCTAGTTGCTTGGCTCCGAGAAATAGCTGCAGAAATAGTCTCAATGCGTCCTGAAGTTATGGTCTGTGTGTTCGGATTGGATATTTCTGAATGAGCGCCCCAAAGCTGTGTGCTGAGAATTGTCGATTACTTGGCGTTCCCGTTTCTTTTGATGTCTAACAGCCCATTTGTAATCGGCGGAGCAATACTCGGCCACGGTAGCGGCGGCGTTGTGTTGTCGCGGGCGGCGTAAAAGTCGGCCACTTTTGCCCTTTCATTTGATGGGAGGGCATGGGGATATTCACCGTGGAATTGTATTTGAAGGTTCGTCACGCTCACTTTGAGGAAGGTTTGAGTGGGCGTCAGATTGCTCGGGATTTTGGGATCAGCCGGGACAGTGTTTCGAAGATGTTGGCGTATTCTGAGCCGCCTGGGTATCGGCGGACGGCACCGATCAAGCGTCCTAAGCTTGATCCTTACGTGGCTCAGATTGATAGCTGGTTGGCAGAAGACAAGACCCGCCCGCGCAAGCAACGACATACAGCCAAGAAGATATTTGAACGGCTGCGCGATGAATGCCGGTTTGATGGCGGCTACACGATTGTCAAAGACTATGTGCGTGCGCAAAAGCGCGGCTCACGGGAGATGTTTGTTCCGCTGAGCCATCCCCCAGGGCATGGGCAGGCGGACTTTGGCGAAGCGTTGGTTGTTATCGGCGGGGTCGAACAGAAGGCATACTTCTTTGCCTTTGACCTGCCGCACAGTGATGCATGTTACCTCCGCGCCTATCCAGCAGCGAACACCGAAGCCTGGCTGGACGGGCATGTGCATGCGTTTGCTTTCTTCGGCGCGGTACCGCGCTCTATCCTTTATGACAATGACCGCTGCCTTGTGGCCAGGATCATGCCAGACGGCACGCGCAATCGCACGCAGCGGTTCAGTGCAATGCTCTCGCACTATGTGATTGGGGACCGCTACGGTCGCCCTGGAAAGGGCAATGATAAAGGCAAGGTCGAAGGCCTTGTCGGCTACGGAAGACGCAACTTCATGGTACCGATACCGCGCTTTGCTGACTGGGATGCATTCAACGATTACCTTGAAGAACAATGCCGTAAACGGCAGGCGGACATCCTGCGTGGTCATAAGATCAGTATCGGTGAACGGCTGGCCGCTGATTTAACGGCGATGCGTTCATTGCCAGCTGCGCCGTTTGAAGCCTGTGATCTGCAAAGCGGCCAGGTCACATCAACATCCCAAGTACGCTACCGCGGCAACGACTACTCGGTGCCGGTTGCCTATGGCCACCGGGAGGTTTGGATAAAGGGCTTCGTGGATCGGGTGGTGATCGGCTGTGCAGCCGAGACTATCGCTGAGCATCCGCGCTCCTATGAGAGGGGCGACATGGCGTTTGATCCGGTTCACTACCTGCCTCTCATTGAGCGCAAGATCATGTCCTTCGATCAGGCAGCACCCTTGCAGGGCTGGGACTTGCCTGACGCGTTTAAAACCCTCCAACGTTTATTGGAAGCCCGGCAGGGCAAAACCGGAAAGCGGGAATACGTGCAGGTTCTACGGCTGCTGGAGCGCTTTGAGCTGGAGGTTTTGCATCTGGCAATCAAAGACGCACTGCAGATGAGGGCGATCAGCTTTGACGCGATCAAACACTTGTTGCTTTGCCGGGTCGAGAGACGACCACCGAGACTGGATCTGGATGTTTACCCGTTCCTGCCCAGAACCAATATCGCCACGACGTCTGCGTCATCCTACATGAGCCTGCTGGCAGGTGGTGAGGCATGACTGACGCACCAGAACTGTTGCTGGCCCATCATCTCAAAACCCTGCGACTGCCCACGTTCCTGCGAGAGCACGACAAGCAGGCCCGTATCTGCGCGGCCGAAGGCGTGGATCATGTACGCTATCTGGCCCGCCTGACTGAGCTGGAACTGATCGACCGGGAACGGCGCATGGTTGAGCGCCGGATCAAGTCGGCAAAGTTCCCAGCCGTGAAGAGTTTGGACAGCTTTGACTTCAGGGCGATCCCCAGCCTGAACAAGATGATGGTGCTGGAACTGGCCCGCTGCGAATGGATAGAGCGGCAAGAGAATATCATTGCCCTTGGCCCATCAGGCACCGGCAAAACCCATGTCGCCCTAGGGCTGGGTTTGGCGGCCTGTCAAAAGGGGTTGCCAGTTAGCTTCGTCACGGCGGCATCTCTGGTCCATGAACTGATGGAGGCCAGAGATGAGAGAGATATAGCTGAAAGTTGGTGATAGCCCCTGAGGGGCGGCATATCATGGCGTTGTTGACGCGCCGCAATTCTCATTTGAGAAAAGGATATGCCACATGACGAAGACTACCATCACGACGTTGCCCGATCCACATGG
>NZ_JBKQXN010000067.1:0-6703 GCF_046762905.1 Yoonia sp. R2-816 | reverse complement strand
GGTGAAGGATTTTCGATGCGGGCCGGTGTGCGACTTTGCCGTTGGGAGCTGCGTGGGGCCCGCGTTGGAAATCCTCGCAAGGTGGAAGCCGCGGCGACCAGGCGCTGCCTATGGGGAAAGCGTGGTAAGGGTTGCAGCGCCGATCGAATTTGACCGCCGGCGCAATGGATTTTGACGGACTTCAGAGGCGCTCTGATCTGCACCACAGATGACGTTGGGTCTCGGGAGTCGCGTTTGATCGGCGGTTCGCATGCAGATGGCGGCTTGCCGCAAAACCAGGTCGATCCAGATCGGGCAATCGATCCGGAGTGATGTTCGAGAAGGTGACGGGCGGTTCGTCATGCGACCTGTTCCCGTGGCGGTGCGCGCGACATTGGTTTCTGGCCCCGTCGGAAGATTTCGACGATGCGCATCGGGCCGCCGCAGCAGGGGCATGGCTCGCGCAGGGTGAGCGTGGCAATCTCCGCCGTTTCCTGCGCTTGCTGTTCAGTCCGCCGCTGCCCAAGCAGATCGCGGATGCGGCCAATGGTGGCCTTGCGCGTTGCGCCGGCCAGCAGGCCGTAGTGGCGGATACGGTGGAACCCGTTGGGTAGAACGTGGATCAGGAAGCGGCGGATGAACTCGGGCGTGGCGAGCCGCATGACTTTCTGACGGTCGCTGTTTTTGATCCGGTAGTTCTTCCAGCGGAAGGCGACCATGTTGGCATCAGCGCTGACGAGGCGGTGGTTCGAAATGGCGATCCGATGGGTGTAGCGGCTCAGATAGGCGAGCACGGCCTCGGGGCCGCCAAAGGGTGACTTGGAATAGACCACCCATTCGGATTTGCGGAACGGGGTGAGCCAGGATGCGAAGGAACCTGGCCGCGCCAGCCGTTCCAGGTCGCCGTAAAAGGCCAGGCCTCCGGCCCGGTGCAGCGCCATCAGCCCGTCCAGAAAGAGGCGGCGGAACAGGCGCGAGAGCACGCGGACATGCAAAAAGAACCCCGGTTTGCATGAGACCCACCCTGTGCCGTCCGGTGACAGGCCACCGCCGGGCACGATCATGTGGATATGCGGATGATGGGTCATGGCGGAGCCCCAGGTGTGCAAGACGCTGGTTATTCCCACCTTCGCGCCCATGCGCTTGGGATCTGCAGCGATGGTCATCACCGTTTCCGCCGACGCCTTGAACAGCAGGCCGTAGACCGCCTTCTTGTTCCAGTACGCGATCTGGGCAATCTCCGCAGGCAGCGTGAAGACCACGTGGAAATATTGCACGGGCAGCAGGTCCGCGGCACGCGCCTCCATCCAGTCGCGCGCTGCTGGTCCCTGACACTTTGGGCAGTGCCGGTTCTTGCAAGAGTTGTAGGCGGTATGATGGTGGCCGCACTTGGTGCAACCGGCCACATGCCCGCCGAGCACCTCAGTTCGGCAGGCTTCGATTGAGGACATCACCTTGAGCTGGGAAAGGCTGACATGCCCGGCATTGGCCTGCCGCCACGCGGGGCCATATCGTCGAAAGATATCAGCGATCTCCAGCTTGGGTCGGGACAATGCCCGCGCCGATTACTCCAGGCTTCGTTTGAGGGTCTGATCCTGAAGGCCAGCCAGCATCTCGTACGGGCTGACCGTGTCCTTGATGGTTTTGGTGGCGACGTGGGTATATTGAGCCGTGGTGGTCAGCTTGGCATGGCCCAGAAGCACCTGAATGACGCGCACATCGGTGTTCGCCTCCAGCAGATGTGTCGCAAAGCTGTGCCGTAATGTGTGCAGTGTCGCCGGTTTGCTGATCCCGGCCATGTGCTTGGCCGATGTGAAGGCCCGGTTCAACTGGCGCGACGAGATCGGATTGATCTTGGGCTTACCGGGGAACAACCATCCTTCGGGCCGCGCCTCTTTCCAGTACTCCCGTAACAGGCTCAGCAGACCCGGTGACAGCATGACCTTACGATCTTTGCCGCCTTTACCCTGGTCGACGTGGATCAACATCCGATCGCTGTCGATATCGCTGATCTTGAGATTGCAAACCTCGGATGCGCGCAGACCAGCACCGTAGGAAATGCTGAGGGCCGCACGATACTTCAGCCCTGGTCCCGGTGTTGCCATCAACAGGTCAGACACCTCCTGCACGCTGAACACAACTGGCAGCTTCTTGGGCTTCGTCTTGAATTGCATGAACCGCTTCATGTCTTCACGCCCGCAAGTGATGCCAAAAAAGAACCGCAACGCCACGATCCGCGTGTTAAAAGTCGAGGGCGTTACACCGCTGTCGGTCATATGCAGCTGATATGCGCGCAATTCCTCTGGCGTGGCAGTATCCGGCGAATGACCAAGGAACTTCGCGAAATCCCTGATCGCCCGGATGTGGGACTTCTGAGCCTTATCGCCCATCCCGCGAATGCGCATGTCCTCCATCATCCGCGCACGCAGCGGGCTCATCTTCTCCTCTGTCATGAGTTCCTCCTGTCATCAGATCGAGAAACCCCAATCGTCAGACAGGTTTGGCAGATCGCAAAATGCGCCGCCGCGCGTGTCGCGCGCTACATCAGACAAACGCACCTTTGCCGCGCGAGCGGCTTAGTCCTTGCGGACTTGATCGACGTAGCCGCTGCGCGGCATCTGACATGTCCAATTTCGGCAACGCGCAGAAAGCCGACATTGCAAAACTGCAAAGTTCGGCCAGCTTCCGAGGTATTCCCGGCCCTTTAGCCGACCTTGGCCCCACGGTCCGAATGCTGCGGCGCGGCCAGGCGAAGCAGCCGTTCGCGCATCGCGCAGCATTTTGTCGACCAAAACATCGGTGTGCGGGTAATTTTCATTTTCAATGGGGTCCAGCCATAGACCTCAGGCGGCTGTTACAAGTTTCGTCGCGAGTGTGATGTCGACGTTGCCCTTGTGGTCAATGGCGGCGCTCCGCGCCAAAGACCTTTGGACAAACTACGTTTACGGTAGCGTATCCTTGGAGCTTGTGTGTACCTCGCTTACCCGAAGGTTCGCTCGGCGGTAGGCTTTAAGCGCTGCTCTTCTTTCAATATACCTCTCGAGTTCGCTTCTTGTCTAGTTCTTCAGAAAGATCGAAATTGTTCCAGTTAGTAAACCAATACTTTGTGGAATTTTGAATGGAAACTGCGTCCGCCGCGCTCAAAGAAAAGTGCTCATTCAATTTGGTTTTGGTCGCGGTGGAGACATACGGGCAGCGCTGCAAGTCTAAGTACAGCAGGATGAGTTCAGCTTCCCGACCAACATAAGCTTTGCGGTCCTCGAAGGTTCCGAGGACATTCGATTCGATGAAGTTGCGTAAGTCAGCGAAACGCTTGCGGTTGCCGGAATACTGCAAGGCAACAATCACCGAAAAATAGTCCATCGGCACGGATCGTTTCCATTCTCCCGTGCTAAGAATTTCAATGCCGAGATATTCGGCCAGATCTTCTTGTAGTAGACAATATTCCCTCCCTAGTTTTTTCAAGGCCAGAACAAGGTAAAGTACTTCGAGCTCCCGGTACTGTTTTTGGGCGCTGTTCTTTAATTCTCGTTTAATGTTGTCAAAGGCGTATTTAAATACCTGTTGTTTTTCATCTCTTGGGACCTCGAGGCGGTGGATCCCATCTACCATTGACGAAAGTATCCGTGTTAGCTTGACAGAAAAATTCACTCTTGGTTCAGCGGCAAAAACAAAAAAGCAAAACTCCAAAATGCCAATCAGTGATTTTGTGAGTTGCTTTGAATTCTGATGGCTATCCGGAGTTTTTTCATATGACTTTAAATAAATCAGAGTTCGTTTCTCAATGGCTGACAGAGCATAGTTCAACAGGTCTTTGTATCCAACGCCGCTTTCGACTAGCACCGTCTTGAAATCAACAATTAGCCTCTCTTGGTGGGCTTTGAAGACGTAATACTTGACCGGCTCGGAGCTGCTTATGGAATCGTCTCTTCTCTCTTCAACTATCAAATGATCTGCAAAAATTTTGCCTACTCTATTTTTTGCCATCGTCAACTTGGTGATAATCGGACGTTCGAACGTTTCTGATTTTGCCAAGTTCAGATTTAACTTCACCTCTTTGAGTAAGTGCTCGAGATGGAGAGTGATTTTTTCGACATTGGCATCATTGTTGTGGAAAATGAAGTAGTCATCGACGTAGCGAAAAACTTCATAGTCTATTTTATGCATAAGCCCATCCGAGCTTGCCAGCACGCGTTCTAGCTTTTGATCGACACCTTGGAGAATAATTTCAGCAAACACGCGCGAGAATTCTGGACCAATGACGATTCCATTTGTCTCACCTTGATTCATCCATTGCATCAGAGAATCAAATCGCCCACCAAACGTCTTTTGGGCTTTTCCAATGCTCTGCTTATCCGCTTTAACGGCAGATCTGCCTACAGTCGTCCAGGGCATCGAATGTGTGTAGATGCTATCGAAACACTTTGAAACGTCCAGCTTGAGTAGTTTTCCAAACTTCTTTTCGGCGTTGTGGTACTTATAATGCTCGTAAAACTTAAAAATATTGCTGTAGCTCTTGTATGAAAAATAGGATCCTAGGTTTTCATACTCTTTGCCAGCTTCTTCTACAGTATCGCGCCCCTTGGATTGAGACGACTTATAAAGCCTATCGGAATACTTGGTTGAGCTAACAACAGAGTCTGGCCGTCTGATTGAAAAATTACTTCGTCCACAATGATACAAAACTTGGGCACTGTTCCTGTCATAAAAATCGGCAACTAAAAGCTGGTTTCGCGGGTGAATGACAGATAGCTCGCGGTAGTCGTTTTCTTTGTGATTTATTTTAAATTGAAACGGTTTGGTCCACGTGTCGGTGATCTTCCAACGACGCCGATTCACTTTAACGCCATCACGCTTGATCTCCTCTGTAGTTGGTACGCCTATGCTCGTTCGTGCAATGCCAAAAATAATGGCAATAGCCACGTCTGCGTCATCAGAGTCACATTCCCAAATAACATTTAGCTCATCACCTTTTTGATCAATTCTAACATTATACTTTGTCAAAAAGTGAAAAAATCCGCCATTGCTAAACGTAGGGGGCACTTCAAAAGGAAGCATTTCCGTTAAAACTGGGCGCTGGTATTTGTATTTTGACTCCAGGACTTTCTTATTATTCATACTTCCAAGCCTCTGTAATTTTACCAAAATCACCCTTTCTATGAAACCTCCTAAAGATGCGTTGTTCATAGCCGTCAACGAACGAAAGTGTGCCAAGTTTTGCCTTTAGGCTTGCGCTTGGCACCTTGGAAATGAGGTATGTGAGCTTGTGATCAAGAATCTTCAGTTGCTGGGTGTCGGTCAGATGCGGATTGCCAAAGTATACCCCTACAAAGGCATTTTGTTTGTTGTGAGTGAGTTGGGTGTTGCCCGTGAGAAATCGGATACGCTTCAAAAGTAGCCTGTAGGCCTTTCTCGAGTTTATCGTCTTGTCCGCGTAGTAACGGGAAAATGAAGCGTTCAACCGAGCTTCATATTTGGCATTTTTTGAGGCGCTAAGGCGAATTATTGGCTTTGGTTCAAAGTTAAATGCGTAACCAAGATATTCAAATTTCAAGCCAGAACGTCCTCGAGAAGTCCCATCAGCCTCAAATTTTGATTCCTCGGTTTTTATGGTGTTCCTTACCAACCCTTTCTTGCTCATTTCGCTCTCGATTTGAGGCATATATTCCTTAGGCTTGGACATTGGCGTAGGGGCAAATACGACAACGATGTCATCTACGTACCTAGCATAGTAAACGACATCCTCAATTCCACGGACTGCCTCGTCAAAATCTCGCATGTATAATTCAGCGAGGTACGCACTCAGACCTATCCCTCGAGGTAGCCCCATTCCAGGGGTTCCGGTAAGTCTTGAAAATTTTTCAAGCATGTTTCTAGTCAAGCGGAGGGCTGTTTGACTGAGTAATTGATCGTCTCTTAGTTTCTGAACTAACGCGGCGTGATTTATGCTCTCATAAAAGCTAGAAATGTCTGTTCTTATGAAGTGATAGGGAAACTTATCCATCAATATATTGGATAGTTGAGATACAATCTGGTTTCGGTTTGATTGCTTGACCTTATAAAGCTTACTTAAGTTCCTCGATATTTTCTTCTCTGCATAGTGATGTTCAGGCACATCTTTTTTGATTTGGTAAACTGGCTTTCCACCTGGGCCGGCAAGTTTCTCAAAATCGATTGAATAGCTTTTCTTAGATACGTTTTTCGCAACAACTTCGAGGCATTTGAGAAGTTGTTCATCCCTTTTGTCCCGCGCGGCCTCTCGCATATCACGCAAGTGGTTGAATATCTCCTGGTCATGATCACTGTATTTTCCAACTTGGTTTCTTCTGAAATCCTTGCAATCTTCTATGCGCTCTTTGAGGATTTCGGTCTGTCTCTTGACCTCTGGGAAAAATTTAAGATCAGGCACCCGCCCACGCCGCTTCTCAATTTCAGAGATTATTTGAAAATTATTTGCAGAAAATGTTTGATCTAACACGGTGAAAGATAGCCCTACGAACTAAGAATGCAATGTCTAGTAGAAGTAGGCGAAGTTCTCAGATGTAGCAATGATGATGGGCACTAGGAGCCTACAAATTTTCTTTGTCAACGGCGGCGTAATATCCGGCCATTGGGGCGGAGCAAAAGTCGTCCAGTTTGTGCCGCGCCTTGGGGCGTGATGCCCTCAAGTAGCAAGCACGTTCCAAGGCGCGTTGGCCGTCAGGTCAACCTGATGGTGTGTTAG
>NZ_JBKQXN010000066.1:0-2660 GCF_046762905.1 Yoonia sp. R2-816 | reverse complement strand
GCACTTAATTGTAAGACTGCGGCGGTAAAGGACGGGCTAGGCACTTAATTTGAGACTACGAGTGTCTCCAGTCTCATATTAACTGCATCTGGCGGGGGCCTGGCAGTCCGAACGCCGGGTTGATAAGGTGGTCAGTTTTTTCAATGAACCGGTTTCTGTTGTGCCCAAAGGTATGCGCCTGCAGCATCTCCGGGCCGGCGCGCTCCACGATGGCGACGCCTGCCAGAAGCGCCGGTCGGCTATGGAGTGGTACAATTGGATGCTTGGGCGAGGGTGGGAACGATCCGTCTCTGGCGATGACGTCATCGAGGTCCGGGATTACGACGCCGAGAACTCTATAGCGCCAGAGTTCGGCGTCGCGCGGGAATGGCCAGGGCACTCGGCGCATCAGCAGAAGGCCGGCAAGTTCCAGCGGTGATGTCCAGGTTTGGATGTCGCGTTCTGCATCATCGTGGAGCAGCATCTCTCCACGAAGTGCGGCGGCATGATATTGATCGAATGAGTGGCCGCGGTCGCATTGAGCCAAGTCTCGGAACGGCCGGCCGCAATGGGGGCAGGTGATCCGCCATCCCAGCAATTGGCTTCGCAGGATCGGTTCTGGATCGGAGGTGCCGGACTCACAGCCAGAGCATCGCTGTATGGGTTCCTTTGAGATGAACCGATGCGCGGAGCGTTGGACGTTGGCAAAGGTCATCTGGCGCACGGTCTTGGCATCTGTCGAGAACATCTCCGCAAGACGGCTAGACTCGCCTTTGCTCAGTGTTTGGTCGGCTATGTGCAGCGAGACGGCTTCCGGTAGGCAATGGCGCAGCATGGTGAGGGACGGAACGCCGTAGAAGGCGGCGTGGCGGCCGATCCAGGACGAGAAGAGTTCACCAGCAACCGGCGGCAGGACGACAGGAAGACGCCCGCTCATGCATAGATCGCTTCCACATCGAAGTCCGGCGCCCAGGTGTCGATGGCGCTGTCCGTGATGCGCTCGCTGCCGTCCTCGACGGCTTCGATGGCGAGGTTGTTGATCATGTGGAAGATGTTGGCTGTGATACCGTCTGTGATCTGCAAGATGCGCCGCAGCGACTTCGGGGTTAGTACCGAGGGGCGATGAAGTGGCGTGTTGCGCAGGATCGATGCCACCAGGGTTTCGAATTCCTCGTTTGCCGCCCATCGGCTCAGTGTGAACTGTTCGAACCGCCGCGCGAGTTGAACGTCTCCGCCTATTGCCTCTCGCGCGTCGTTGACGCCAAAACAGCCCAGTGAGATCTGAAGGCGATTGCTGAGGAAGCGCAGGGTGTTCAGGACAATGCGCTGCTCTCGGTAGGTCCCAGCGAGGATGTTGTGGACCTCGTCGATCACCAGCACCTGCACGCCGATTGCGTCCATGATCCGCAGGGCTGCCTGTTCCATTTGCGTGATGTCGGCACGGGGCGACTGTGGCGCGCCGAGAACGGTGAGAAGCTCACCGTAGAAGCGGCGCTCGCCGGGGCGGCTGACCATTTCCATTGCAAGAACCGGTGTCGTCAGTGCCCCTGTCGACTTATCGAAGCTTGGCGGGTGCTGATCGCGGAACCGCTTCATGATCATAGTCTTCCCCATGCCGCTGTCACCATAGACCGCGATCGAGGGCATGCGGGTGCCGCGTGGATGCTCGAGCAGCCCGTCCAGCCGATATAGCGCTTGCTTGGCGCGCGGGTACAGCACCCATCGGCGTGATCGCATGGCACGAATGCGTCCGGCTTTCGGTTCAGCAAGCAAGGCCGCCGCGCCGGCGGTCAGGTGAGGGATGGTGTCGTTCATGGTCGCACCAGATCAAATTCAATCCTCAACAAACGGGACCGGTTTGCTGGTGTCGATACCGCGGAGCGTTCCCTGTTCCCGCTTATCCGATCGCTGCCGTGACAGACCACGCTTTGCCGCGGCCGTCTTCTTGGCCGCTGCCGCGACAAGCTCTCGTTGCTCGAGAACGGTCCTGACGATGGCGCGTGTGCCGACTTCCCGGCGGCCCTTCTCCCTAAGGGAACGGCGTGCGGTCATGGCCTCGTGTAAAGTGACTTGTGGCAGTGTCAGGTCGGCATAGCGTGCCTCGACAAAGTTCCCCGAGGGGCGGCGCACAAACACGCGCGACATGTCGCGGGGATCGTATTTGACGAGCAAGCGCCGTTTGGTCCGCCCGATATCAGCGCTGAGCGCCGCGGACCAGTAGCGCAGGCCGAAGAGATGAATGCCTGTCGGCCGCAACGTCCGCTCTTGCTCGGGAAGGAAGGTGAGCCAGAACCGCAGCCGATCTTCCGGCAGTCGGAGCGGAATCTCTCCTTCGTGTTCCTGCCAGACCGCGAGTGGCGGACGGCCGAGGGTGCCGTGGATCGATTGATGATAGGCGCCGACGATGTCGAGCGCGATGTACCGTTCAAGCTCTCGCAATGTCAGGGCGGCATGACGCTTCGGTTCATAGTCACCCAGATCCTGCTCATTGCTGAAGGTCGTTCCTGGAAGGAGATGCAGCCGTCCCATCTGCGTGCCGATCAGTCGCTCGATATGCCCGCCGAAGCGCGGCGTGCCCGGTGGTCGCCAGTCAATGGCGATGCCTGCATCGTCACATCCGCGCTTGAACGCGCGGCTGCGGAAATCGGCGCCGTTGTCGACGTGAACCTTGTCAGGGAGAC
>NZ_JBKQXN010000065.1:0-217 GCF_046762905.1 Yoonia sp. R2-816 | reverse complement strand
GAGATCACCGCCGCAGCGGACAAGCAGTCTGATGCAATCAGTTCGCGCTTGCGCGAATGGGGGACGCGCCCGGCGCAGGGGGGGCCTGACTATATTTTCAAGGTAGCGAAGCGACTATGAAAATAAGGAAGGGGCCAAGGTGCGTCCCCCCTCCTTTGCTCTCAACACATGCACCGGTTCATTTGAGACATCAGGCCAATTCCACCGGACCGCTCAA
>NZ_JBKQXN010000064.1:0-711 GCF_046762905.1 Yoonia sp. R2-816 | reverse complement strand
TTGAGCTCATCCAGACTGATCTGCAGGTTTACGACATTATCGAAGGTCATTGAGATAATGACGCTGCCGTCCGAGATTGTAGCGGCAAGACCACGATGACATTCGTCCCTGGTTTCTTCGACAAGATAACTTGTGGTCATGATTGTTCTCCGGTGGATCAATATATGGTGTGCTGACGTGTTTGCCTAGATGCGGGGTTTGCAATTCAGACCGCTCTTTGCGGTCTGTATTTCAAACCTTGCCACGTGGCGAACGGGGTAGGTGAATTTCAAAATGCGCATTTATGCGGGAGCGGAGCCGCGCGCACCTGCACGGAACCGGAGCTTGCGGAGGTGTAGGAAGGGAGCACGGCGAGCACCCACCATTTTGAAAAAGGACCGGAACAGGTCCTCGATGCGCGATGTCGTCGTTATGCTGTCGAGACTGGTGAAAGGCCTCCGGTGGCTGTTTCGTGATCATAACAACTGGGGCTTCATCCAGCCATGGCATAGCCTCGATCCTGGGAGAGCGTGCCTTGGCCGTAGCAGGAAGAATATGGAGACCCCAGATATCGGAATATTCGACTGTGGGTAAAGGCGCGGCTGTTAAGATCAGCGGACCTTTGGTCCGCCGCCCCAGCGACCGTGACCCGAAGGGCAGATCGACGTGCAGCAGGACATGTATGATCCAAAGGAGGCGGCGCGGCTCGGAGAGACGTGTGAGCGACTATTG
>NZ_JBKQXN010000063.1:0-496 GCF_046762905.1 Yoonia sp. R2-816 | reverse complement strand
CCGTCGCTATCGACATTTTCGAAGAAAGGCAAAAGCAGGGTGAGGCCGAAGCTCGACTGGAGAAACAGAAACTGAGTGCACAGTCTACTACAGCACAGTGTCGAAAAGCTGACCCTCAAGACCAGGTTGTGTTGACAGGGTTAAAGCCTGACAAGCGCGGATCTGGTCATAGCTGTTGTCTATTCAAAAATAGGACTTGGGAATTTCCGCAATGGAGCTACCTGGTTCTATTATTAAGTATGGAGCGATTTGATTGGCCTGCGAGTGGTTGGCAACACGGCTACCTACAAACGCCAGCGGCGTGACGGGTCGGCAGGCTGGGAACATCAGGCGCGAGTGACTGATCGGCGCACGGTCAACACGGGAAACACACCATGACAAAGAAACGAATGAACGTTGGCCTGCTAGCTAGCCCTGACGGCACCGTTGACGGAACGGCGACGACTGTGGGGGGACGTGGAAGACTGAATGGAGAAGTGTTTATGAGACGAAATCT
>NZ_JBKQXN010000062.1:0-582 GCF_046762905.1 Yoonia sp. R2-816 | reverse complement strand
TTGAGCTCATCCAGACTGATCTGCAGGTTTACGACATTATCGAAGGTCATTGAGATAATGACGCTGCCGTCCGAGATTGTAGCGGCAAGACCACGATGACATTCGTCCCTGGTTTCTTCGACAAGATAACTTGTGGTCATGGATGTTCTCCGGCGGCTCTTTCGTGATTATAACAGCTGGGGTTTTATCCAGCCATGGCACAGCCTCGATCCTGGGAGAGCGTGCCCTGACCTTAGCAGGAAGACTAGGAAGACGCCATATATCGGAGTAGTCGACTGTGGATAAAGACGCAGCTGTTAAGATGACGCTCACCGCCTTGAAATATTTCAGCAGGGAAACTCAAGCGGTGATATTCTCACGACAACAGCGCAGTTTTGCGTGCCACTATGTGTGGCACGCACAGCATGCGAGGCGGCCCCTTTTTGGGGCCGTTGAGGAAGTTGGAAGGGGCGGCGTTCGCCGCCCCAAGACCCGCGAGGGGCTTATTCTGTAACGTTGCCGTCTTGATCACCGGCCTTTGGTTCAAAGCCTACGAGTTCGTCAACGGCGACGGGGAAGTCGAGTTTGATGTTGAGGACTTGT
>NZ_JBKQXN010000061.1:0-678 GCF_046762905.1 Yoonia sp. R2-816 | reverse complement strand
GAACACCAGTGATGCGGGCCTTCTTGTGGGCGGGCTGATGGTCTCCTACGGCACGGGCAGTACGGATGTCAGCTCTGACTTAGGGGACGGGTCGATCGAGACCAGTGGTCTGGGTCTGGGCCTGGCAGCCACGTGGTATGACACGCGCCGGTTCTATGTTGACGGGCAGGTGACAGTGACCTCCTACACCAGCGACCTGACCTCGGACAGGCTTGGGACCCTGACCGAGGGCAACAGCGGGATGGGCTATGCGCTGTCGCTGGAGGCGGGCCAGCAGCTTGATCTGGGCTCCCGGCTGACGGTGACCCCACAATCCCAGCTGAGCCTGTCGTCAGTGACGTTCAGTGACTTCACGAGTGAGGCGCACCAGGAGGCGGTCGCGCTGAGCGCTGCGACCAGCCAGCAGCTGCGGCTTGGACTTGAGGTCGCGGCGCAGGATCCGGGGGACAGTGGCCTCTATGGCGTTATCAACCTGTACCATGAGTTTGGCGCGGGCAGTGAAGTGGAGGTGGCCGGAACGTCCCTGACGACCGAGGGTGGTGGCGCGCGCGACATCGGTATCTGACCGCGCCGAAAGATCTCGACGATACGCATAGGGCCGCCGCAGCAAGGGCACGGCTCGCGCAGGGTGAGAGAGGTCGTCTCGGGTTCCATCTCTTGTTCAGTGGTTTCTTTTTC
>NZ_JBKQXN010000060.1:0-21640 GCF_046762905.1 Yoonia sp. R2-816 | reverse complement strand
TTTCCTCGGGCGCGCCGTCGATCTGGTCATATGCTTGGAAGTCACCGAAGTACTTCGTGATCGCCGCCGTCAGCGTCGTCTTGCCGTGGTCAACGTGACCAATCGTGCCAATGTTCACGTGCGGCTTATTCCGTTCAAACTGTGCCTTTGCCATGGTGTGGCTCCTTAAATGTTCGTTATTGTGTGGCCCCGGAACGGTGTCCGGGGCGCCCAAGCCCGAAGGCTTAGGCGTATTTCTTCTGGATCTCGTCAGAGATGTTCTGCGGCACCGGTTCGTAGTGATCGAACTGCATGGTGAAGTTCGCACGTCCCGATGACATCGACCGCAAGGTGTTGATGTAGCCGAACATGTTGGCCAGCGGCACGAATGCCTCGATCGCGATGGCGTTGCCGCGCGTATCCTGACCCTGCACCTGGCCCCGACGCGATGTCAGGTCACCGATAATGCCGCCGGTATATTCTTCCGGTGTCACCACTTCGACCTTCATAATCGGTTCGAGCAGCTTGGCACCGGCCTTGCGCATGCCTTCACGCATACACATCCGGCCGGCGATTTCGAACGCCAGCACACTGGAGTCCACATCGTGGAACTTACCGTCCAGAAGCTCGACCTTGAAGTCGATGACGGGGAAGCCTGCCAGCGGACCGGAGTCCATCACCGACTGGATTCCCTTTTCGACGCCAGGGATGTATTCCTTCGGAACCGCGCCACCAACGATCTTGGACTCGAACGAGTACCCTTCGCCCGGCTCTGTCGGCATGATGTTGAGTTTGACCTCACCAAACTGACCGGACCCACCTGACTGCTTCTTGTGGGTGTAGGTATGTTCGACAGCGTGACCGATGGTTTCGCGGTAAGCCACCTGCGGTGCACCGATGTTTGCCTCGACCTTGAACTCGCGCTTCATGCGGTCAACCAAGATGTCGAGATGCAGTTCGCCCATGCCCTTCATGATGGTCTGACCGCTTTCAAAGTCAGTTTCCACGCGGAAGGACGGATCTTCTGCCGCCAGACGCTGCAATGCGATACCCATCTTCTCCTGGTCGGCCTTTGTCTTGGGCTCGACCGCGATCTCGATCACGGGATCGGGGAAGGTCATCGTTTCCAGTACGACCGGGTCGTTCTGAGCGCAGAGCGTATCACCGGTTGTGGTGTCTTTCAGACCACCCAGTGCGATGATGTCGCCAGCAAAGGCTTCCTCGATTTCCTCGCGGTTGATCGAGTGCATCATCATCATCCGGCCCACACGCTCTTTCTTCCCCTTGGTGGAGTTGAGCATGGTGTCGCCCTTCTTGAGCGTACCGGAATAGATCCGTGTGAAGGTCAGAGAACCAACAAACGGGTCATTCATGATTTTGAACGCAAGGCCCGAGAATGCCATGTCGTCATCGGCACGGCGCGGGATGTTTCGGGTTTCTGTTTCGTCACCGGGTTTGAAGCCCATGTAATCGACAACATCCAGCGGGCTGGGCAGATAGTCGATCACGGCGTTCAGCAGCGGCTGCACACCTTTGTTCTTGAAAGCAGAGCCAGCCAGCACAGGCACGAATGCCATGTCCAGTGTACCCTTGCGGATCAGCTTGCGCAACGTGTCGACATCAGGCTCTTCGCCTTCAAGGTAAGCCATCATCGCGTCGTCGTCCATTTCGACGGCCGTTTCGACAAGTTTGGCGCGGAATTCGTCGGCCTTGTCCTTCAGCTCAGGACGGATCTCGCGCTGCTCCCAAGAAGCACCAAGGTCTTCGCCTGCGTAAACCCACTCTTTCATGGTTACCAGATCGACGATGCCTTCCAGCTCAGTCTCGGCACCGATCGGAATTTGCACAGGTGCAGTCTTCGCACCAGTGCGGTCTTCGATCATATCGACGCATTTGAAGAAGTCGGCACCGATCTTGTCCATCTTGTTGACGAAAACGATGCGCGGCACCTTGTAGCGGTCAGCCTGACGCCAGACTGTTTCTGTCTGCGGCTCAACGCCAGCATTGGCGTCCAGAACGCAGATCGCGCCATCAAGCACGGCCAGTGAACGCTCAACTTCAATAGTGAAGTCAACGTGACCGGGCGTGTCGATGATGTTCATCCGGAACTTGGTGTCGGAAGTCGCGTCGGCTGTGGGCTCTTCCTGGCGCTGCCAGAATGTTGTTGTCGCAGCGGACGTGATCGTGATGCCACGTTCCTGTTCCTGCTCCATCCAGTCCATGGTGGCCGCACCATCGTGCACTTCGCCGATGTTGTGGGACTTGCCTGTGTAATACAGGATCCGCTCCGAACAGGTGGTTTTACCTGCATCGATATGGGCCATGATACCGAAATTCCGGTACCGACTAAGGGGATATTCACGTGCCATTTGAGGTACTTTCCCTATTACCAGCGGTAGTGGCTGAACGCTTTGTTCGCGTCGGCCATTTTATGGGTGTCTTCACGCTTTTTGACGGCTGTACCACGGCCCTGGACCGCGTCAATCAGCTCGCCTGCAAGGCGCTCTTCCATGGTGTTTTCGTTGCGCTTTTTCGCAGCGGCGATCAGCCAGCGGATGGCCAGTGCTTCGCGGCGCTCGGGGCGCACTTCGACGGGTACCTGATAGGTCGCACCACCAACGCGGCGCGAACGCACCTCGACAGATGGTTTGATGTTGTCCAGGCTCTCGTGAAAGACTTCGACAGGTGATTTCTTCAGCTTGTCTTCAACGCGATCAAAAGCGTTGTAGACGATTTTTTCGGCGACGGATTTCTTTCCGTCGACCATCAGGTTGTTCATGAATTTGGTCAGAACGATATCGCCAAACTTGGCGTCTGGCAGAACTTCGCGTTTTTCAGCGGCGTGACGACGTGACATCTATGTTTCCTCTTGTTCCAATACCGGCGAGGTCCCGGATCAAGTCCGGGACGGCCGAAATCCTTATTTCGGCCGCTTCGCGCCGTACTTCGAACGACGCTGCTTACGGTCTTTGACACCTTGGGTATCAAGCACACCGCGCAGAATGTGGTAACGCACACCGGGAAGGTCCTTTACACGGCCGCCACGGATCAGAACAACAGAGTGTTCCTGAAGGTTGTGGCTTTCACCGGGGATGTAGCTGATGACCTCAAAGCCATTGGTCAGGCGCACCTTGGCGACTTTCCGCATGGCCGAGTTCGGCTTCTTAGGTGTGGTGGTATAGACGCGTGTGCAAACGCCACGCTTCTGTGGGCAGGATTCCAAGTGCATCGACTTGGATTTATTGACTTTCGGCTGGCGCGGCTTGCGGATCAGCTGCTGAATCGTTGGCATCGTGTGATGTTCCCATCTATTCACATGGTGCGTCCGGCAAACGCGAGGGTTTCAAAAACGTGCCATCATCTCTGAAAAGCACAAAAATTCCGCAGTCGAACCCTTACCGGAGGTTCGGTGCGGTGATATTCCAGAGGAACAAAGCGATAGGTGCTCGGTTCTTGGCCACATCAATTATGATATCGGGACAACGGAGGCACCCCCCAGCCCGGATGAGCGGCGTATAGGGCGTTGCGGAATGGCTGTCAACAGGGGCTGAAGGCGACCGTTTCAACAGCCGCATGTCTTGTTCTGGCAGTGCCGAAATCGCGTCATGTAAGATGCGGGCTGACCAAACCCATTGCGGTTACATGCTGTTCGCCTATAAACCCTGACGTGTGGGGCGCGACGTCTGTTTATGGGGGCAGAAAAATGAAAAAAATTATGATGACCGGAAGCATATTGGCGCTATCAGCCTGCGGAACATCCGGCGGGTCTGATGGACCAACGTTTGACATTTCAGACGATGTCACTGCGTTCGCCGCCGAGGCGGACAGATTCAGGGTCTTATCCCCTACCGGCGTAGCGGATCTGCCACCCACCGCTGGATTCGTAACGTATGACGGTCAAATCAGCGCGCGAACAACAAGAGGGCTTAATGACGCTGACGTGATTGCCGACATTCAGTTTCAGATCGATTTTGTTTCGACCGAAGTCGATGGCAGCATGACGAACATCGCGGTTCTGACTCGCACAGGGGAGTCGATCTCAACAACTGGTACTTTGAATGTGGTGTCAGGAGCCGAGGCCGACGGCACCATCAGCGCGCGAATGGAAGGCACGATCGAATCTATTCGCCTGAGAGATAATCAGCCGGGTGGGATGACTTTCGGGCGAGTGGATTTCACTGGAAACATTGTAAACGATGATTCTACAGCAGACGGCCTCTTCGGATCAGTTGAGGCTGACTTTGAAGGTGATTTACCAATACCATTTGCGGGTGACTTTTATGCAAGTCAGCAACCTGTAGCGCCCTGAGGCTGAGTGGCGCTTTGGGAAAAGAACCCAATTATCGCCCTCAAGTTATCCCATAACAATTCGCTGTTATTGCTGATCATCGGTGCCTGCCTCCTGATGCAGACAATCCCGTTTGTGCGGGTTTCACCTGTTCAGGAGGTCATCCGATGCCCCGTTACATCATTGCACTTGCCCTACTTCCATTTGTAGCAGCCTGCACTATCAGCGAACCGAACCCGCCATCTGTTTCTGCCCGCGATGTTGATCGGGCATTTGCGAATGCCGCGCGCGCCTCGACGCTTCCGGTTGCCGATACGTTTGACCTTCCGACAGGGACTGTCACCTATGATGGCCAGATCGGCGCCGATGTGAATGGTGACACCTTGGGCAGCGTGTTGGCCGATATGCGCATGGTGGTGGATTTCCGCGATAATGACATTGGTGGTGACGTGACCAACATCAATCTGATTGATCAAAACGGGATCCCCAACCAACGGTTTGACGGCTCACTGACAATCTCGGGCTTCGAGAATAACGGTGATCTGGATGCGGGTGCCAGCGGTCGGATCGGCGCTGTCGATGTAAATGGCAATGCTTTGGACGCTGACATGTTTCTTGATCTGGAAGGCACCGTGCGAAACGATCGCAGCTTTGGTGATACTGTCTACGGCTCAGCCACCGGCGATGTGCGCGGTGATTTCAATCTGGATGTTGAAGGGGTCTTCTATGGCGAGCGCCGGTAGGTTCAGCGAAAGCGGCCCGGCACCATACGTTGTCGAATCCGCAACTGCCGCTCCCGATAAAGTGTGAAAAGCCCGGTTGCCACAACGATGCTTGCCCCCAGAGTGGTCAGCAGATTGGGCCATTCACCAAAGAAGATCACACCTAGAAGGAGTGCGACCAGCAGGCTGGTGTAGCGGAAAGGTGCGACAAAACCGATCTCGCCCGACCGCATGGCTGTGACCGAAAAGATGTAGCCGAAACTGAGAAACACGGTCGCCCCAGCGAGTTTGAGCCCTGCCTGTCCGGTGAGAGGCTGTAACTCGATGAACAGCGATCCGATGGCGCCAAGGCTCATCACGCCTACTGCGGCGACCAAGGCCACAAAGACCGCTGGTACGTTGCGGGACATGCGCCGCACGACCAGATCACGCAGTGTCACACAGGCGACCATGATCAGCGCATAGATACTGAAACTGTTGAAATCCGCCCCGCCCGGCTGGATGATCAGTAGTACGCCTGCAAAACCGACACAGATCGCCACAAGTCTCCGCCACCCCAACGCTTCCCCCAGGAAGACGGCCGCTGCCAGACTAACCGCCAGCGGCAATGCCTGCATAATCGCGCTGATATTCGCGATTGGCATATTCATCAGGGCCGTCAGAAAGAAATAGGTCCCGGCAACCTCGCCCGCCGTGCGCAATATGACCAACCACCAGTCGCGCGGCGAAAGATCGAAACGCAACTGGCCCATGACGTAGCACATGACCGCGAGGCAGACCACCGCGCCAAGACCGCGCACCAGAATGGCCTGAAACAGCGGAACATGCCCCGCCAGTCCTTTCATGAAAGCATCATTGATGGTGTAGGCACACATGGCACCCATCATCAAAAGCGCGCCGCGCATGTTGTCCGAAATGATCGTCATCCTCGCGGCGTATCAGTGAAGTAAACCACTGGCCAGAGGTAGCAATATCCGGTGCGCTAGCCCGGCAACGAAAAAGGCCTCTGCTATTGCAGAGGCCTTTATCACTTCATTGTCGCGAGATTACTCGTTGCTGCTTTCAGGTGTGTCCACGACCAGATCGTCGAACACGTTCTCATCTGAAACCTCGTTCGCCATCTCCATCGGGGCGGCCAACCTTGCGGCTTCTTCCGCCTCTTCCCGGCGTGCTTCGATGACAACGTTGTCGCGGTCAGCTGCAACACGGCGCATCTGCTGCGTTGCACCACCTGTCCCTGCAGGGATCAGACGGCCGACGATCACGTTCTCTTTCAGACCGATCAGCTTATCCCGCTTGCCCTGAACCGATGCTTCGGTCAGAACCCGCGTGGTCTCTTGGAACGAGGCGGCAGAGATGAAGGACCGTGTCTGCAAGGACGCCTTGGTGATGCCCAACAAGATCGGCTCACCCTGTGCAGGGCGATCACCCCGCGCAAGCGCCTTTTCATTGGCTTCATCAAACTCGGCCTTATCGACGTTTTCGCCTTTCAGCAGAACAGTGTCACCACTGTCCTGAATCTCCCATTTCTGGAGCATCTGACGCACGATCACTTCGATATGCTTGTCGTTGATCTTCACGCCCTGCAAACGATAGACGTCCTGAACCTCGTCGATCATATAGTCGGCCAAGGCCTCGACCCCCATAACAGCAAGAATATCGTGCGGAGCCGGGTTGCCGTCCATGATGTAGTCACCCTTCTGGACAAAATCACCTTCCGCAACCGGGATGTGCTTGCCTTTGGGCACCATGTATTCGACCTTGATATCCGCATCATCAGCAGACTCAATCGCGATACGACGCTTGTTCTTGTAGTCCTTGCCAAAGCGCACGTAACCATCAATTTCAGCGATGATTGCGTGATCCTTTGGACGGCGGGCTTCGAACAGTTCGGCCACACGCGGCAGACCACCGGTGATGTCCTTAGTCTTGGCACCTTCACGCGGAATACGTGCCACAACGTCACCGGCTTTGACTTCCTGGCCATCTTCGACAGACAGAACCGCGTCAACGGACATGCCATAGGATACCGGGTTGCCGTCGTCTTTCAACGCGGGCTCTCCGTCTGCACCGACGATGATGATCTTTGGTGCCAGCTCATTGCCCTTTGGTGCTGCACGCCAGTCGGACACGATGCGTTGAGTCATACCCGTTGCATCATCTGTGTCCTCACGTACGGCAATACCATTGACCAGATCGACATAACGCGCGGTCCCGGATTTTTCGGCGATGATCGGCAGGGTGTAAGGATCCCATTCGAACAGCTTGTCGCCACGCAGCACATCGCTGCCTTCCTTTACAAAGACCTTGGAGCCGTAGCCAACCTTGTGGTTCGCCCGCTCCTCACCGTTTTCGCCGACAATCGCAAGCACCATGTTCCGGCCCATGACAACCATCTCGCCCGCTGCATTTTCAAGCAATTGCGCATTGCGGAATTCGATCTTGCCAGGCTGTGATGCCTCCAGGAACGACTGCTGGCCACCCTGGGCCACACCGCCGATGTGGAAGGTCCGCATCGTCAGCTGCGTGCCAGGTTCACCGATGGACTGCGCGGCAATGATGCCGACCGCTTCACCGATATTGACGCGCGTACCACGCGCCAGGTCACGGCCATAGCACATGGCGCAAACGCCATCCTCGGATTCGCAGGTCAGCGGTGACCGGATTCGCATCTTCGCAACGCCGGCCACGTCGATCATGTCCGCCTTGCGTTCGTCGATCAACTCACCCACTTCGACGATCACCTCGTCAGTGCCGGGCTTAAGGATCTCCTCGGCAGCCACACGACCCAATACCCGCTCCGACAGCGACGCAACCACTTCGCCGTCGTTCACCGCAGCCTCGGCCGTGATCGCCATGTCGGTGCCACAGTCCACTTCGCGCACGATGCAGTCTTGGGCCACGTCCACCAGACGACGGGTCAGGTAGCCGGAGTTTGCCGTTTTCAACGCCGTATCCGACAGACCCTTACGGGCACCGTGGGTCGAGTTGAAGTATTCAAGAACGGTCAGACCTTCCTTGAAGTTCGAGATGATCGGCGTTTCGATGATCTCGCCATTCGGCTTGGCCATCAGACCGCGCATCCCGCCCAGCTGTTTCATCTGTGTCACCGAACCACGCGCACCAGAGTGAGCCATCATGTAGACCGAGTTGGGTTCAGCCTCTGAACCGTCCTCATTATGGCCGGTGGACGAGATGGTGGACATCATCGCGTCCGTCACCTTGTCGTTGGCCTTGGACCAGGCATCGACGACCTTGTTGTACTTTTCACCTTGGGTGATCAGGCCGTCCATGTATTGCTGTTCAAAGTCTTTCACCTGATCACGGGTTTCATCAACCAGTTCCCACTTGGTGTCAGGCACGACCATGTCGTCCTTGCCGAACGAAATGCCCGCCTTGAACGCCTCGCGGAAGCCCATCGTCATGATCTGGTCGCAGAAAATGACGGACTCTTTCTGACCGCAGTAGCGATAGACCGTGTCGATGACCTGCTGCACTTCTTTTTTCCGCAGCAGCCGGTTGACCAACGAGAATGGTGCTTTGGCATTCAGCGGCAGAAGCGCACCCAGCCGCAAGCGGCCCGGTGTGGTTTCGAACCGCGTCATCACCTCGTTGCCTTCTTCATCGATCTGCGGCATCCGCGCCTCGATCTTGGCATGCAGGTGCACTTCACCAGCGGTCAGGGCGTGTTCGACCTCTTCGATATTGGCAAACGACATACCTTCGCCCTTCATGCCCTCACGCATGATGGTGGTGTAGTAAAGACCCAGGATCATATCCTGCGACGGCACGATGATCGGGCTGCCGTTTGCAGGCGACAGCACGTTGTTGGTGGACATCATCAGAACGCGGGCTTCCAGCTGTGCCTCAAGGCTCAGCGGGACGTGAACGGCCATCTGGTCACCGTCGAAGTCGGCGTTGAACGCCGAACAGACGAGCGGGTGCAGCTGGATTGCCTTGCCTTCGATCAGGACGGGTTCGAACGCCTGAATGCCCAGACGGTGCAGCGTTGGCGCACGGTTCAGCATGACAGGGTGTTCGCGGATGACCTCGTCCAGGATGTCCCATACCTCTGGCCGTTCTTTTTCGACCAGCTTCTTGGCCTGCTTGACTGTGCTGGACAGCCCCTTGGCCTCGAGCCGCGAGTAGATGAACGGCTTGAAGAGTTCGAGCGCCATCTTCTTGGGCAGGCCGCACTGGTGCAGCTTGAGTTCCGGACCGGTCACGATGACCGAACGGCCCGAGAAGTCGACCCGTTTCCCCAGAAGGTTCTGGCGGAAGCGGCCCTGCTTACCCTTGAGCATGTCGGACAGCGATTTCAGCGGGCGCTTGTTCGCGCCGGTGATCACACGACCGCGACGGCCGTTATCGAACAGAGCATCCACGGATTCCTGCAGCATCCGCTTTTCGTTGCGGACAATGATGTCAGGTGCGCGCAGTTCGATCAGCCGCTTCAGGCGGTTGTTGCGGTTGATGACCCGGCGATAAAGATCGTTCAGGTCGGATGTGGCGAAACGGCCGCCATCCAGCGGGACCAGCGGACGTAGTTCCGGCGGGATCACGGGGATCACGGTCAGCACCATCCATTCGGGACGGTTGCCTGATTCAAGGAAGTTTTCGACGATTTTCAGCCGCTTGATGATCTTTTTCGGCTTCAGTTCACCGGTTGCTTCTTTCAGGTCGGCGCGCAGCTGCTCTGCCTCGCTTTCCAGATCGATCTGGGCCAGCATTTCGCGGATCGCTTCGGCGCCGATATTGGCCTGGAATGCATCCATGCCGTAAAGGTCCTGCGCGTCGTTGAACTCTTCCTCAGTCATCAACTGGCCGTAGGTCAGGTCGGTCAGGCCGGGTTCGATCACGACATAGTTTTCGAAATAGAGGATCCGTTCCAGATCGCGCAGTGTCATGTCCAGCATCAGGCCGATGCGGGATGGCAGCGATTTCAGGAACCAGATGTGGGCCACGGGTGCGGCCAGTTCGATATGGCCCATGCGTTCGCGGCGGACCTTTTGCAGGGTCACTTCCACGCCGCATTTTTCGCAGACGACCCCGCGATACTTCATGCGCTTGTATTTGCCGCACAGGCATTCGTAATCCTTGATCGGGCCAAAGATACGCGCGCAGAACAGGCCGTCACGCTCTGGCTTGAACGTCCGGTAGTTGATGGTTTCGGGCTTCTTGATCTCACCAAAGGACCACGACAGGATCCGTTCGGGAGAGGCCAGAGAGACCTTGATTTCGTCAAACGTTTTCGCCGGTGTGAGCGGGTTGAACGGGTTGTTTGTCAGTTCCTGGTTCATCTTCAATTCCTTGAATTGGGGTGCGTCGGGTGAGGGGCGAAAAGTCTTCGTGACGAAGACTTTTCAGCGCGTAAGAGTTTTCGTGACGAAAACTCTTACTCCTCATCCTCCGCATCCAGGAGTTCCATGTTGAGGCCGAGGCCACGGACTTCTTTCACGAGCACGTTGAACGATTCAGGCACGCCGGCCTCGAAATTGTCCTCGCCCTTGACGATGCTTTCGTAGACTTTCGTCCGCCCTGCCACGTCATCCGACTTGACCGTCAGCATTTCCTGCAGGGTGTAAGCGGCGCCATAAGCTTCGAGTGCCCAGACCTCCATTTCCCCGAAACGCTGGCCGCCGAACTGGGCTTTACCGCCCAGAGGCTGCTGCGTGACAAGGCTGTAAGGCCCGGTCGAGCGTGCGTGGATCTTGTCATCGACCAGGTGGTGCAGCTTCAGCAGATATTTCACGCCGACGGTGACCTTACGGCTGAACTGTTCACCTGTGCGCCCATCGTAAAGAACCGATTGGCCTGAGGTGTCGAATCCGGCACGCACCAGCGCGTCGTTCACGTCTGCTTCCTTTGCGCCGTCGAAGACGGGGGTCGCAATCGGCACACCGCGCGTCACGTTGCCCGCAGCTTCGATCAGCGTGTCCTCGTCCATCCCGGCGATGCCTTCGTCATAGACGTTGTCACCATAGGCGATTTTCATCGCTTCACGCACAGGGGTCAGATCGCCGGAGCGCCGGTATTCGCCAAGCGCCTCATCGATCTGGATGCCCAGACCGCGTGCGGCCCAGCCCATATGCGTTTCCAAGATCTGGCCGACGTTCATGCGCGATGGCACACCAAGTGGGTTCAGACAGAAATCCACCGGTGTCCCGTCGGCAAGGAACGGCATGTCTTCCATCGGAACGACCTTGGAAATCACACCTTTGTTCCCGTGACGACCGGCCATCTTGTCGCCGGGCTGCAGCTTGCGCTTTACAGCCACGAAGACCTTGACCATCTTCATCACGCCCGGAGGCAGATCGTCGCCGCGGCGCACCTTTTCGACCTTGTCCTCGAACCGTGCATCCATCGCGCGCTTCTGGATTTCGTACTGTTCATTCAGCGCTTCGACGATTTTTGCATCGTCTTCGTCTTCCATGGCCAACTGCCACCACTGACCGCGGCTGAGATCGGCCACGCTTTCTTCGGTGACGATCGAACCTGCCTTGAAGCCTTTGGGCCCCTTGGCAGCTTTCTTGCCAGAGATGATGTCCCACAGGCGCGCATAGATATTGCGATCCAGGATCGCGAGTTCGTCGTCGCGGTCACGGGCAAGGCGTTCGACCTCTTCCCGTTCGATCTGCAGCGCACGTTCGTCTTTTTCCACGCCGTGGCGGTTGAACACACGTACTTCGACCACGGTGCCGAAATCACCCGGCGGCAGGCGCAGGGACGTGTCACGCACGTCCGATGCTTTTTCACCAAAGATGGCGCGCAGCAGTTTTTCCTCTGGCGTCATCGGGCTTTCGCCCTTTGGTGTGATCTTGCCGACGAGGATGTCCGCTGGCCCGACTTCGGCACCAATATAGACGATCCCCGCCTCATCGAGGTTGCGCAGGGCTTCTTCGCCCACATTGGGGATGTCGCGGGTGATTTCCTCTGGCCCCAGTTTCGTATCGCGGGCGGCGACTTCAAATTCCTCGATATGGATCGAAGTAAAGACGTCGTCGCGCACGATGCGTTCGGAGATCAGGATCGAGTCTTCGTAGTTGTAGCCGTTCCATGGCATGAAGGCGACGACCACGTTCTTGCCAAGTGCCAGTTCACCGATATCGGTGGACGGACCATCGGCAATCACCTGACCCTTTTGCACCGTGTCACCCACCTTCACCAGCGGACGCTGGTTGATGCAGGTGTTCTGATTGGACCGCTGGAATTTGCGCATCCGGTAGATATCTACCCCGGCATCGCCGAGTTCGAGATCTTCGGTGGCGCGGATCACAATCCGCTGTGCGTCGACCTGGTCGATGATCCCGGCCCGTTTGGCCATGATCGCAGCACCACTATCGCGGGCGACAACTTCTTCGATCCCGGTGCCGACCAGTGGTGCCTCTGCCTGCAGCAGTGGAACCGCCTGACGCTGCATGTTCGAACCCATCAGGGCGCGGTTGGCGTCGTCATTTTCCAGGAACGGAATGAGCGAGGCCGCAACCGAAACCAGCTGTTTTGGCGACACGTCGATCAGGTCCACGTTTTCGCGCGGGGCCAGTGTGTAGTCGCCGTTCATCCGGGTCGAAACCAGATCGTTCTTGAAAGACCCGTCTTCGTTCATGTTCGCGTTGGCCTGTGCCACGGTGTGGCGCATTTCCTCGGTCGCGGACATGTAGCTAACGTCGTCCGTCACCTTGCCGTCCACCACTTTGCGATATGGTGTTTCGATGAAGCCATACTTGTTCACGCGGGCAAACGTCGCGAGCGAGTTGATCAGACCGATATTCGGCCCTTCGGGTGTTTCGATCGGGCACATCCGGCCATAGTGCGTCGGGTGCACGTCGCGCACCTCGAACCCGGCACGTTCGCGGGTCAGACCGCCGGGCCCAAGGGCCGACAGGCGCCGCTTGTGCGTCACTTCGGACAGCGGGTTGGTCTGGTCCATAAACTGCGATAGCTGGCTGGAGCCGAAGAATTCGCGCACGGCAGCAGCGGCAGGTTTCGCATTGATCAGGTCCTGCGGCATTACGGTGTCGATTTCGACAGATGACATGCGTTCCTTGATCGCGCGCTCCATCCGCAGAAGGCCGACGCGGTACTGGTTTTCCATCAACTCGCCCACCGAACGGACGCGGCGGTTACCAAGGTGATCGATATCGTCAATATCGCCCTTGCCGTCACGCAGTTCGACCAGCGCCTTAATACAGGCGACGATGTCTTCCTTGCGCAGGGTGCGCATGGTGTCTTCGGCATCCAGATCGAGGCGCATGTTCATTTTCACGCGGCCAACGGCGGACAGGTCATACCGTTCGCTGTCAAAAAACAACGTGTCGAACAGGGCCGATGCGCTGTCCACGGTTGGCGGTTCGCCCGGACGCATGACGCGGTAGATATCCATGAGCGCGGTTTCGCGGTTCATGTTCTTGTCCGACGCCATCGTGTTGCGCATGTAGGCGCCGACATTGATGTTATCGATGTCGAGCACGGGGATCGCCTTGATGCCGGCGTCGATCAGCTCTTTCAACGTGCCGCCTGTGACTTCGCCGTCCTTGTCCAGTTCAAGGGTCAGTTCATCACCGGCCTCGACATAGATCGCGCCGTTTTCTTCGTTGATGATATCCTGAGCGACGAATTTGCCGACAATTTGCTCGTAAGGGACCAACAGGTCTTTTACTTCGCCGGCATCGATCAGCTTCTTGACCGAACGCGGGGTGACTTTCTCACCTGCCTTGGCGATCACCTCACCGGTTTTGGCGTCCACCAGATCAAAAGCAGGGCGTGTGCCGCGCACGCGTTCTGGGAAGAACTTGGTTGTCCAGGCCTTGCCCTTTTTGTCCAGCTTGTATTCGACCGTGTCGTAATAGGCATTCATGATGCCCTCCTGATCCATGCCCAGCGCGTAAAGCAGGGTGGTCACAGGCAGTTTGCGGCGGCGGTCGATCCGGCAGAAGACAAGGTCTTTGGCGTCGAATTCAAAGTCGAGCCAGCTGCCGCGATATGGGATGATGCGGCAGGCAAACAGCAGTTTGCCGGAAGAGTGGGTTTTGCCCTTGTCATGGTCAAAGAAAACACCGGGGGAACGGTGCATCTGGGATACGATCACGCGCTCGGTGCCGTTCACGACGAAGGTGCCGTTGGGCGTCATCAGAGGCATGTCGCCCATGAACACGTCTTGTTCCTTGATGTCCTTAACGGATTTCGCGCCGGTATCTTCGTCCACATCGAACACGATCAGACGCAGCGTCACCTTCAGCGGTGCGCTGTAGGTCATGTCACGCTGCTGACATTCCTCGACATCGTATTTCGGCTTTTCCAGCTCATACTTGACGAATTCAAGAACGGCGGTTTCGTTGAAATCCTTGATCGGGAACACCGACTGGAAGACACCCTTGATGCCTTCACCGTCTAGCGGCGTATCACTGTCACCAGAGCGCAGGAACAGATCGTAAGAGGATTTCTGAACCTCGATGAGGTTCGGCATTTCGAGTACTTCACGGATTTTACCGTAATATTTACGCAGGCGTTTCTGACCAAGGAAGGAGGAAGCCATGTGCGATATCACCTTTTGTTTGTCTCTCGAATGCGAGATCGCCCGGGCTGCGATCCCTCACCCATTTGACCGGGGGTTTGATGTCTATTCGTGGCTGCCGTCCCACCGGCAACCTCCCGACATGAAACCTACCCAAGGGGTCGGTCAGCGATTGGCCGACCTCTAAGACAGGTTTGGCTGGACCCGCATTTTGCGAGTCCAGCCTTATTATTTGGGCGAAATTGTCTTTCGCCTGTGTCTGACTTAAGCCAGTTCGACCGTCGCGCCAGCTGCTTCCAGCTTTGCCTTGATCTCTTCGGCTTCTGCTTTTGCAGCGCCTTCTTTGATCTTGCCACCAGCTTCGACCAGGTCCTTGGCTTCTTTCAGGCCAAGACCGGTGATGCCGCGGACTTCTTTGATGACGTTGATTTTCTGCGCGCCAGCTTCTTTCAGCACGACATCAAATTCGGTCTTCTCTTCGGCAGCTTCGCCAGCGTCGCCACCGGGGCCAGCCATCATGACAGCACCGCCAGCAGCGGGCTCAATGCCATACTCGTCCTTCAGGATGGTTTTCAGTTCTTGTGCTTCGAGAAGGGTAAGACCAACAATCTCTTCAGCCAGTTTTTTCAGATCAGCCATTTTATGCTTTCCGTTTCCGTTAAGTGTGTTCCAACGTCGGGGTTTCAACCCCAAGACAGTTCAGATGCTTTATGCAGCCTTCTCTTCGATGGTCGAAAGAATGCTCGCGATGTTTGAAGCAGGCGCGCCAATGGCCCCGGCGATGTTCGAAGCAGGTGCCCCGATGCAACCCACGATGGAAGCAATAAGCTCCTCGCGACTTGGCATCCCGGCAACCGATTTCACACCGGCTGGATCCAGCGCCGTATCGCCCATTGCACCGCCGAGGACGACAAGTTTGTCATTGCCCTTGGCGTATTTGTCCACGACCTTCGCAGCAGCGACAGGGTCTTCGGAATAGGCGAGTACGGTCATGCCCGAGAGGTATTCAGCGATGCTTTCGCAGGGCTTGCCCTCAAGAGCGATTTTGGCGAGCTTGTTCTTGGCAACGCGCACGGACCCACCCGCTTCACGCATTTGCGCGCGCAGGTCCTGCATTTCAGCAACTGTCATGCCTTCGTAGTGGGCAACCACAACGACGCCAGAGCTTTCAAAGATCTGGCCGAGATCTTCGACCAGCTGTTCTTTTTGTGCTCTATCCACAGTTTCACTCCAAGTTTGGGGTTTCCCCCGGCTCAATTTTGCCCGGCGGCACCGCCGCCCGACAGTCTACAGTCCATGCAAACGGGGCGAGCCAGGTGCGAACGAGGAGAGCCTCGAAAAATCTGGTCTATCCCGTCTCAGGCAGGAATTACTGGCATGTGGCCAACCCACCGTCTCGGACGAATAAAGGCCCGAACGAATCACTCTTCCGGGCCAGGGTTGTTGGTTACTGCCAGATGAGGGGAAAGCCAAGTCCCCATTTCTGGGGTTTGCCAGAGAACCTTTGGAGAATTGACGCCAAAAACATTCTATCAGCAGCTCCCACAATAAGAAACGGCGGGCCCTCGGGAGCCCGCCGCTTACTCATCTGACAGTGCTTTGCGACTTAGGCGTTGCCTGTCGCAGATGACACATCAACCGATACGCCAGGACCCATAGTCGAGCTGACGGCGATCTTTTTCATGTATGTACCCTTGGCACCGCTTGGCTTTGCTTTGCCAACGGCGTCGACAAAGGCCAGCATGTTTTCTTCGATCTGCTTGGCAGTGAAAGACGCCTTGCCGATACCGGCGTGTACAACACCGGCTTTTTCAGCCTTGAACTGCACCTGACCACCTTTGGCAGCTTCGACAGCTTCCTTGATGTCCATGGTCACTGTGCCGACACGTGGATTCGGCATCAGGTTGCGTGGGCCAAGGACTTTACCCAGACGACCAACGATGGCCATCATATCGGGTGTGGCAATGCAGCGATCGAAATCAATAGTGCCACCCTGGATGGTTTCCATCAGGTCCTCTGCACCGACGATATCGGCGCCTGCTGCCTTGGCTTCGTCAGCCTTGTCGCCACGTGCGAAAACGGCGACGCGCACGGTCTTGCCTGTACCGTGCGGCAGGTTGACCGTACCACGGACCATCTGGTCGGCGTGACGCGGGTCAACACCCAGTGTCATCGCAATTTCGACGGTTTCGTCGAACTTGGCCTTGGCGTTGTCTTTAACCAGCGATGCCGCTTCGGCCACCGAAATATTATGTTTGCCAGCGAATGCTTCACGCGCCGCTGTTGTGCGCTTACCAAACTTTGCCATTACTTCACCTCGATGCCCATAGAGCGGGCAGAACCCGCGATGATCAGCATTGCGCCTTCGATAGAGGTCGCATTAAGGTCCTTCATCTTGGCTTCGGCAATTTCGCGGACCTGTTTACCAGTGATCGAACCAGCAGTTGCTTTGCCTGGTGTCTTTGAACCGGATTTCAGCTTGGCCGCTTTCTTGATGTAGTAGGACGCAGGTGGCGTCTTGATCTCCATCGAGAACGACTTGTCCTGATAGTAGGTGATAACGGTCGGGCAAGGCGCGCCGTTTTCCATATCAGCCGTCTTGGCGTTGAACGCCTTACAGAATTCCATGATGTTGATGCCGCGCTGACCCAGCGCAGGTCCGACAGGTGGGGATGGGTTTGCAGCCCCTGCAGGAACCTGCAGCTTGAGCGTCCCCATAATCTTCTTGGCCATGTGGCCTCTCCTTTTTTCAGCGATGAGCGATGCTCATCCTACATTGCCCTTTCGGGCGGTTATGCCGTGGTTCGGGCCGCAACCCTCCCACGTCTGAACACGCAAGATTATTGTTTGGAAACCTGCGTGAATTCCAGTTCGACCGGGGTGGCCCGGCCAAAGATCGACACCGTCACCTTCAGGCGCTGGTTATCTTCATCAACTTCCTCAACCATGCCATCGAAATCCTCGAACGGACCGTCGTTGACTTTGACCTTCTCGCCAATCTCGAAGTGGATCAGTGTCCGTGGTGCGTCTTCACCCTCCTGCACGCGGCCAAGGATGGCCTGTACTTCAGCATCACGCATCGGCATCGGGCGACCTTGCGGGCCCAGAAACCCTGTTACCCGGTTGATCGAGTTGATCAGGTGATAACCTTCATCAGACATTTCCATGTGCACCAGCACGTAGCCGGGCATGAAACGCCGTTCGGCGGTGACCTTTTTGTTGCGACGGATTTCGATCACTTCCTCGGTCGGAACCAACACTTCGTCGATCTGATCGGACAGGCCCTTTTCTTCCGCCTTGGTGCGGATCGCCTCTGCGATTTTCTTCTCGAAATTCGAGAGAACGCTTACCGAATACCACCGTTTGGCCATCTGTCAGAGCACCTTGTCGTCGCGAGGCCTTTGTCGACCTCAATTTCCAATTTTTCTCGGCGAAATCGCCAGTCCCGAAAATAAAAGCGGCGTGCAACTCGATTCGCCGCACGCCATTTTCGGAAGTTGACGGCTCTTACCGCCGCCGCCCGGCGTTTTCAAGGGGGCTAAACTGATTTAGCGCTTGCGATCTATCCGCCGAAATAGCTGAGAACCGAAGACAGCCCCGTGCGGATCACAAGATCAACCAGCGAGAAAAAGACCGCCGTCAGCGCCGCCATGATGAAAACCATGATCGTCGTCATGATGACTTCGCGGCGTGTCGGCCAAACGACCTTAGAGATTTCGGCGCGAACCTCTTGGATAAACTTGGCAGGGTTGGCGATGGCCATAGAAGACGGTCCTTTATCAGATCATGTCGCGACATACGGCGACTTCACCTTAATTTCAAGGCTGGTTTGTGCCAGTTTTATCAGGGTTGCAGCAACGTGACCTTTGGAAGCGCCTTAATACCCGCGATATGCTTTGCATAGACCTCAGCAGCGCGGGCGTGATCCGCCGCATTGAAGCCGTCGAACGCCGCATATTCCTTGCCTGTCGGGTACCGGCTGCGCGCAGCCTGGGTCAAGGCGGCGACATCCTCTGCGCCCTTTTGCGAAAGGATATGATCGACGGCCGCCCGCGAAAACCCTGGGTGAACACGCTCATTGATTGGCTTCACGACATCTGCAGCGTCTGCGCCGACCATTGCCGAGCAGATTTGATCGAATAGCGCTTCGTAATCCTCATATTGCCAGACGGTGACGCTGCGCACACCTGCTGCCCGGCAGAACCGTTTGACCAATGACAACCAGTTCACGCTAGCCAGCGGGCTCAGTTCCAAAAACTGATCAAAGGTCATCAAGCGCCCGCCCAGCAGCATCTGACTGTAGGCAGACGCCAGAAAGGTAGCAGGGTTTCTGATGCCAAGAAAAACATCAATCTGACCCGCGTCCATGGCACGCGCCAGCGCATTCACCCTCGTGGCGGCTTCGGGATAGCGCAGCTTGACAGTTTTCGGGCGCGGACTGTTCAACACGCCGATATAGTTTTCTTCGCTCAGAACCAGCCGCTGCGCGCCCTTTCGCAGCAGCGCAAGCTGATCCTGCGGACTGCGTTTGTGCCTGTGGGGTTTGCCACGTAAGCCGAACAGCCGCTGGATCGAGCGCCCGGGCAGACGAAAATGTGCAGGTCCATAATAACGCACACCCCGATCTGCCAACGCGGCAGATGCATCGCGCAATGACCACTGCAAATGCGATGTTGCCGTCTTATGAGCACCCACATGAAAAGCCACGCTAAAATCGTCCGCTGATGTCATGGAAAGGTTGGATCCTCCGACAGGCGGTGATCGGGTCTGGCAGGGGCACCAGGACTTGAACCCGGGACCTACGGTTTTGGAGACCGCCGCTCTACCAACTGAGCTATACCCCTACGACCGGCTGCCGGGGTAGTCCGAAACGAAAGCCGGATCAAGAGGGAAGGTGCGGCAGACTTGTGTTCACGTGCAGAAATGTCGAAACAGGGGATGAACTGACCAGTCAAGGCCCCTGCCCCTCGTGTCCCTACGCAAACGCATCGAAAAATCGGAAACGCTGGCAAACATACTGGCCGCTGTCGCGGGCCGTTACCTTGGTCGGTGTCAGCGGACCATCACATGGGAAGCGCGCGGCCTTGAGGACCTGAACGCAGCGTTAGCCGAAGGGCCGATACTGCTGGTGATGTGGCACAGCCGTTGTCTGATGGCGGCTGAACACTGGCCGGTGGCCGATGCGCCGCTCTCAAGTCTTTACAATAATTCGCCAGTCGGACGATTGGCCGGTGCGTTGCATCGTCGGGTCGGCCTGCACCCAATGGAAATGTCACGCAGATTGTCCAACCGGGCCGCATCCCGCACTGTGCTGAAGCGGGTCAGAGAAAAGGTCAGTATCGGGATGACTGGCGACGGGCCCGTCGGCCCAGCGTTGGAAGTTCAAGGTGCTGTGCTTGAATGGGCGCGTGTCACCGGACTGCCCCTGTTCTGCTACGCTTTTTCCACCCAGCGTCAGAAACGGATGTCGTCCTGGGATCAAATGCTTGTGCCACGCCCGTACAAAAGCGGAGCCTATGTGTTTCGGCAGTTTCATGAAACAGTGCCGCGCAAGCTTGCCGCGGACGAGTCGGAGTTTTGGCGCGAGGAAATCCGCAAATTCATGGAAACCACAACGGCTGAGGCCGACGCGATGGTCGGCCTGCCCCCCGGCCCCTAGATCAGTGCAATGGCCATGAGCCCCAGACCAACAGCACCCACGGTCCAGATCGCAGAGCGTAGCAGCGGGATGCCCATCAGATAGACAATGTGATAGGCGGCGCGTGCAATCACGAATGTCGCGGCACCCGTCGTCGCCAAGCCTATATCAGCAGTTGGTATTGCAAGGGCCAAAGCGCTGAGCCCCAGAAAGACAGGGAAGCTTTCGCGCAGATTGTCCACGGCCCGCTTGGCCCGGCCTTCCAACTTACCAATTTCCGGGCGAACGTCGCGTGGCCCGACATAAGATCCCAACCCAATTTGCGGGATCAGGATGGTGCTAGGCGTCACCACAGCCACAAAATAGACGACGATCCCGATCAGTATCCAAAACAGCATTCTCTTCTCCATCTGATATCTTTGGGATAGCTATGGCCCATAGGGAATGTCGACAATTCCCTTGGAGGGAATAATGACCATAAACAAGCCTGCCTTTGGCCAAGTCCTGAGCGCTGTGCGCGGAGCACTTGGTCTGTCACAGATGGCACTGGCCAGTCAGTTGGAATCGACCCAGCGTCACATTTCGTTTCTGGAGACCGGCCGCTCGCGCCCGACGCCTCATTTTCTGACACGCATATGCACCCAGTTGAACCTTAGCGCCGATCAACGCTCGAACCTGTTTGCAGCCTCAGGTTATGCCAACCCGTATCAGGTCCGCCGCTTCGATGACACGGATGTCGGCGCGACGCTGGACATGATCGAACGTCGGGTGCTGGCAAACTGGCCGTTTCCGGCGCTGGTCCTGGATGCAAGCTGGAACATCCTGCGTATGAACGATGCGGCCAAGGTGTTCTTTGGCGGTCTCAGCAATGACGATGACAACAGTGCAAGCTTTCTGCGCCAGATCCTGTCGCCGGATTTCATGGCCATCATCGCCAATTGGGAAGAGGTCAGCCCAGTCCTCTATTTCCGGCTTCAGGCTGCTGCCGCCGAAAGCCCTGACATCGCTGCGGCCTTTTCGGACGCCAAGTCAAAGGGTCTGTTCGATCATCTGCCCCGGTTGATGATCGAACAGGACCGCGCGCCGGTCTATGTGCCAATTCAGATCAGATTGCCGCAAGGTGGCATCATCAACATGACCTCCATGGTCGGGCACATCGCCTCGGTGCAGGACGCGCTGGTCGCCGGATTCGAGGTAGAGTTGATGATTCCGACAGATGATGCGTCAGAAAGAGCCCTCCGCGCGATGCCGTGCAAATAACGCAAAAGGCCGCCCCGATTGGAGCGGCCTTTGTTTGTTTCTGTGAGAAGGGTGCAAGCACCCACCCTACGGGTTATTCGACGATCTTCGACACGACGCCGGCGCCGACGGTGCGGCCGCCTTCGCGGATGGCGAAGCGCAGGCCGTCTTCCATGGCGATTGGCGCGATCAGTTCCACGTTGAACTTCAGGTTGTCGCCGGGCATCACCATTTCGGTGCCTGCGGGCAGCTCAACCGTG
>NZ_JBKQXN010000059.1:0-300 GCF_046762905.1 Yoonia sp. R2-816 | reverse complement strand
CGGACGGCTCGATCCTGAAAATGACGGAGTATGTCGAAGCCATGATGTCAGGCGATGGCGTGAAGCTGTCACGCCGCACGCCTGACAACATCGCTGCAATCACAGAAGACGGTGTTGTTGCGCGATCGAAGGGCAGTTGAGCGGTCCGGTGGGATTGGTTTGATGTCTCAAATGAACCGGTGCATGTGTTGAGAGCAAAGGAGGGGGGACGCGCCTTGGCCCCTTCCTTATTTTCATAGTCGCTTCGCTACCTTGAAAATATAGTCAGGCCCCCCCTGCGCCGGGCGCGTCCCCCATTCG
>NZ_JBKQXN010000058.1:0-9339 GCF_046762905.1 Yoonia sp. R2-816 | reverse complement strand
TGCCGAAGAGGATTGCAACTGACTTTCCCCGCTATCGGGTCCATCTGCGGCTGATGATATTTTGGCCATGGTTGGCGCGGCTCAGGCTGGGTTGGGTGTCGTTCGGATGCCCATTTTCCTGGACGCGCAGCGGCTGATCTGGTGCACAGAGCCGCTACTGCTGCCACAAACCTATGCAGATATCTGGGTGGTGGGGCACCCTGATATCTGGCCATCGCGAAAATTGAGTGCTTTTCGGGACATTCTGATCCCGTATTGCAGGTCGCACCGCGACAGCCTTGTCGCCTGACTCTCCTAGCCTGCCGCATAGCCGATTGCGTCGAGTGCCGCCGCCTTGCTGGAGCGCGCGATCTGGTCAGCGGCGGGACCTGATCCCACAGCCCGCGAGAGGGTAAGCCCGCCAATCAGTGTCGACAGGAACGCCCATGCAATTGCTTCGCGTTCGGCCGCAGACCCTGCCTTCGGCAGGTGGTCTGCAATCTCTTTGATGATGCGGCTCATCAGTTCCGCGTATTCGGTTCGCACAGCTGGATCTGTCCTGATCACGTCCGGCGTCAGACTGGTCATTGCGCAACCGCCCTCTAGGTCCATCCGGTGACCTTTTCCAAGATAATAGTCTGCAAAAGCTTCAGGCCACTGGGCGCCATGCTTCTTGCGATACTCGGGCAAAGCGGCAAGGACGTCTTCCAGACCGGCGACAAGTGCCGCCCGGAACGCATCGTTCTTGGATTTCAGATGGGCATAAAATGCACCGGACGTGACACCAGCATCTTTCGCTATTGAGTCGACCCCGATCCCTGAATAGCCCTCTTTTCGAAACGCCCGGCCCGACGCCTCTAGCAGTTTCATCTTAGTTGATTCTGATTTTTTCAAGCTAAGTCAATCCTTTACCTCAAAAAATAACGTTCACTATATTTTTGATTGACGGCGGGCGCCAATCGGAATAGCGATATATAGGGATCGTTATATTTCGTTACCCACCCCAAGGCAACCACCAAGGTAGGTGGCCCCAATCTTAAGGAGAAAACGACATGGCTTCACGTGTGCCCCGGCACGCGCCCGGTGGAACTGCGCCAATGTCACGGCGCAAAGTTACCGCAGGGCTGGCCGCTATTCCCCTCGCGGCAATAGGGCTGACTGTTCACAGGTCAGCTGCAACTGCGCAATCCAATCAAAAGGAACGCCAAACTATGCCTGCCAACGCCTTCGTTTACACGGAATTGCAAGCGTCCGTGCCCTTCACGGATGTTCCTTGGGAAAAGCTGAATGCTGCCATCGCGGCCCAACCCGGGTTTGTTGACAAAACGTGGTTTTCCGGGCTGGGCAACCATTCTGTCGGCGGGCTTTACGGGTTTGCGAGCGTCGATGATGCGCTGCTGTACTGCACGGATTTTTTCCCTGCTCTGGCCCGTGACTTTGGCGTGGCGCAAACAACGCGGGTCTTTGATAATCAGGCAACCGCAGAGGCCAGCGCGGCGATGGATGCGCCCCATTTTGGCGGACGGGTCACAGCCGAGCCCCGCGCATTTGTTTACACCGAAGTGCAGGTCGCGGTTCCATTTGAAAACGCACCATGGCAGGACCGAAATCCGGTCTTGCGCAGGCAAAAGGGACTGTTGTCCAAGATCTGGCTAAGTGGACACAACACAAACACGCTGGGTGGCTTGGACGCCTTCGACACTGTCGAAAATGCGTTGGACTTTGCCATCAATGAATTCCCGAAAACGACAGCCGCGATGAACGCTGCCTTCTATACGCGCGTCTTCGATGCCCGTGTGACCGAGGCCGCAAGCCGCGGCCTCAACTCTCCCTACTACCTTTAACCTCTTCAACTGAACGGAAATGACATGAAACTGAACTCTCTTTCTGGTGCCATCATGGCGCTTGCGATGTCGTCAACTGCTGCAATGGCTGCCGACTGCTTTGAAATGGGCGGCGTCGCCATCCCTAACTTCTTTGGCGAAGGCGAAGGTCAGCCGATGATCATCTCGGCCACTTTGACTGGCGCGGTTCAAAACGCGGCTGGCAAGATCACGGCCACCCGCGAGACTGAAACGGGCCTTGAGATGGACATGGAACATTACTTTGGCCGTGACGATGGCGGCGCATTCCAAACAAAGGATCTGGGCGTTCTGACCGCCGTGCCGGGCAAACCGGGCCGCTTTATGATCGAAATCACCTACGACATTCAGCCAGACGTCACACGCGGCACGATGAAGGGCTACTCAGGCCAGTTCAACAGCTATGGCCTCGTTGATTTGCGCGACGATGACAACCTTGTTGGGCTGGTCCGCTACCAGGGTGAAATCTGCCGCTAAAATAAGCTACCGGGGACAGGCAGTGTTTGTCCCCGGTCCTTTGGATCCTTCAGGGGTATCATTATGAACACTCAGTCAACGTACCCAAACACCCCGCACGCCATTCTTTATTCGATGGTCCGTGTCCGAGACCTCGATCGGTCCTTGCGCTTTTATTGCGATGCACTCGGGATGCAGGAATTGCGTCGAGAGACTTTTACAGCTGCTGAATTTACGCTGGTCTTTGTCGGTTATCCCGACAGCAGCGCAATGATTGAGCTGACCTATAACTGGGGCGAGCACAGCTATTCGCACGGCACCGGATATGGACACATCGCATTGGAGGTTCTCGACATACACCAGACCTGCCTTCATCTGGCCGGGCTGGGCGTTGAAATCACCCGAAACCCGGGCCCGATGAAAGCGGCACCGGATGAAACCGGCGAACACGAAACCATCGCCTTCATCAAAGACCCTGACGGCTACAATATTGAGCTAATCCAAGCGCCCTAGGCGTGCCTACAAGCGATGAGGCACGGCTGACGTGGATCACAAACGCTTTGGGCACGGCAATCTATGAAACGAGACACACCATGACGAGCAACCGCACTTCAGGAAAACACAGGGTTCACAGACTCAGTAGGTCTCTGTCTCTGACCTTGTTCTTAACTGCCATGATCGCCGTTCCAATACCGGCGTTGGCGGATGGGCCCCATCTGATGTCAACGAAAGTCGCCGAAAACCTGTACATGCTGACAGGCGATGGTGGGAACATCGGCGTCATGATCGGGGACGATGGCACGTTTCTTATCGACGATCAGATGGCACCTGCTTTGCCGGAATTGCTTGCGCTTATAAACCAATTGGGGGGCGAGCCTCCCCGGTTCCTGATCAACACCCATTTCCATTTTGACCATACTGGCGGAAATGAACTTCTTGGCGGGACAGGTACAACGATTTTCAGTCACGAGATGGCCCGCACGCGTCTTGCTGATGGAAGTGATATTCCTCTTTTTGATTTGTCGTTTCAGCCGATGGCAAGCGATGGATTGCCCGTTGTCACCTTTAAGGACTCGATGAGCTTCCATTTAAATGGCGACATAGTGCGCGCCGTCCATACGCCCCGGGCACACACGGACGGAGACTTGGTGGTATTTTTTGAGATGGCCAATGTCGTGCACGCGGGGGACGTATTCTTCAACGGCATCTATCCGGTGATTGATACTCACAATGGCGGTACCTTGCAGGGCACGATCAGTGCCGTTGAAATGCTACGCGACCACACCGATGAACATACCAAAGTCATCCCGGGCCACGGCTCGTTGGGATCCCGCGATGACCTCTTGGATTACCTCGCAATGCTTCAGTATGCCCGCGATGAACTCAGCAAACTGAAAGGCGAAGGAAAAACGCGCCAGCAAGTAGTCGATCTTAGGCCGCTAGACCAATTTGATGCCAAATGGTCTGGGGGATTTTTCTCAACGGACATTTGGACTGGACTGATGTTCGACGCGCTTTAGCAGTGCCTTGCGTGAGGTGTTTTGAACGCTCTCTGGAAAGGGAATTGCCCCACTAAAGAACATCACAGTGAAAACTGCATTTCCATCGCGAGATGATCAATCAGCGGGAATAGAGCATGACTGACTTTTACCCTTCGTCGCGCATCTTCAACCGATGGCCAACTTTCACAATGGCCTCAAGCGCAGGCACAAGTTCACCGCCCAGCTCTGTAAGGGCATATTCGACGGATGGGGGCGAGGTTGGTTGCACGTTCCGGGACAACACTCCGCGCTGCTCAAGCTCCGTCAGCCGTGTGGAGAGCACCTTGGCTGAAATTGGCGGAATGTCGGTACGCAACTCGTTAAAGCGGCGCGGGCCAGCACGCAGCGACCAAATCACATTGGCGGCCCAAGCGCCGGAGATCACCGCCATACAATGCGTCAGCATACAAGGCTGCGGCGGTTCGGGGCTTTGGTTTTTGCGGACTTTGAGCGGCATGGCAGGTGACTAGGTTTCCTTTGGGTAACTCGATAATTAAGTATCCTTTAGATACCTAGTTGTCAACGGTTATCAAAGTCATCATCTCTGAACTGTCACCAAAGCAAACAGGAGCTAAGACAAATGAAACTTTACTACAAACCCGGCGCATGCTCGTTGGCATCCCACATCATTCTGAATGAACTTCAGATTCCGTTCGATCTGGATAAGACAGACACCGATACAAACAAAACAGAGGCCGGCGATGATTTCCTCAAAATCAGTCCGAACGGCTATGTTCCAGCTCTAATCACCGACGAAGGCGACATCATCACCGAAAATCCAGCCGTGCTGCAGTATTTGGCCGATCAGTCACCCGCTGCCGGTCTCGCGCCACCGAACGGTACGTTGGCACGTACCCGGCTTCAGGAAACTCTGAATTTCATCTCGTCAGAGCTGCACAAATCCTTCAGCCCATTTTTTACGGGTCGGGAGCTTGATGGCGATGCAAGAAAGAGGGTCGAGGCAGGTGTCGGGCGCCGCGCGGCGCATGTCGAGCAACGTCTCGCAGACGGTCGTCGCTTTCTGCTAGGTGACACGTTCACCGTCGCAGATGCATATGCATTTGTGGTGCTGAATTGGGCAGGTTTTGTCGGGCTCAGCCTTGACGCGCATCCGAAAACCCAGGCTTACGTGGCACGTATTGTGGCACGTCCCGCCTCGATCAAAGCGATGATTGCCGAGGGCCTGATGGAGCAGGCGGCATGACTGCATTTGCGGCAGTAACAGAGGTGATAGAGACCTATTTCGACGGTCTCTATCACGCCGATACGGACAGGCTGGCTAAAACGTTTCACCCAAAGGCGATCTACGCGACAGCGGATGAAGCACCACTGCTGTATCGCACGATGGATGAGTATTTCGCGGTAGTGGCCAAGCGCGTGTCCCCGGCCTCGCGCAATGAACCTCGGCGTGATGTGATCGAATCCGTAGAATTCGCAGGTGAAAACACCGCCTTTGCCCGTGTGCGATGTTCCATTGGGACAAAGGATTTCATCGATTTCTTGACGCTTGTGCGAACCGACGGCGCATGGTCGATCATGGCCAAAATCTTTCAAATCACTGAACGCGCGACCTGAAAGGAAGCGATATGCCCTATGTAAATATCAAAGTAACACGTGAAGGTGTCACCCCGGATCAGAAGGCCGCGTTGATCAACGGCGTCACCGACTTGCTGGTGCGGATCCTCGACAAGTCTCCGGCGACAACTTTTGTCGTCATTGACGAAGTTGCGCTTGAGGATTGGGGGATCGGAGGTCTACCGGTCGACCAGTATAGACGCGACGCGGCAGGTTGACCTGAATGGCCATCCGCACATCCCTTTGTGATCTCTTCGACATCGAACATCCCGTCCTGTTGGCACCTATGGCAGGTGTCAGCGGCGGGGCGCTTGCTGCGGCCGTGAGCAAGGCAGGTGGTTTGGGCCTGGTCGGCGGCGGTTATGGCGACGCCGATTGGCTCAAACGCGAATTCGACGCAGCAGGTAATGCGCGGATCGGGGTCGGCTTTATCACTTGGTCATTGGCCCGTAAGCCCGAACTGCTCGATCTTACCCTGGCACGAAACCCGGCAGCGCTCATGCTCTCGTTCGGTGATTTTAAACCGTTTCTCCGTCAGATCAGGGACGCGCAGACAAAGCTGATCGTTCAGGTGCAGACGCTCGAACAAGCGCGTGAAGCTGTCGATGCTGGCGTTGATGCCATTGTGGCGCAGGGCACAGAGGCAGGCGGACACGGCGGCACCAGAGCGACGTTGCCCCTCATCCCGGCGGTTGTGGACATCGCGCAAGGAATACCAGTCATCGCGGCAGGCGGTATCGCTGATGGACGTGGTCTGGCTGCGGCTCTGGCGCTTGACGCGTCCGGCGTCTTGTGTGGAACCGCCTTCTTTGCCAGCGATGAATCCCTCGCCAGTGAAAATGCCAAACAAGCTGCTCTGCGCGGTTCGGGCGACGATACTGAACGCAGTTCCGTATTCGACATGGCACGTGGGCTCAATTGGCCTTCGGATTGGAACCTGAGCACGATGCGCAATACCTTCACGCGGCGGTGGAGCGGGGATATTGTCGGCTTGGGCGAAAACCTTGCAGAAGAGCAAATCCGTTTCAACGCCGCTTCGGCAGCGGGTGACACGGATGTAGCCGCCGTGATCGTCGGCGAAGCTGCTGACCTCGTTCGAAACCGTGGGCCTGCGCAAGCCACTCTTCAGGACATGACTTCACAAGCCGGAGAAATCTTGCAGCGCCTTGGCCGACGTGTGGAACCCTTCAAAGAGGATTCAGAGAATGCCAAAACTTAACGGAAGCTGCCTGTGCGGCGCGGTCTCGTTCGAGGTCGTCAACGCGTTCGACACAATGTTCTTGTGTAGTTGCGATCAGTGCAGACAGATCACCGGATCGGCCTTTGCATCAAATCTGTTCATAGCAGCCGATGGGTTCAACTGGCTGAGCGGTGCCGATGAAGTTGCCACCTACCAACTGCCGGCGCGAGACATCTCCAAATCATTCTGCCGTGTCTGCGGATCAGGCGTTCCCTGGGCAAGCGGCGACGGAATGAAAATGATCGTTCCAGCGGGATCTCTGCGCGGGGAGCCGGAAGTGGTCAAAAAGTACAGGATATTCATTTCTGAACAACCGTCTTGGTCCTCATGTCTTGATCAGGTTGAGGCATGTGAGGGGCTTCCCCCATAGCGTAGTGTTCTTTTGCTTTGCGATCGACCGGGAAGCGGCCGTAACAACACCACCTTGGCACCCGCAAATGCGAAACCTTAGTCAGAAAATAACATGTAAGGAGAAGCCGTTGATTACCTGTTACGTTCAATATGAACTGAACCCAACTAAAATTCCCGAATTCGAAGAATATGCGCGTGTGTGGATTCCCTTGGTCGAAAAATCTGCAGGAACGCATCACGGGTACTATTTGCCGCACGAAAGCCCGAACGACCTTGCCGTCTGCCTGTTTTCGTTCCCCTCTCTGGCGGATTATGAGGCCTATCGCATCAAGAGCCTGACAGACAGCGCATGCCAGAAAGCATATAATTTTGCCGAGGATATAGACTGTATCAGGCGCTATGACCGTCACTTTTTGCGTCCATTGGAAATGCCCAGCTAGGTCGGCGCAATCCGCCATTTTTGGCGCAAGCAAATTCATGAAATCTGTCTGGAGCTTCGTTATGAGCCGCCCGCCGCTTCCGCCATTTTCCGAAACAACTGCCGCGCAAAAAGTGCGCGCCGCCGAGGATGGTTGGAACAGCCGAGACCCCCAGCGCGTGACGCAGGCCTATACCGACGACAGCCAGTGGCGGAACCGGTCTGAACTCCTCACAGGACATATCGAAATCGAAGCATTCCTGTCGCGCAAATGGCAGCGCGAACATCACTATCGTCTAATCAAGGAACTCTGGGCATGGACACAAAACCGGATCGCCGTGCGCTTTGCCTACGAATGGTGTGATGACGACGCGCAGTGGTTCCGGTCCTATGGCAACGAGAACTGGGATTTTGCGGTAGACGGGCGGATGTGCCGCCGTATTGCCAGCATCAACGATATGCCAATCATGGAACAGTCGCGTCTGTTTCACTGGCCCTCGGGTCGCCGTCCGGACGAGCATCCAGGGCTGACCGAGTTGAATCTCTGATTTTGCTGTCACGATACTGGACGTTCGTGAAAGCATGCTCTCGTATTTTGAACCTGCGCAAACGAAAATCTGACGGGCCGTGGCTGCAACGGCGTCCGCAACACGGAGCAAGCGAAGCGCATCGGACGTTAACATCCCGAGATCCCCGCAGAAGTCGATAATCTCTTCGAGCAGAGTTGTCACCGCACTCCGTGTGAGTTGATCAATTCCCGATCGTGACAATTTCGGCTGAGGAGGACCGGCGCAATCCGGCTCTTTACTTCCAACTTCCAAACCGTTTTCTGATTTCCCGGCAGTTATAAGGCATCGCAAAGCAGCCATTTGCGCAGCCGCAGCGAATTCATCGTTCGTCCCGCACTTGAAACGTCGACCACCGCCAAGATCGTGCAGGCGCAGCGAACGTCGGCTATGCGGGCTGCAACCGCAGCATCCGGGACAACTGCTGGAGGTCGGCTTAGGGCCGGTTTAGCTTCCAGAATACTCGTGAACAACAAAGTGCGCGAGCTGTTCACTTGCCAATTCCAGTACGGTCTTTTGCCATTCTTCAAGGACCAAGGAGTCCGGTTCGAGGCGACTAATAGGCTTCTGCCATCCAATAAATGATCCTAAATGATCTGGAATGATTGATGTGCGGCCCTGGTACGCATATTCAGAAGCCAGTTGAATCGCGTGCGCTTCGCGCTCTAATCGCCAACAATAGTAGTATTCCCACCAATCCTTGGTTGTTATGCTCTCTCTAGCCATAAGTTTTTGCCGCAGTACGTTCTGCGCTTTTTGGGCCTCAACGAAACTATCCTCATCTGCGACTTTCTGTTTCAAATGAGACCACTCATGAAAAACCAGACCGAATATCAAGCTTTTGCAAGCTTCACATGAGTTCAATCCGTTTGGAACTGGGAGCTTCAATATGCTGTAAGGCGGCGGGCTATCAGCCACAGGTTCGATGTAGGAGTCCGAAATAAAGAATTTGACCCCTTGCGGGTCATGGCCTTGAGCAAAGCGAGAATCGCCTCCAACTGCCGTGGAGCATCCTGTCCACCACATTTCCCCAACGTGACCAGCAATTTCCTTGGCACGCCTATATTCCGTTGGACAGAATTCAATAACCATAATTCTCAGTACCTGGTCTTAAGTTCTCCGGAAAGACCCGAACGATCAATTGTCGTCGGCCTGCAAGGTCTGCTTCGGTGAAGCTGCGTTGCGGCAATTGCGGGTTTGGTCAACGGCATCTGTGGGTGGCTCCTGCATTGCAAGCGTTTTCTGGCGATGTTTGCGGTCATTTTCGTCAGTACCTTCGTCTGTCCGGCCTGTTTATGCGGTGGTGTTCCGCTGGCCCTGATGAATTCCGCGAGCGAGGTTCCAATCGGGT
>NZ_JBKQXN010000057.1:0-13623 GCF_046762905.1 Yoonia sp. R2-816 | reverse complement strand
ACCGCACCATGCTCGCATTCAACGTCAACTCACCCAGAACCGTGTTGATCCTATAGGTCTCACCATCAAACCCCAACAACTCACCCTCAATCGACATCTCAGCATTCAACGCCGTCAACGTCACAGTCTGTGCGAAGGCCGGCAGCGTCGTCGCTGCTAAGACCAAAAATGTGGACGCGTATAGACGCTTCTTCAGGGGGACAGTCATTGTCTGTATCCTTACAATTCATCGTTAAAAAGAGCGTGGTTTCACTTGGCGAAACACATGCTAGGTTGTTTCCGGCGGTATCTTTGGTCCCACAAAATGTTTGAACTGGGGCGAATTGGCGGCAAATGCAAGACAACTTGCAAGATTGTAAGGTAAGCGCAAATCTACATGCATTGCCAAGCTTACGCAAGCTTACTTGCATGGTGTTAAAATTTGTGCAAGATTGCATGCATAATGTGACTCATGACGAAAGACCAACATATGTCAGTCCTTGAAAAGATCGCGGAAAGCTCCTCAAACTTGACGCCAAACGAAAGGCTTATGGTACAAGCAGTTATTGAGAGTCCGACAGCTGTTGCATTGGGGACAGCAAACGATCTGGCTGGTTCTGTCGGCGTGCACGAGGCTACTGCATCACGTCTCGCGCGTAAGCTTGGGTATGCCAGCTACGCCGCATTTCGCGACGCATTACGTGAGGAGTTTATCGCCACACGCGAGACTGCAACGCGGTTTGAAAAGACATTTGACGGGACAGCCCCCGATTCCATCCTGGGCAACCTGGCCTTGCAAGAGGCGCAGGCGTTGGGGCAGGTCGAGAACGCGATTTCGGCCGAACAGATCAATACTGTCGCTGAAAAGCTGATCCGTGCTGATCGCATTTTCATCTACGGCTATGGCAACTCTGAGGTGCTGTCGCTGATGATGAGCAAGCGGTTCCGCCGGTTTGGCAAGGATGTGCACCAACTGGATGGTGATCCGCGCCATCTTGCCGAAGGCGCCCTGGGTATGCGCGAAAATGATGTTTTGCTGACCTTCGCTTTCCGGCGTCCGCCACGCAGCTATGAAGCCCTGATGCAGACGGCCCGCGAGGCCGGCACGGAGACAATCGTGATTTCGGGAAACAGGGGTGCGATCCTGTCGCCGCAGCCTGACCACCTGCTTCGCGCCCCACGCGGTGGAGACGCGGATTCATTCCAGACGCTGGTGGTGCCAATGACTGTCTGTAACGCCATCATTGTCGCAGCAGGTTCACAAAACAAAGATAAATCACTGCAAGAGCTGGAACGGCTTGGGCAATTGATTGAACGGTTCGACTGATCGGACCGCCATAACGGGAGGAAACCATGAGTATCACCAAAACAACGTGCCTCGGCGCGATCGGTCTTTTGCTGTCTACGACAATTGTAGCGGCGCAAGATCTTGACGCGATGACGGCAGAAGAACTACTGCCGCTCGCGCAGGCGGAAGGGACGGTCACCGTCTATTCATTCACCAGCCGGATCGGCAAGGTCGAGGCGGCGTTCGAGGCCGCCTATCCGGGCATTGATCTGCAGGGTTTTGATATCTCATCAACCGAACAGATCGCCCGCTTGAGCGCGGAAGCGCAGGCTGGTGTCACCAATGCGGATGTCGTCTATGTATCCGACGCGCCAGTCGTGTTGGAAGCCCTGCTGGCACCCGGGATCATCGCACCTTATGTGCCGCCCCGCGTGACGGATCGCGTACCAGTTGAATTTCAATCACCTTTGCTGGCGCAGCGGCTGTCGACAAAAGTGCTGATGTATAATGAAGAAGCCAACCCTGATGGTGCGCCGGTCGACTCGCTCTGGGATCTGACACGCGACGAATGGGCGGGCCGTGTGGTTATGGTCGATCCGCTACAGCGCGGCGATTACCTTGATCTGATGACAGAGATTGTGTTGCGCTCCGATGAGATGGCTGCAGCATATGAGGCCGAGTTTGGTGAAGCCATCGACTTGGACGGCGCTGCGAATGCAGGTGAAAAGTTCATCATGGATCTATTCGCAAATGATGTGATCCTTGTGGGCTCGACCGATGATGTGAATGCCGCCGTAGGCGGATTGGGGCAGGATAATCCACCGGTTGGATTTACCAGCTACTCTGACCGTCGCGACAACGAGGAAGAAGGTTGGGCATTGCAGGTTGCCAATGATGTGGCACCCGCACCGGGTATCATCTTTCCGGCGGTACTGGCCCTGACAGCAGAGCCGAACAACCCCGCAGCGGCCCGTCTGGTGATCGACTTTTTGATGGGTGACGAGACAGATACTGGCGGACCGGGCCTCGCCCCGTTTTACGTCGCGGGAGACTACGTCACCCGGACGGATATTCCACCGCATCCAGATGCGGTGCCACTGGATGACTTTACTGCTTGGCGCGTCGCCCCGGCTGAGACGGCCAAGATCCGCGCCGAAATCGGCGATCTTGTCCTGACGCTACAGTAATGCAACTCTGAAGGGGGCATTCATTTGCCCCCCTCTGCATCTGCCTCATCATACATCGCAAGGGTCACCGAATGGCTGATATCGCCATGAGCCGTCAGGGACGACGGGTCTTTTTCAAGCAGGGTACGGTTCTCAAGATCGTCGTGTTGCTGTTGCTGATCGCGCTGATCGTGCTGCCGCTGATCCGCACGGTTTTGTTTACGCTTCGCCCTGATGTGATCGGGGCCTGGGGTGATGTGCTGTCGGGCAGGCTGTCCACGAACCTGTTCTACAAACCGCTCAAGAACACGATGCTGATCGGGTTGATTGTCAGCACCGGCTGCGTGCTGCTTGGCGGGTTTCTTGCATGGTTGGTGGTCATGACCAACGTCCCCTATCGACGGACCATTGGGGTGATGGCGACATTGCCTTTCATGATCCCGTCCTTTGCAGCCGCCCTGGCTTGGGGCACCCTGTTTCGCAATGATCGTGTGGGCGGGCAGATCGGCTGGTTTCAGGGATTGGGCTTTGACGTGCCCGACTGGTTGGCCTGGGGCATGGTGCCGACACTGATCGTGTTGATGCTGCATTATTTCAGCCTTGCTTTCACCATTATCGCGGCAGCACTAGCAACGGTGAATTCCGATCTGGTCGAAGCAGCGCAGATTGCCGGCGCCAAGGGGCGGCGCATTCTTATGGGGATCATCCTGCCGGTCACAACCCCGGCATTGGTGGCGGCGGGATCGCTTTGTTTTGCCGGTGCTGTATCGAATTTCGCCACCCCCGCACTTTTGGGCCTGCCTGTGCGGATGCAAACATTGTCGACCCGCCTTTTTGGAATGATCGAAGTGGGACAGGTCGGACGTGGTTACGTCATTGGCATTCTTTTGGTCATCATTTCGGGGCTTTTCCTGTGGGCGGGCAACCGCGTTGTGTCGGGCCGCCGGTCATACGCCACCATCACCGGCAAGGGCGGGCGGGCCAAGCGGTTTGATCTGCGCGGTGCGCGCTGGCCGCTCTTTGCTTTCGCGATGATGTTCTTGTTGGCATCGACTGTGGTGCCGGTGATCGTGCTACTGGCATCCAGCTTTGCCCCATCATCGGCCAACCTGTTTTCAGGCTGGACAGCGCATTACTGGATCGGCGCCAGCAACCCCTCCTTTGCGCAAGGCGTGCCGGGCATTGTCCACAACGCTGATATTGTGCGGGCGCTTATGGTGACATTGTCACTGGGTCTGGCCGTGGCTTTCACCGGCATGATTGTAGGTCTGCTGGCGTCTTATACGACCGCACGTTATCGCGAAGGCTGGGCCTCTGCCGCAATCACCCAGATCAGCTTCCTTCCACTGCTTGTGCCCGGCATCGCGTTCGGCGCGGCCTATATCGCCTATCTCGGCGCACCGATCGGGCCGTTTCCGGCACTTTATGGCACCTTTGCATTGCTGGTCATCGCGGGCACGGCTTATCTGCTGCCGTTTTCGGTGCAGACGGGACGTGCTGTGATCCAGCAGGTCGGCGGAGAGCTTGAGGAAAGTGCGCGCCTGACCGGCGCTGGTTTTCTGCGCAGACTTGGCGCGATCACGGTGCCGCTTGCCGTCCGGGGGTTGGCCGCTGGCGGTATTCTGATCTTTGTCAAAATTATCCGTGATCTGTCACTTGTGGTGCTGCTGTTCACACCGACCATGCCGGTGCTGTCCGTTTTGGCCTACCGCTATGCATCAGAAGGATTTGGGCAATTCGCCAATGCGATCACTGTTGTGATCCTGACCATCTCAATCGTGGCAACACTGATTGCAAACCGCCTGCAGGCGAAATCGCAGCCCTGGCTGAAGGATTGAAGACATATGCTTGATATCAAAAACCTCACCAAAAGCTTTGGCGATTTCACGGCTGTCGAAGATGTTTCGATTTCGGTGCCTGACGGCGCGTTTCTTGTGCTTTTGGGGCCATCGGGTTGCGGTAAGACGACGTTGCTGCGGATGCTGGCCGGGCTTGAATTGCCAAGCGCCGGGCAGATCATATTTGATGGGCAAGTTGTGTCGGATGGCGACCAAAGTTGGTCTGTTGATCCGGCAAAACGAAACTCCGGCCTTGTGTTTCAATCCTACGCGTTGTGGCCGCATATGTCGGTGCGCGGCAATGTGGAATGGCCGCTGAAGGTCGCCAAGATGCCCGCCTCCGATCGGCAAGCCCGCGTTGATGAGGTGCTCAAACTTCTCGACATCCATGCATTGGCCGACCGCTACCCGAACGAGATATCAGGCGGCCAACAGCAGCGCGTGGCCATCGCACGCACCATTGCACCCAAGCCCAGTGTTCTGCTCTTCGATGAACCTTTGTCAAATCTGGATGCCAAGTTGCGGGTCGAGATGCGGACCGAACTCATGCGTCTTCACCGCGCCACCGGGGCAACCACAGTCTATGTCACCCACGACCAGATTGAGGCGATGACAATGGCCAGCCATGTGGCCGTCATGAACGAGGGACGGGTTCAGCAATTCGGTAGCCCTGCGGACCTGATTGATCAACCGCAAACAGCCTTTGTCGCGACATTCGTTGGCACGCCGCCCAACAATATCATTCCCGTGGCCAAGAACGGCAGCGGCTATAAGGTTGGTGGCCGCAATATGGCGCTGAGCCCGCCTGCCGATAAGTGTCTGGCCATGTACCGTGCAGAGGCGATGCAGATCACTGACCAACCAAACGAACGAACGCTGCCCATGGAATTGGTCGAGGTCAGCGCCATCGCCGGGCGCACAATGGTCACAGGGCTGTCAAAGGATCTGCGATTGACCGCCATCGTGGATCGTGCAGATAGTGCGCGGATTGGTGATACCGTCCAATTTGAACTTCCTGCTGAACCGCAATGCTGGTTCGCTCTTGACGGCGAAAGGATCGGCTGATGCGTATTCTTCTGGTAAGACATGGGCAATCACAATGGAATGCCACCCACCGCCTGCAAGGTCAGGCAGATATCGCGCTTTCAGAAACAGGGCGTAGCCAAGCGGACGCCTTGCGCACCACGATTGACGGGCTCAAACCCTGTCGCGCCATCACTTCTGACCTTGAACGGGTGCGTGAAACGGCGGCGCGGATCGGTGCGCCTGACGCGACCCCGATCCGTGACCTTCGCGAAATTGACGTGGGCGACTGGACGGGCCGCACAACTACCGACATCATCGCAGAAGATGAGACCGCCTATCTGGCTTGGCGCGCAGGGACCGGCACACCGCCGGGAGGAGAGCCATGGGAGGCGTTTGCCGACCGAGTCACCGCCGTGATACGCAGTGAAGCAGAAACCCCGTGCACCAACCTGCTGGTCGCCTGTCATGGCGGGGTCATCCGCGCGATCCTACAGCGCTTCCTTGACCTGCAACCGGCCAGCATCATTCCCGTCGCCCCGGCAAGTTTGACCGCAATGCGACTGGAAAACGGGAATGGCAAGCCACACCGGCTTGAGCTCTTCAACTACCGGCCGACAAGCCTCGATTTCGGGGCACCGGACTGATTGGCCAGAAAGCAGAGTATCTAATAACAGATGTCGTTGGAACTATTCGAACCAGTCATCGGGCGATAGAGCCATAACCCGGTTGATCAAAGCGAAAAGCGCGATCCGCCCGCATTCAAAGCATCAAAGGTGGATAATGGGATGGATTTTGGTACAGATTATTAATCTAAGTAAATAAAATTGCTAGATTAGTCTGTCTAAAGTGGTGCCGCTGAAGGGACTCGAACCCCCGACCCCATCATTACGAATGACGTGCTCTACCATCTGAGCTACAGCGGCGTACCGGGGCGTCTGTTAGCACTCTGCCTTTGCCCCGGAAAGCATTATTTCTCCAAGCTCGGCGTCACCACCTCGGCCTCGACCACTTCGACCGGGGCGGGTGGCGCGCTGTCGTGTTTCTGACCCACGATCAAAGGCAGCATTTCGGTGCCCGCTGGCATCGCCACGTCGCCCGCAGGTGGTGTTTTCCACGACAATGTGTCGAAGGATTTGCAGTTGCTGCAGGTCGCACCCCAGCTGGCGTGGATATGCTGGCAATTGTCGCAGATCCACTGCGGCCCGCGCGGGGCTGTCAGTGCCCGTGTCAGCCAGCCGCGCACGACGGAATCGTCCGCCCCTTCGCCCCGTTCAATTGCGGCCATCAGGGTCAGGTTGCGCGCTGTCGGGTCCTTTTCGACCAGATCGCCAAGGGCACGTTTGGCCGCCGGGAAATCCTCGGCCGAGATGTTCAACTCGGCCAGCAGCATCTTTGTCTCGGGATGATCCTCGGTGCGTTTGATGAAGCTTTGAAAGCGTTTCAGCCGCGCATCGGCTGTCTCATCCGGGACGATTTCCGCAAAGGCGGCAGCAAGCTCCGGATGGGGTTGCACGCTCCATGCTTTGGTCAGCACACGGGTCGCATAGCGGGCATTGCCATCGGCAATATAGCCGCGCGCTGCCATCACGGCAGCCGGGATCAGGTCAGGCGACAGCCGGTTTGCCTCAATCGCGGCCTCGCGGCTTTCGATGGTTTTGCCGGTATCCAGAATATCGCGCGCCTCTGACAAGGCCAGCACCGCATCGCGCCGCTTGTGAACGTCACGCGGCAGGCTGCCGGATTTCAGCTTTGCATTCAGTGTCTGACGAGCACCGGTCCAATCCGCCTTTTCCGCCTGCAGTTTCAGCAGAACATCCTGGGTTTCCTCATGCTTCGGCTTTAGCGCAAACGCCTTTTTCGCCAGCGCCAGCGCCAGATCGGTATCCCCTTCGGACAGCTTTTGTTTCATGATTCCGCGCACACCGACAAAGCGTGTTTTGTCATCCGCCAGAAGCTGTTTATAGGTCGCTTCGGCCTTGCGCCTGTCGCCGGTCAGTTCAGCCGCCTGCGCGGTGAGCAGGTTGGTCAGTTGTGGCTGTTTGAGGTATTTTTCAGCGCGGGCAGCCTTTGTCATGGCCAGATGCCCCTCGCCGGATGCCAGCGCCATCATCCCTTCTGACAGCGCCTCGTATCCCTTGCGTTCCCGGTTCCGGTCGAAATAGCGCGAGATGGCCGTTTCGTCGCCATTGAGGAATTTGAATGTGGCCACCATCAGTGCCAACAGCTTCAGCCCCAGCCAGACCGCCACGACAACGGCGACAAAGCCGAAGACCAGTTCGATCGGGCTGAGCGTGAAGGCGATGCCGCCAACCGAGATCGTCGCACCCCCTTCCACATCCATCAGCATCGTGCCGCCATAAGTCAGCGCGATGACGGCTGCGACGAAAACCAGGATTTTAATCAAGGACCAGAGCATGGGTTTCGCCTTCAGTTATCATTCAGGGTGGTGGACAGGGTATCGACCGCATTGATCGCGGCGGCGCGTGTTTCGGCCCGGCCCAGCCAATCGGTCATTTCAACGCGTGCTTCTTCTGGCAGGGCTGCGATTTCGGCCAACGCATCGGACAGCCGCCCGGCTTTTACGGCCGCTTCGGCCCGCGACAGGATCGCGTCAACATCATTGCCCTCGCGCGGCACGGTTGATCGTACTTCGAACTGGTTTCTCAGGAACGCGCCGACACCGGTGGTTTCTTCGCCTGCGACGCCCGCACTACGGGCTGCGGCAAGGGCGGCACCGGCGACCTCGGGGAATTCTTCCTGCAGCGACATCAGGGTTGGCACCCCACTTTCCGCTGTAAGCAGGGCATCAGGGGCGGATCCCTGAATGGCATCCTCAAGATCGCCCAGCGCGGCCCCAAGCGGTTCGCCACTGTCCAGCGAGGTCTGAATGCGGGCCAGTGCGGCGCGACCGGCGGCGGCACGGGCGGCAGCGGCTGCGTTTTCTTCAATCGCGGCGGCCTCTGCGCGGGCCTCGTCCAGCTGCGCCCGTGCTGTACCGGTCAGTTGTTCCATCTCGGCACGCAGGCTTTCCAACTCGGCCTCATAGGCACTAATGGCCCGATCCGAAACTGTGCCTTCGCCGGTTGGCAGACTTTCCAGATCGGCGATCCGGCTGTCAAGCGCGTTCAGATCCTCCGTCACCTGTGCTTGCAGGCTGTCGAGGTTCGTTGCCATTTCGGCCTGTGCGGCCTCGATCCCGCTCAGATCCACCTCGGGGATGCTGGCGACCTGGTTTTGCAACGCATCAATGCTCGCCGATTGTGCGGCGATCTGATCGGCGAGGGATGTGTCAGTCTGTGTGCTGAGCAGTGTGGCCGCGCCAAACCCAAGAATGCCGGCAATAAGCCCGCCCAGCAGCAGCGGAAAGAAACCACCAGACCGTTGTGCAGGGGCCGGAGCCGTTGTCGTTGCCGCGGCTGGCACCTTCTCTGGTGCTGACTGCCCAACTTTCGGTTTCGGCTCCTCAGCTTTGGGTGGTGTTGGCGTGGGCTTGGTTGGCTGCGGCTCTTTTGGTTCGGGCTTGGCCGGGGCTGTTTGCGCCTTTGCGGGCTCATGCACCTCTGGCGGGATCGCGTCGACGAGCGTTTCGGCCTTGATCGATTCGTCGGGCTTTTTCGCGTTTGCGGCCGGTTTTTTCGATTTCGTCGTTGTTTTACGACCATTGGATGGCTGTTTTGCCACGTTTATCACCCTTTCCGCGCCCCCACCCACGAAACGCGCAGGTGATGGTCTACATTATCCCGCCTCTGCCGGACCCTCAAGCGCGGGTACGGCTAGCGGTTGTCACCCACCAACGCAGAAAGCGCTGCAATGGTTGCAGCCAGTATCGCATCACCCGTCGGCCCAGCGGCGATATGAACGCTGGCGGCGGACAAATCCGGCAGGGCCGCGTCACTGATCGCCACGATATGCAGCGGTGCCGTGAACGGCCCCTGATCAGACAATATGGTGCCCGTGCGCGGCGAGAACAGGGGAAGAACCACAGGTTTTTCACCCGACAGTACATGCATCGCCGCCGCGCTCAATGGTTGGGGGGCCTGATCATAGGCGACAAGATCAGCGCAAGCGATGCCCGCCTTGGTCAGTTTCGCCGCCACCTCGCCTCGGGCGTGTCGCCCACGGATATGGGCTAGCGGCCCGGTCGGACAGGCGGCGACAATGGTTGTGATCAATTCTGCGGCATTGCCAGGCCCCGCTTTCGCGGCAAACCCGGCTTCGGTCGCTGCCGCCGCCGTCCGGTTCCCGACACACCATGCGGTCAGACCGGCAGGCAGGTTCAGCCGGGCGGCCTGCACGACCCCGTTGGCAGAGGTGAAGATCAGGCCGGACACTTCTGGAACCTCAACCGGCAAGGGAACAATCTGCACAAGCGGTGACAGGATGATCTGCAAGTCACCGTCCCATGCCGCACGCAACGCCTGGGCAAACGCCTCGCCTTGCGGCAGCGGTCGGGTGATGATGAGCGTCGGTGACCATTGTTTGAGCATCGCCGCAGTGTTACCTGCGTCGCAGCGACACGCAACCGGAACGCCAATGACCAAGGACCTGACACTGCTGGGGATCGAAAGCAGCTGTGATGATACGGCCGCCGCTGTCGTGCGTGGCACCACGATCCTGTCATCGGTCGTCTACGGGCAGACATCCCTGCATATGGAGTTCGGCGGTGTCGTCCCCGAAATTGCCGCCCGCGCCCATGCCGAAAAGCTGGATCATTGTATCGAAGAGGCGTTGGAGATCGCCAAGGTGGGGCTGGCTGACCTTGACGGGATTGCGGTGACCGCAGGCCCCGGCCTGATCGGCGGTGTCCTGTCCGGGGTGATGTGTGCCAAGGGGATTGCGGCGGCGACCGGTCTGCCACTGATCGGGGTCAATCATCTGTCCGGGCACGCCCTGACCCCGCGCCTGACTGATCAGGTGCCGTACCCTTACCTGATGTTGCTGGTTTCTGGCGGGCATTGCCAGTTTCTGATCGTCGAAGGGCATGACAGATATCGCCGGATCGGTGGCACAATCGACGACGCGCCGGGCGAGGCGTTCGACAAGACCGCCCGAATTCTTGGCCTGCCCCAACCGGGTGGCCCGTCGGTGGAAAAGGCTGCGGCGCAGGGCGATCCGAAGCGTTTCGTCATGCCGCGCCCGCTGCTGAACCAGCCGGGGTGTGACATGTCATTTTCCGGTCTCAAGACGGCAATCCTGCGCGCGCGTGACGGAGTGGTCGAAAAGGCAGGCGGGCTGACACGTCAGGATCAGGCCGATCTGAGTGCGGGATTTCAGGACGCCGTCACGGCAATTCTGACCGAAAAGACACGACGCGCGCTAGAGGTGTATCTGGCCCTGTCACCCGAAACCAGAACCTTTGCCATCGCCGGTGGTGTCGCTGCGAACGGGCCGATAAGGGCGGCCCTGCAGTGTCTGTGCGCCGATACCGGCACGACATTTGTGGCACCGCCACTGGCGCTTTGCACCGACAACGCGGCGATGATCGCCTACGCCGGGATCGAACGGATGATGCATGGCGAAGCGGACGATCTGACCTTATCGGCCCGCCCACGCTGGCCATTGGATGTTCAGGCCGAACCCATGCTGGGATCAGGTAAGAAAGGGGCCAAGGCATGAAAATCGGAGTAGCGGGTGGCGGTGCCTTTGGAACTGCATTGGGCGTGGCGCTGGCGCTGGATGGTAATGATATCCTGCTTTGGGCGCGCAATGCGGATGCGGTGCATCAGATGCAAAACGCGCGAACCAACCCCAAGCTGCCCGGCGTCACCCTGCCGGACAACATGGCGTTCACCGCCGCCACCGATGACCTGTTCAAGCGTGATATCATCCTGCTGGCGATCCCGGCCCAGACCTTGCGGGATTTTCTGACGACGCATCGGGCGCATCTGGGCGGCAAACAACTGGTCGCTTGCTGCAAAGGCATCGATCTGACCCGGATGACGGGCCCCGCCAGCACCATCGCCGATCTGGCACCGGATGCCACTGCAGCTGTGCTGACCGGCCCCAGCTTTGCTGCCGATATCGCGCGGGGGTTGCCCACCGCACTGACGCTTGCCTGTGCCGATGATGCGATGGGCGCGATCCTGCAAACGGCGCTATCGACCACTGCGCTGCGCCTATACCGGTCGACTGACACGATTGGGGCCGAACTGGGTGGCGCGCTGAAAAACGTCATGGCGATTGCATCGGGCGTGACGATCGGAGTTGGCCTGGGCGACAGCGCGCGTGCGGCGTTGATCACGCGGGGCTTCCCGGAAATGCAGCGGTTGGCGCTGGAACTGGGGGCCGACAGGGCGACCTTGCTGGGTCTGTCCGGCTTTGGCGATCTGGTGCTGACCTGCACGTCGGACCAGTCGCGCAATTACCGCTATGGGCTGGCGCTGGGCCGGGGCGAGGATTTTGACAGTGGCACCACGGTTGAGGGGGCAGCAACCGCCCGCGCTGTGCGCCAGATGGCTGTTGATCTGGACATTGACCTGCCAATCTGCACGGTGGTCGCCGATCTGATCGAAGGAAAAACCGATGTGCCCGCAGCACTCAACGCCCTGCTGTCACGTCCATTGAAGGAGGAATAAATGCGCTTTGCCCTGATGACCAAAGACAAACCCGGCGCGCTGCAGACCCGTATGGACAACCGCGAGGCGCATCTGGCCTATATCGCTGACACCGGCGTCGTGGAAATGGCGGGGCCGGTTTTGGACAATGACGGGCAGATGTGCGGATCGCTGATTGTGCTTGATGTGGATGATATGGCCGCAGCACAGGCCTGGGCCGACAACGCCCCCTACGCCAAGGCAGGACTGTTCGAAAGCGTGACACTGCGGGCCTGGAAAAAGGTGATTGGCTGATGGCGTATTGGTTGTTCAAATCCGAACCCGATGTCTGGGGCTGGGACAAACAGGTGGGCAAGGGTGAGGCTGGCGAAGAATGGGACGGCGTGCGCAACTATCAGGCCCGCAATAACATGCGGGCGATGAAGCTGGGCGAACGGGGCTTCTTCTATCACTCACGCACCGGTCTTGAGATCGTGGGCATTGTCGAGGTTTGCGCCGAAGCCCACCCCGACAGCACCACAGATGACGAACGCTGGGACTGCGTGGATATCAAGGCGGTGCGGCCCTTTGCCAAGCCCGTCACCTTGGAAGACATCAAGGCGGATGGGCGCTTGAAGGACATGGTGCTGGTCAACAATTCGCGCCTGTCCGTGCAACCGGTGACGGACGAGGAATGGAAAATCGTCTGTGCGTTGGGAGAGACCGACCCAGATTAGACGATCTGGCAACCGGGCCAGTTGATGACCGGCCCGGTGTGTCACGATCAGTAAAGCGGGATGGTCAGACCGGCAAAGAGCGAGGTCGTCGCGATGTCGTCGTTTTCACGACCCGCTTCGAAGGCATCGAATTCCCCGTGCGCCACGACGTTGCGGGTATCGACGACGCCCTGAAACAGCTTATAGCTGATGCCGAATTCCATCGACGCGCCGTCACCGGCCCAAGCGGCGGGCATCAGGATTGAGGGAGTGATTTCGATGGTGGTCACGTCGATCTTGTCTTCGAATGTTTCCTCCTGAAGCTGAGTGAATTCCCCGGCATCCGTTTCCAGATCGGTGATCGTCATCTCGCGGTCGCCGCGATACTGACCGACGAAACCTTCGATGTTGAACGTCAGATCGCGCGGCAGGACGATCTGGTGCCGGGCGCCGAGTTTGACGCCGAGGCCACGAAACTCCGTGTCGCGATCAACGAAGTTTTCGAACCCGCCGGGAAGCAGATGCTCTGAATTGAGTTCATTGCGGAACCCCAAAGCCGATACGCCGGCCAAAAGCTGTGTCTGGCCCGACCCGAGCGAATAACTGGCCAACGCGTGGATATCGGCAAAGCTTGTGCGGTTGTCGACCTCTGCGCTGTCCTGACAGTCTGAAATGAGCCCGAGGAAGGTCTGGGCATCGCAACCATCCGGCGCGAATAGATCGCCACCTGATACGGTGCTGAACTGCAGACCCAGATCAAGGCCGACGCCGCCGTAAAGATCGTCGATCATGTAGTTCAGCGCGACCATGCCGCCGGTGCCGTAATCGGTAGTGATTTGATCTGTGGTATCGTTAATGGTGGCATATGTGTATTCGCTGTCCAGCGTCGCGGTGATCCCGCCCCTCAGACGCAACTCGTCCGCCTGCGCGGTTTGTGCGGCGATCTCAACCGGTCGACGCAACACACTCGGCGAACTTCTCCGCTGGCGTTTGATATTGCAAGGTCTTGCGCGGTCGTTCGTTGAGTTGCCTTGCGATAGCGCTGAGTTTTGCTTGGGAATGGACGGATAGGTCGGT
>NZ_JBKQXN010000056.1:0-502 GCF_046762905.1 Yoonia sp. R2-816 | reverse complement strand
CTTGCCATCAACGGCAATTCCAGAAGACATAGGCTTGGTGGCGATACCCATTGACGGTCTTGATTTGTCGCGAACGGTCCGTGCCCTGCGGTACCGGCACCAAACGATGCGACCAGAGACAAGCGACCTGATCCGCGAGATTACGCGCGCGCCGGCCTAACTGCAGCTTTAGCACACAACTGAGGTTAAGGTGGATGTTCCCCTTGCCGCAGGCTGACTTACCCCGCAAGCTCTGTGACGGGAATGTAAAGCTTGGTGTGACGATTGGGCACTGCAATGAGGCCCCTGATTTCCAGAACCCTGCTGTCCGAGCCTTTCGGCATTTGGTTTTGGCCCATCAATTTCGTGCAGTGCATCTTGGCTGAGCTATGCCCGAAAGTTGGTGACGGCGTGATTAGGCGGCATGGTTAAGTTGTTTGATCCCGTCTTTGAATGCAATCCCTTCGATGATCTCGGGCATGCGGTTTGCGCCGTCGAGCTTCCGCCATTTGGTCTGGGCTGA
>NZ_JBKQXN010000055.1:0-672 GCF_046762905.1 Yoonia sp. R2-816 | reverse complement strand
GTTGTGACCTGGCATTCTGATGACGGGCAGCAGGGCGATACGTCCGGTGCGGCTATCAAGGCCCGTATTCTCAATGAGAATGGTGTCGAGATCGTCAGTGAATTCCTGGTGAATGAGTTTACCGATGACGTGCAAACCAGGCCAAGCGTGACAGCGCTCACCAATGGTCATTTCGTCGTCACCTGGCAGTCTGATGACGGGCAGCAGGGCGATATGTCCAGTTCTGCCATCATGGCCCGTATTTTTGATGCGAATGGTGTTGAGATCGTCAGCGAGTTTCTCGTTAATGAGTTCACCGATGGCCCTCAAAGGCTCCCGAGTGTTACGGCCCTCGCTGACGGCCATTTCGTCGTCACCTGGCAGTCCTGGAACCAGCAGCAAGGGGATGCTTCCTACTCTGCCATCAAGGCCCGCATTTTTGATGCGGATGGCGTTGAGATTGTCAGCGAATTCCTGATCAATGAGTTTACCAATGGCCGTCAAGGCAGTCCGAGCATTACAGCCCTCGCCAATGGTCACTTCATTGTCACGTGGCAGTCTGAAGACGGGCAGCAAGGCGATACGTCCAATTCTGCCATCAAAGCCCGTATTTTTGGTGCGGATGGTAACGAGATCGTCAGTGAGTTCCTGGTCAATGAATTTGCCAATGGCACTCAAGGTAGCCCGAGTATT
>NZ_JBKQXN010000054.1:0-322 GCF_046762905.1 Yoonia sp. R2-816 | reverse complement strand
CTGATCAGCGCGCCTGGCGACCCGGGGCCGGTGGTTTAACAACCAAAGCCACAGGGTTGAGGCAAAAAATCTCAGGTGCAGCCAAAAGAAAACAGGACCCCCGGGGGGCATAAAGCAATTTTGGGGCCCAAAATGGCCCATTTCTGCGTCAAAAGAGCTTGAATGACCCCGTTCGGCCTGCGTTCTTTTTCCTGGAACTGAGCAATTTTGCCTGAAACCAGTTGCGTCGGTTCGTTATCAACAGGCCCCGGGTCGCCAGGCGCGCTGATCAGGGACATGCAGCCGCACGGCATCACCGACCTGAATACGGCCCTCGCGCTCG
>NZ_JBKQXN010000053.1:0-846 GCF_046762905.1 Yoonia sp. R2-816 | reverse complement strand
CGTTTATGCAAGGGCTAAAATGAAAATAATCGTTTAATTACAGCGTAATAGTAGAAATAACGCCCAAGAGCATTGCCCTTTCTTTCTTTGCAATTTCCCGCACAACACCCGCCTTACCTTGATTGTGTTCTTGGTGTTGAGTGCAACCATCGACGATCTGACTTGCCCACACCCCCTGGCGCTGCCGACAAGCAGTCTGATGCAATCAGTTCGCGCTTGCGCGAATGGGGGACGCGCCCGGCGCAGGGGGGGCCTGACTATATTTTCAAGGAAGCGACTATGAAAATAAGGAAGGGGCCAAGGCGCGGCCCCCCTCCTTTGCTTTCAACATATGCACCGGTTCATTTGAGACATCAAACCAATCCCACCGGACCGTCAACTGCCCTTCGATCGCGCAACAACACCGTCTTCTGTGATTGCAGCGATGTTGTCAGGCGTGCGGCGTGACAGCTTCACGCCATCGCCTGACATCATGGCTTCGACATACTCCGTCATTTTCAGGATCGAGCCGTCCGCCTCGATGTAAGTGGTATCGTCGTCGGTTTCGCGCGTGATCGCGCCATCGACCTTGATCCGCACCCATGTACCATTGACGCGGATCGCGACGGAGTCGTCCTCAACGACAATGCCTTCCCAGCCAATATCGTCGCTATCGCGTCGCAGCACGATTTTGTCTGGCTGCAACTTTATCTGAACATCGCGCGTGGCTGATCTTTCCTCGGCGCGCACCTCCAGGAACACCTCCTGGACCTTTGGGTCGCTGTGGATCGTGGCGTTGGCATTCTTCGGCGGCCAGACCTTCGGCTGATTGCGCACATTCCCCTGCTGATCTGTGTGGAAGCCGAT
>NZ_JBKQXN010000052.1:0-1321 GCF_046762905.1 Yoonia sp. R2-816 | reverse complement strand
CCTCTGTCATCGGAACCTCCTCTGTCGACTGAGAAAGCCTCAATCGTCGGACAGGTTCGTCAGTTCACAAAATGCGCGACGTCAGGAAAAATGCGAAACATCAGCCAAAAACGCCAATGCCGCGCGAGCGGCTTCGTCCTGAGATGTATATGGACCTCTCCTAATTGCAACGGTCTGTTCGGTTCCGGCTTCGATTTCGATTTCGATTTCGCGATTGCTGATGTCTATCCGGTTTTCAAACTGTCTACCGTATGATCAATGGTAAGCGGTGCATCTGACCCCCTAATCAGCCTCTGACATGGTCATCTTCGCCATGACATAATACCGCGAAACAAGACGAGGCGGCAGTCATGGGGAAATTCCCGCAATCTTTCGAAGTCTACGGCTTCACCATTGAAGTCCATGCTGGGGGTCGGCGGGTCTGGCCACCCAGCTTCAAACGGTTCGTCAAAGATAAACTCGACAGCGGTGAATTAGCAGTCGGTGATGTAATGAGGGCCTGCAACGTATCCCAATCCCTCGTCTACAAATGGCGCTCTGATGTCCGGCGTGCGGGAACCAGGCGGACGTCACGACGAGAGGAGCGCGTGTTCTCCGAAGTGGTTGTAGAGGACCAAGAACATCCTGGGGGTGTCGGAGCCGATACTGATGCTGATCAGATTTACGTTCACTTCAGGGATGTCGATCTTACGCTTCCCTCTGCCTATCCGGTTGATCATTTGGTGAAGATCATTCTGGCGGTTGAGGCACGCGCATGATTTCGCCATCCGGCAATTTCAAACTCTATCTGGCGTCAAAGCCGGTCGACTTCCGCAAAGGCATGGATGGGCTGGCCGCCATCGTCATGAACGAGTTTGATCTGGATCCGTTCAGCGGGGCCATTTTCATCTTCCGCTCAAAGCGGGCGGATCGGTTGAAGTTGATCGTCTGGGACGGGACCGGGCTCGTCATGGCTTACAAGCGCATCGAGGGCGCGGGCTTCGTCTGGCCGCAGATGACGGATGGGGTCATCACCGAGATATAGCTGAAAGTTGGTGATAGCCCCTGAGGGGCGGCATATCATGGCGTTGTTGACGCGCCGCAATTCTCATTTGAGAAAAGGATATGCCACATGACGAAGACTACCATCACGACGTTGCCCGATCCACATGGATTTTCAGCTGATCCGTTGACCGACATTCTACGATCTGGAGCGCGTGACTTAATCCAACAAGCTGTTGAAGCTGAACTTACAGCGTTGCTGGAGGCGCATTCGGACGAGCGAACCGATGATGGCCGCACACGATTAGTACGCCATGGTCACCTGCCGGAGCGCGAGGTT
>NZ_JBKQXN010000051.1:0-322 GCF_046762905.1 Yoonia sp. R2-816 | reverse complement strand
TTCCCCCAATGCGGCTCCTGCCCTACCGACGCCAGCACCGATCCCAAGATGGACTGCCCGCCAAGGCGAGAGCTTTCTCGTTGCGGTCCAGAGATGGGCCCGCGCCGCCGGCTACACAGTCGTTGTTGAAACGAACGAGGGTTGGACCTTCGCTGTGGATGTGAACGAGGAAGGCTCGTTTCGGGTTGTGTAATCGGCGGAGCAATACTCGGCCACGGTAGCGGCGGCGTTGTGTTGTCGCGGGCGGCGTAAAAGTCGGCCACTTTTGCCCTTTCATTTGATGGGAGGGCATGGGGATATTCACCGTGGAATTGTATTTGAA
>NZ_JBKQXN010000050.1:0-2751 GCF_046762905.1 Yoonia sp. R2-816 | reverse complement strand
TATCTTGAGGCGCACGGCACGGGGACGTCGCTGGGCGATCCGATCGAGCTGCGCGCAGCGCTAGCGGTCTACGGGCAAGGCCGCGATCCGGAGCATCCGCTGCTGGTCGGCTCGGTGAAGACCAATATCGGCCATCTTGAGGCGGCGGCGGGGATCGCGGGCGTGATCAAGGTGGTGCTGGCGCTGGAGCATGGGCAGATCCCGAAGCATCTGCATCTGCAGACGCTGAACCCTGCGATCGCCAAAGAGAACTATCCGATCCGGATTCCGCAGGAATTGGAACCCTGGCCGCAGACGGACAATGGCAAGCGCCTTGCCGGTGTGAGCTCGTTCGGCATGAGCGGCACCAACGCGCATGTGGTTCTTGAGGGTTATGGTCCGGCTGAGGAGGCGCCGTCGCGTGCGGTGCCGGTGACCCTGCCGCCGGGTCTGGAGTTGTCTGCTCCTGAGGCTCTGCGGCTTCGGTCGCATCGTATGTTGCCGTTGTCTGCAAAGAGCGCGGATGCGCTGCCGCAGCTGGCAAAGGCCTATCTTGGCTGGCTGAACGCGCCGGCGGATGCGGATGCCCTGGCGGACCTTTCTTACACGGCCTGTGTGGGGCGCAGCCATTTCGGTGAGCGTGCGGGTCTGGCGTTCGGAGATAGTGATGGTTTGAAGGCTGGTCTGGAAGCGCTGACTTCGGGTGCGTCCGTTGCGGGTCTTTTGACCGGTTCGCGTCCAACGGGCTCGGGTGCGGTGCGTGTGGGTTTCCTGTTCACCGGCCAGGGCGGCCAGTGGGCTGGCATGGGCCGGGATCTTTATGAGAGCGAACCGGTGTTCCGTGCGGTGCTGGACCGTTGCGATGCGGTGATGCGTGATCTTCGCGGCGTGTCGCTGCTGGAGGTGATGTTCGGCCGCGCGGGTGCTGCGGGGGATGTTCCCGGAGACTTGCCTGGGGACTTGGACGACACGGCGTGGACTCAGCCTGCCTTGTATGCGTTGGAGGTTGGTCTGACGGCGCTGTGGCGCAGTGTGGGTGTGGAACCGTGTGTGGTTCTGGGCCACAGCGTTGGCGAGCTTGCGGCGGCGCATGCGGCGGGTGTGTTCGGTCTGGAAGAGGGTCTGCGTCTTGCGGCCTCGCGCGGTGCTCTGATGGGGGCATTGCCGACGCAAGGCGCCTGCGCCGGTGCGATGGCGGCGGTGTTTGCCGGGGCGGGCCAGGTGGCGGCGGCGGTCGAGACGGTCAATGCGGCTGTCTATGGGACCGACAGTGCCGGATTGAGCGTTGCGGCGGACAATGGGTTGCATCAGGTGGTGAGCGGTCCTGCCGGTCTGGTTGCGGAACTGGAGGATCAGCTTGCGGCAGAGGGTGCGCGCGTTGAGCGTCTGGCAACGAGCCATGGCTTCCACAGCGCCCTGATGGATCCGGTTCTGGCGGATCTTGAGGCGGTTGTCTCGGGTCTTTCGGTTGCGCCGGCGCATGTTGCGTTGATCAGCAATGTGACGGGACGTACGGTGGGTGCGGAAGAGCGTCTGGATGGCGCGTACTGGCGGCGCCATGCGCGTGAGGCTGTGCGCTTTGCCGACAGTGTTGCGGCGCTTTGTGCGTTAGATGTGGATATTGTGCTGGAGCTCGGGCCGCATGGTGTGCTGGGTCCGATGGCGGCGCTGGCCTGGCCTGAAGATGCGGACCGATCAGCCCCGACAATGATTGCGAGCCTTGTGCGGGGCGGCGAAGCGGATGCGCCTTACGCGTCAGCGCTTGCGGGTCTTTATGCGGCGGGAGCCGATCTTGACTTTGCTGCGCTCCATAGTGGCGAGGCGCGGCGCAAGCTGTCGCTGCCGGGCACGCCGTTCCAGCGTGAGCGCTACTGGGTGGAGCCAGTGAGGCGCCGGCCGGTCGAGGGCCATCCGCTGCTGGGAATCAGGACGGCGACAGCGCGTGGCGAGATCGTGTTCGAGACGACGCTGGATACGGATGATCCGCAGTGGCTGTCGGACCACCGTGTGTTCGGCCGGGTTGTGGCGCCCGGGGCTTTGTATGCCTCGCTGGCGGCCACGGCGGCGATGGATGTCAAGGCTCGATCGCTGAACGGGTCGGCGGTGTCTGGCGTTGGACCGGTGGTGCTGGAGGGAATGCAGCTGCACGCACCCCTGATGCTGGACGAGGCGTCGCACGATCCCGGCCGGTCGCTGCAGGTCATGCTGGGTTGCCCGGAGGCTGGCGAGGCTGCGAACGGCGAGGCCTTTAATGGCGAAGCCCGTCCGGTTGAGATCTACAGCCGGGGATCGGGCGATGAGGGCTGGCAGTTGCACGCCGAGGGGCGTGTGTCTGCGGCAGCGGTCGAAACGGCGGCGGCTGTCGATCTGCAGGATCTGACGGCGGGTCTTACGGCTGTGGACGTATCCGGGCTGTACGGGTCCTTTGCCGATCTGGGGCTCGACTACGGTGCGTCGTTCCAGGGTCTGGCGTCGCTCTGGTCGGGGACTTGTGAGAGGGCCGGCGAGGCGGTCGGCGAGGTGGTGCTGGCGGCCGGTCTGGAAACAGCGGAGCTGTTGGTGCATCCGGCGCAGTTGGATGGCTGTTTCCAGGTTCTGGCGGCGGCGGTCGTGGGCGAGAGTAGCGGTGAGGCAGGCAACGCGGCCGACAGTGAGAGCGGTGTGACCTATCTGCCGTTTGGCTGGGAGCGTCTGTGGCTGTCGGGTGCGCTGCCGGATCGTGTGCTGTGCCATGCGCGTGTGCGGCCGGTGGAAGAGGACGGCGGTGACAGT
>NZ_JBKQXN010000049.1:0-2190 GCF_046762905.1 Yoonia sp. R2-816 | reverse complement strand
GTTTCGGCCAACACCTAAAACACGCACAACGTCGATTGCGCTGCTGCATTTCGCTTTTTCCATCCAATTCAGAAAATCGTCGGCCTTCATCATATCACCCTGTCATCAGGGTGTTGATGACAAGCAAAATCAGCGTGATCCAAGACACGGTGATACTAACATATGCGATACGTTTAGACATTTGGAACCTTTCTGCGCCATTGCAAACAAGCGCTTCCGATGGTAAAGAAGGTGCCGCTGACCCCTGCGGTAACAGAGGCCAGCGGTCCAGATTACCAGTGGTGTATGATGTTGATGAACAACATGATTGCCACGATAATCTGGAAAATAAGAGCGAGTTTTTCGACTTTCATCTCTTATTCTCCTTCTAGCGCGGGGCAGGCCCATCCTGCCCCTTTGCGCCCTTATATAATGCACTTTTAAGTGCGTTTACGCAAGGGTTAAAATGAAAATAATCGTTTAATTACAGCGCAATAGTAGAAATAACACCCAAGAGCATTGCCCTTTCTTTCTTTGCAATTTCCCGCACAACACCCGCCTTACCTTGATTGTGTTCTTGGTGTTGAGCGCAACCATCGATGATCTGACTTGCCCACACCGCCTGTCGTGTGCTTGCTTTGATGCCCGAGGTGAGGGAGCGCACCGGCCGCCCTTTTGGGGGGCCAAATAAAGATCGTGGCCGCTTGCGGCCTCTTTGTCAGGACAGCGGCCAGAGTGCGCCTCGTCTGGCTTGCTCGTCAGCCGTCGGATCGGTCGCGCGTCAATCCTCATGTGACGGAGATGGCGCGGCACCCAAGGGGACCGTGGAATAACGAGCACGCGAAGCGCGCGCAGCTTATGCCGCGAAAGCCCCTTGGGTGGTGTGACAGCTTCGGCTAAGTGAGGTGCGCGACTGATTGACGGTTGATGAGCTGCACGGCGCTTTGGGCACATCGGACCAAAACTACTCCGCCACCAGCACGCGTCCCCCTTCATGATATCAACCAGTGGTGCGTTGCATGTTGCGCTGAAAGCATCGTTCATCACGCGCAGGCGCGTCCTGACGGCGAGAAGACGGGAGCAATCTATCACCGGTTCCATCGCAGTGAAGGCACTTGGACAAACCATCTTCAACTACGCCCCACCCATCACAATGTTCGCATGTTTCCTGATGTGTTATCGCGTCTGCCATGTCGTTAGTTCCTTTATTATACTGCGACACGCTCAATACGACTCAAGTCTTGGGACAGGCCGGCGTCTTTAGCGGCAACGGCCAAGTCATAGCTGCGCTGTAGGTTCATCCAAAACTCTGCGGACGTACCAAAGTACTGCCCAAGTCGCGATGCGGTGTCAGCCGTCACGCCCATTTGTTTCGTGACAATGCGCTCAATCCGGCTGCGCGGCACAAAGATCGCCTTGGCAACCTTACCAGCCGTCAATTGCATTTCGTCCAAAAAATCAGACTTGAGGATCTCGCCGGGATGAACCGGATTGTGTAAAATAACCATGATGTTCTCCTAGTGATAGTCCACGATTTCAGCTAAAAAGGCGTCTTCGCCTTCCCATACAAAACACACTCGCCATTGCTTACTGATACGGATCGAATATTGGCCCTTGCGGTCGCGGCTCAACTTCTCAAGATGATTTGACGGTGGTATCCGTAAATCTTCAATCGTCAACGCGGCGTCGATCTGGGCTAGTTTGCGTTCTGCGCGGCGCACAAGATCAGATGGAAACCCTTTTGTTGGTCCGCCTGATATGAGCCGTTCAATCAGCTTGCCTTTGGTGCTTTTTATCATGTTTAGAATGTATCATAAAACGATACAATTGCAAGAAAAATGTTGCGCTCAACGATACAAATCTTTGCCGAAGCGAGGCAAGGTGTTCCTTCACCACAGGAGATTTATTTGGATGATCGTTCGCTTTATCTTTTGTTTCAGAGGAGTCAAAGATCGATAACTTTCTTGTTAACACCGAATCTCGCGTGCTTGCTTTGATGCCCGAGGTGAGGGAGCGCACCGGCCCCCCTTGGGGGGCCAAACAAAGATCGTGGCCGCTTGCGGCCTCTTTTCAGTCGCTCGATATGCCCGCCGAAGCGCGGCGTGCCCGGTGGTCGCCAGTCAATGGCGATGCCTGCATCGTCACATCCGCGCTTGAACGCGCGGCTGCGGAAATCGGCGCCGTTGTCGACGTGAACCTTGTCAGGGAGAC
>NZ_JBKQXN010000048.1:0-16778 GCF_046762905.1 Yoonia sp. R2-816 | reverse complement strand
AAACATGTGAACGGATCCGAGTCATACATCTCCAAGAACCGCCCCACTGTTGGCCTTCGACAGCCTCTGTTTCGCTTCGAGTAGATACTTGTCGAAATAGCCCGGCTCAGTGCGCGCACATAATTCCTAGTTATCGTTACTCATAGAAACTGCTGGAAGTGAACCTCAATCCCGCGCGCTTAGCAAGATAGCATATTCATGCAATGACTAACTTTGCGGACATCGCAGTTGGCCTTTTGTGATACACGAGACGAAGCTGGAACTCCAATTTGAAGTGGGCAAGGTTGCAACATCACATATCGTCTAGTTATCTCTGGTCGTTGAAACTTCAGCGAAAATTTCTGATGTCCTCAGCAATGAAGGGACTAATGGAGATTATCCCCGATGAACCACCAAGAAGCTGGACGGGAGTGATGCCTGTTGTTGTCTGGCCGCCCAATAGTAGCCTGTCGGGTATCTCGGTGGAATCCAAAATAATCTGCAAGCGCTGAGCAGCTGTTATAGCTGAAACATTTTCCACCCGACCTGCAACATAACCAAGATCGTCAAGAGCGCGGTCTCGGACGCTCGTTTCAAGGCCAGGGGTATTGATTGCGGCCACATAGCCCACCTTTGCATCGCCCCAGTCACCGAGATTCGCAGATGCGTCGGAATAGGCAATCAATGAATTGGATGCTATTGCCGGAGCCTCTTCTCGCGATAGCCACACAGCTTGGAGCGAAGCCCCGCGTGCCGTAGCAAATGCGGACAATCGGAACTCAGAATCGTTCGAGAGATTTGCAGCAAGCATAAGACTGTCGGATAAGCCCTTAAACTGCCGAGCGATGTTGGTAGCATCACCTGCATCTAAAGCTGCTTGAAGGCTGGGAGTTGTGGCGACAAACTGTGGTACAGAAGCAAGGGTCGTGCTCTCCTTTGTTACGTCCAATCCAATTGCGTCGGCATAGACAACGGATGCAAAAAGGGCGAGTTCCCGAGATCTTTGTGGATCCGTCGATTGTAACAACTGAGCTCGCTCAAATATCGAGTCGCCAGCGGACGCGTTTCGAGTACTTGCTAGTTGACGGGTTAATTCTGTCCAAGCGATCTCAAAGCTTTCACGTTCCTGAGGCGGCAGGTCGGCTTCCCGACCGGCTAAGGCCCTATCTAGAATGCAGTCCCTGCGCATGAAGAATGTGGCGAGGTCATCTCTTGGCTGCCAACTTGGGCCTGAACCCTCTTCTTCATCGACTTTTAAGACCACACTTACAATTTTGCGGATCGCAGCATGTAAGAGAGCATTGGTCGGTCGAGTTGCAGAATCCACGCTCCTAAGAGTCTCAGCAAGCTCATTACTGGTCGCGTTGACAAGAAGTTCAGCGGTTTTAGTAACCTCATCTTCAAAGAGTTTTTCCATCCACGATACAAGTGGATCACGTAAGCATCTTGCTGGCATAACAAGCCCCAGACCCTTCTCTAGGTCCGACGACTTTTGAAGAATGACGCCAAGCGTTAGTGACTGACTGTCTAGGTCTGTCAATGGTGCACCACTGTCACCTCCTTCTGAATGGTAGGCTAGGCGGTAGGTGCAAAGCATCTCAGTAGAGTCGCTTGGAAACAAGGCCGGAGACAAGCTCCCTTTGTCTTCGATTAATGAAGATGAGTTTGCAAAGAACGACTGAACAAGCGCCTCATCGTATGTGGTTCCAAATGGGCCGATAGCAATCCGACGCTCTCGCATTTGTTGACGGAGTTCTGGGTCCTCGACTTGTAACAGTGCAAGATCTCTCGCTTGATTTTCTTTGGGTATGTTCGTGTTTGTCCCACTCTCGCCCAACACAGCGATAATTGTAGCAGTCGTTTCTCTATTGCTAGGACCTTCGAAGTCTCTGAAAACGAGATCGAGTTTAGCACCGTTCGCTCGAAGCCCATACTCCTCTTCAATAGCTTGTAGCGCAACATGGCGAGGTGTCAGCAATAGGCCAAGCGTACCATCTACAACGACAGCATTTCCACGATAGTTTCCTTGGCTTCGCTCGCCGGGATCAAAAACTTTCGCAATCGTACGGTTGTCGTCGAAGGGGGTTGCAGCTCCGGCTGAGTAGTAGTCCGCTGCAATGTTGCAGTAGTCCAACTGTTGGCCTTGTGCCGGATCCACATACAGCAATCCAGCAATTGCCCATGGAACACAACGAACTACCATTTCATTCACCGAAAGTAAGGGTAATCCGCTGCAGTTCGGAAGCGGAGATTTCCCCACCTGCACCAGCTTCAATCGGCGGAACTGCGATGCTGATCTCTCCATCAGCATTCTCAGAAAGCGCAAACTCTAGCGTGATAACAAATTCCTTTGCATCAAGAGGTGGTTCGCCGCCCATGGCGAGACTGCGTGCGGCAGCACCTTCAAAAATTGCATTTGAGAGAACTGATCGGATCGCATCGCTGGCCGCAGAAACGTTTTCCGAACCACCCGCGTCCGGAGGCGTGAGTACCATACGTACGTTAGAGGTCACCGAGTTTGTTTGGGCTGCGCCAAGCTTAATGATCCAGAACCCAATGCGACCGTCTGCTTCAATACGGTTGACCAAATTAAGCTCCACTGCCACTTCAGAGAGAGCCAACATCTCGTTTTGAACAAGGTTTTCTTGGGCATCAAGCAATGACAACTGAAGTGTCCTGATCATTGATGAAAGCGTAACTTCCTCGGCATTCGCGAAGGACGGTAGGATCACACATACCGTTAAGATCAAACGATTGATTACTCTGATAATCACGATTTTCTCCTTAAATAGATGCTCGAACTAGACGATCTGACAGTGTTAGCGGGCATGTCTCAATGACTGTTCACAATGGTTTTGAGTCACTTGAATTCTCAAACTTGCCTAAAAGTGCGGAGAGCTCGGACCGGCCCACTATGGGCATTTTTATCATCAGCTAGGTCCAGGCAGACATTAGATTGTGTTGGGCGGCGGCATAGACCTTTGTCATGCAAATATATTTCCGAGTTTCGTCAGAATTCGGATCAAATTGGCAAGCGCATTCAGTGATGCTGAGACGGCCTTCAGGTTCTCTTGAGCTTTTCGCCCCCGACTAGTTGCTTGCGCCAGTTTTTTGTTTAAGTCAGTCAGGCTAGTGCTGGCCAATATCGATCTACGACTATTCGTGATAAGCAAGTTTACCCTGCTTAGTTGAACAAGGACTTTTTTCGCCGAGATTTCCTTTTGACGATCGCCAGTCTTTCGGGCTTCGTCTCGCTCCTTTTTGACCTCTGAAGCAGCAGCTTTTCTTTGTTTCTTTAGCTCGTCAAGTTTCTGAAGAGCCCTATTTTGTTCTGATGACAACGCCATACTACACATCCTCCTTCAGTACGTTAATTACACTTTCGATTTCCGTAACTGTTTCTAGGACCTCCTGGGCCGACCCTCCTGTGGTCAATCGTGCAAGCAGTTGCCCGTGGCTTTGGCGAAGCAACTTCATGACATAGCTTGGCGACTCATTCTGCGCTGTTTGATATTCAAAATGGGCCGTTTTCAGGCTCTCTACTGCCTCGCTGTAGCGTCGGGGATCACCCGAGGCCTGTGCGTTCACAACCTCTTCTTCAGCGTCCACCAATGCGCTATGCGCCGCTGACAATTCACCGTCCAGATCCAGATAGGCCGCGATAATCAAGGTCTGAGTCTCGATGACAGGATCCGCACGACGTACGAGGGAGCGCAACGCGCCAATGCGATATTGTCCTGCAAGAAAACCGGTTGTGGCAGTGAAGGCATCCCCTCGCCTACCTGCATCTTCGGCAAGGGTGGCCAATGCCGCAGACTTGCCCTCAGCCGCGTCATTTAGGGCCTTTGCCAGTTCCTGCGCTTGTGTTCGAACCGCATTCGAATCTTCGTCAGACGCCAAGACCAAGAGGATAGCAAAATAGGCTTCCATTTCATTCAAAGCTGTCAACGCTTGTGTTGCGTTGACAGGACCGCTGTCGAGGTCAGCCAAAAATCTTAGTCGGCAATTGGCCATTAGGCCATATTCATCAGAGTCATCACAATCTTCCGTTTCATAAACCGTCGCCCCCGACAGGATCAGCTCTTGTTCTGCGTTACGCACTTCGTCGGCCGCGCGAGACCGAAGCATTGGACGCAATTGGCTATCAGTCACCGCCAATAGATCCACAGAAGATGCTATCTCTGGTGTGACATTTGGCACCGTGCATCCGTTCAGGAACAAAATCACTCCAATTGAGTGGCAAAACCTATTCATAGTACACCCCATGATGTTTCCCTTTGAAAGAATTGGATTTTTAGGGCGACACGAGGCGCCCTGACAATATCAGTTTTCGATCAGGCACAAAGCTTTCACTTCTACCCGAGCCGGATGCTTCAGTGTCGATACGCCGGGTTTGTTCGAATTTGGCAAAAGATCTGCATTGAGGTCAGGCGTTCCGCGGTCCAACAAAATCCATCCTTGAACACGCGACATGAGTGTTTTTAGTTTTCGTTCCAAAAAAATTCTCCTTCTCTAGAAATACTCCACGAACCTACGAACGAACGAGCATATTGCTAAGAGCGTGGCACTCGCCCACTTCTTGCGGGTCCGGGATACGGAAGCTGTCCGACACCTGCCTTAAGCTTGCGCGGTCGTCGGTATTGCGCTGGCCGATCTGCCGATGTTAGGTACGCATCGGCCTTGTTGCGCAGCCAAAGATAGTCACCAATTCTGGGGTCGGATGACTTTGGATCCCATTCGGCTAATGCAGTGGCGATGTCCCGAGTCGCCAAGCCGGTAGCCATGCTGGTGCCACGGTAGGCGACAACCGACCCATCCCGCGACCCAGCAGCCAAAAGACCAAACAAGGACGGAGCATCTTCACTGGGATAAGATGCATCAAGGATTTCGCGCCCCAGTCCGTTTTGCTTACTGACTCCGTCGTTTGTGCTTGAATAGATTTCGGGCTTCCCATCGCTGGTGCGGTAGCCGCCGACCACGTTGACATGCACCGAAGTGGCAAGCGCGTTTTGCGAGCCTTTGATCTGGACCGGGCCAAACTCTAACCAACTGTCTGTCGCGTCTCCAGAATCATAATCATAGCTGTCGCGGGGGCGGCCATCTTCGCTAAACGCAATTGCTTCGAGGTGATCAAAGTATGATTTGCGGCCGGTCCTGCTGCCGGGCATCGTGGACTGATCGGATTGGACGTACATGTCCGCGTTCACGACCGATCCGTGATACTCAAGGCGAATGCGCCACGCCCCTGCCGGAGCAAGTGTGCCATCTGGTAAGTGGCTGGCTGTAGGCGCAACAGCCAAAACAAAACTCACCCGCTCGCCCTGAATTTGACAATAAACCCGTGCAATGTCGTCCAAGTTCGAATGATATCCGCGCTGAAGCAGCGGCACCTCAAGGTCGTCATATCCCGGCGGACTGACAAAAAGCTTGAAGGCAGTGCTACTGGGCTGCTCAGCTTCCGTGTGCTCGTCCGGCGGCAGCGCCGAGTTCCAAATCTCCACGAAATTGGATGTGTGATCTGCCGGCAGAATGCGCCAGGGCACCGCGAGTTCAGACATGAGTTCATAGTTGCGCCACTTGCCGGTCCCCATCAGAGCCCGGGCATGACCGCGATCAACATTCTCGTTGCCAGCAGGCATGACGATCCTGGTTGGTGCGGCGTACTTTTCCTGCCGCTCCCGCAACAATGCTTGGATGCCGAGCTCAAGCGACGAGTCGCCAGTCTTGGGGCCCGCCTGCATTCCATAGGAGAAATTTACAACCAGTGGATAGCCACCTTCCGGGACATTGCCATGAGCAGCGCGATTGGCTTCCCAAAGGGCGTCAGCGATGTGGAATATCCGCTCCATCGCAAATATGGCCCACAAGGCGAGGAAGTTTCCGGCCGAGCCGTGCAGCGATCGGGGCGGCAGATTTACAGCAATGATCCGGTTTGAGGCAAGTGTGCTGTCGGGTGTGCAGCGCGCATCGAAACCGCTGGCCAGATCCAACACATGGGTGCCATGCGCCGCATGAAACTCAAGGTCTCGGTGACCCAAACTTTCGTGGGGTTCGATCAAACGCGCGGTTCGGACGAATGCATCTTCATCCAACCGCCCCAACAGCGAGCCGTCATGCGTATGATCTTTGATCAACCGCTCGATGTCTTTGGAATAAAGCTCCTGACCGAATGGCAAGAACGACTGGCCACCGTGTGATGCCGTTTGCTGCCATGCCGCCACGATGCGAGAGGAGCCCTCTGAACGCCGACTGCGTCGATGAGCGAGAGCAATACCTGTATCGACCACGCCCGTCAGAACGGTATTTTCGGGCAAATCGCACGGGAGGTTGTCAACGATCTGCCCAACGCTCCACGGATCAGCGGGCCCTTCGGGCTTTGCGGCGTGGGCCGGTATTGGAACGGCTTGCGTGTAAAGGTTCTCGATTGCCCTTCTAGAGTACTCCTTGACGCTGTGCGCATTCTGTTCAGGCCTTTCCATAAAGGCTCGTGAAACGAATTTTTCCTGGCTATCCGCACCTTCGTGCCGTGTCCACCAATCAACGTAAGGAGATGTGTTGAGAGGACTCCTCTCGGCTTCCGCCCAGGACAGGGTCATGGCTGTTTGTCCGTCTTTGGAAGTGGCGGCCATTCGGCACAGGCTTTACTCCACAACGCGCTAGCAACCGCGCATTTCTCTATCTCTACGTCGCGGTCGACGGCAAGCGCTGGCATATTGGAGAGCAAAAAGTCCGGGGTCATCGTGCGACCTTCGTGGTCTGTCGTGACCTCCCCCCTCCCATTTAGAATGAAGTTGGCCGCTGGCATGTCGCCACAGTGGAGTATTCCGCCAGTCGCAAACTGACACACCAGGTCACCAACATAGCAACCCACCCAAGCGCCTGCTTGGGAATCTATTGGGAAATGTACACCCGCTACTGTGCGATTGCTTGCAATCCGATGCGCCAGCTTGAATGGAAGACCTCCGCTGGCAATTCCCTCGCATGACCCCTGGCCTGTCGATAATCGTTGAAAAACGGTCGCGATAGCAAAGGATTCCATTGCGTGCCCAGACGGGTAACTCGAATGATCCGGAGTCTGAATGACGGGCTGAACTTCCGCGGCAAAATCAATGGGGCGCGGAGCGCGGCAATAGTATTTCATTTGCCGTTCAACATGGATCGCAATCCGTCGCGCAATGTCCAGCATCATCAACGTATACTTGCGGCGGCCTTCGTCGAGATAGCAAAGCGCGCCGAAGTATGACAACAGATCATCAAGTTGCATGTGAATTTCTGCAAGTCGGTCTGCCCGCAAATCGGAATAGGCCCGCACCCAGTCTAGGTTGGCCTCAAAGTACTCCGGCGATGGCCGCGATATCGTCGTGACTGGGCAACCGTCATACTGAAGCGTTGCTACTCCCTGTGACCCTTGAACAGAAATCTTCGAGACAAGCTTTGACTCAAGGACCGCCGACTGACCAGGCAATCCAATTTGGTCTAAGTAGATCTCATCCGTTGGAAGACGAAGGTCCTGCAAGCTATGTGGAACTGTTTTCGAGCCCGACCAAAACCCGGTAATGCCGTCCCGTGCAGTGTTGAGAGACTCACTTAGTAGGGGGGAGGCTGGACTGTCGGCATGCGCCAAGTCGCGCCCTCTCACAGCGCCCGAAGTTCCACCCGACGTACCACCTGATGTTCCACCCGACGTTCCGCCGGATGTACCTCCAAATCTTGGCATAGCACCCTCCCTACTTTTTCAAGCACTAAGGAACGACTTAAGCAGGCCTTGATTCAAGGCGTTTCAAAAAAAAGGAGAGAAATCACGGAACTTTCACGGTAGTATCGAATAGGGAAGTGTGGGAGCGTAACTGGAAGTGTTGCGGCAGTGTGTATGTTAGGTAGGCAGAATTCGCTAGTTAAATTGTTTCTCGGTGGGCCGTTTCGTATCATGGATTCGCAAGGCCAATGCATTGAACTAAAGTCAATGAAATCTCGAGCTTTGTTAGCTCTATTGGCTTCGAGTGAAAATGGGCAACGAGGTCGTAGGTGGCTTGAGTCAGTATTGTGGGGCAATGCGACAAACGAAAGGGCGAAGACAAGTCTTCGCCAAGAATGGGCCAAACTCAAGAAAGATCTGTATCCACTCGGTGTGAGACTTACATCCAATCGTCGCGAGCTAAGCTTGGATCTCTCAACAATACAGATTTTCAAGTCCGAAGATGGTGATGTGTTTCTAGAAGGAATGTATATTAGCGAACCCAACTTTCTAGACTGGCTGAATTCTCAGCGGCATTCGAATACACCACAATCCTTTGCTCCAAACCTCAATCGGTTCGAAAAAACCGACTGCGCTTGGAAGATCATTATCGCGTACAATGCCAAAACCGGTCCCAATCGTTGGTTTGCCCAGCTATTCGGGGACGCGGTTGCGTCGAACATCAATGAAATGATGACCATCCCAGTATTGTTCGATAAGGTCGGTACCGAAGAACACAAAAACGCCTTTCGTGTTGAAACAGAAGTTCACAGTCTTGAAGCTAGAATGGGAATCCGGGTCACGCTGTCGCGGTGTGACAACGACCAGAAGATGTGGATTGGCAGTTGCGATATTCCGTCTTCAGGAGCACCGCCGATCGAAGATCCCAAAGTTGTCGGACTCATTACTCAACTGATAGCCTCGGTACGCCATCATTTGTTTCGGATGCGGCATGAGGGTGCGTTGACCGAACCAGACGCTTTGTACGAGCAAGCCATCCGAAACATTTTTTCGATGGATGTAGGGCGCGTCGCTGCCGCAGACAAACTGCTGGCTCGAGCTTATGAGTATCACCCGCGCGGACTATTCTTGGCCGCTCGCGCGCAGATCCGGGCCATTCAGCGAGTTGAGCGCTTCTCAACGGAAATCGACCAACTGATTGATGAGGCTGAAGAGTTTTTGACGAAATCCATGGAGGATGAACCAGGGAACTCAATGGTCTTAGCGTTAGTGTCAAATACTGCTGGACATTTGATGCGCTCACCCGATCGCAGCCTAGAATTTGCTGGGAGAAGCGTCAAAATCAATCCGTCAAATCCGATGGCATGGTGGTCTCTTAGCTCTGCCAACATGTATATTGGCAATGTTAGGTCTTCCTTGGAGTACGCGGTAAAGGGCTTGCAGTTAGCTGAAGTTTCTCAATTTCGGTTCTGGTGGGATCAACAAGCGTTCGGAGCGGCATATTCACTTGGAAGATATAACGAAGCGTTACAGCTTGCGAAACGGGTTAACTTGCAAAATCCATCATACCGGCCGCCCCTACGGTATCTAATTTCGCTTTATGCTCATTTCGGATTAGGTGACGAGGTGGAAACAGCGGTTCAGGCCCTTCGCAAGTTGGAGCCGGATTTTCAGCTTCGCCAAATGTACGAAGATCCCGCCTATCCGGCTTCCCTGATCCACAAATCACCTGGGCTGGACGTCGAGGCGCTTCGGGAGTTCTTCTCGTGAACCAAACGAGCTCAATACATTATTGCGCCAATAGGTTTCGTTGTGGCACGCGTATCCTTCGTGCAGTCATCTAAGAGTTTTTGACGATCGTGGGTCGGTTGGCTATTGTCGCCTAGTTCGACAATGGGTCCCACTATCGTTACCACTTTGGCGGGCAATTTCAGCGTAACGAACCGCCTGTGCTGAACTGGCTGAACTCAACCAAAGGAGTTCAGCATGCCACATCTCGATCAACCGCATATGTTTCCTCCAAATGAGCTATTCACAATACAAAAGCTAGTATGCATCATGCATGATTACATTTTCGTGCGAAACAAGTCTCAGGATGGATTGCTAGGGTTGTGTGCAATGATTGACTGGGCTGTCGACCCTGGGATCCTTTGGGCACTCAACCGAGTGTATTTCCGGCGGGATGAAATGACAGTTTTCTTAAAACGGGATCTCTTCATCAAACGGTGTTGCTGGATCTCCGGGCTTTGCTGGCAAAGGAACGTTGGACGTAACGAAAAGGTTTATGATGTCATCTCGGTCCATAAACATGATCTGACTGCGCTTGGTTGCGTCAAGCTTGTTGCCAATCCAATTGCGGGCAGCTTTCGTGATCTCGCCTCCGGCGATGATGAACACATGATCGACCAAGACACGCCTGCTGACTTCGGGATCGAAAACCTCATGGCCCAGCATCATTGTGACCTGGTTATGGATCTCAGCAACATTTGCGTTTGATGACTTTGTAACACCGGCTGAGTCGAGCTTGCCCCGCTTGGCCTGGATACCAAAGTACAGGACATGTTGTGTCGGAAGGACGTGACGCATCCAAATGTCTTTGCCGTATTCGAGTGCCTTGTCCTTATGTCCAGCAGCAGTGATCCTCGAAAAGCCGAGTTGTCGAAAGAGCGGCATGAGAACATCTTTAATGAGCTCGTCCTCGCTGCATTTGTCCAAGAATGCAGTCAACGCCTCTTTCTTTTGGGTTTCCTCGGGTGAAAGCGGTCTATGCGGGCTACTGGACACTCCTGCGATGGCATTTGTGTCCGTGTTCCTGAGATAGCAGCGGCGATCTTTTCCGTAGAAGGCCTCGTATCCTTCCCGCGCGAGGTGGGCGTTCAGGGCCTCGAGCGCCCCTGGGCGGGCGGGCGGTTCATTCTCAGCATCCCCTTGATCCATTAGACACTGAATGACCCGCAGAAACGCATCAGGCGGCGTTTGGGCGTCCTTAGAGGGCTCAGCTAGTATGGCTTTAAGAGTATCCGCAACCCACCATGACCGGGTTGACCCATCGTGCTCAAAGAGCGTTCCCGCGTCCTTAAAGAAAGCCGTCAAATAGTAGCTGGAACGATAGGGAAAAAAGTAGACTTCATCCTCTGCGCTGTTCCCACAGATCAATTCAGCCAAGCCCTCAACGGTACGACGACGAAACTTCATACTGGTCACATCTCCTTGCAGGAGTTCTAGCCCTGCTCCTCGTTTCGTGGTAGCGTTTACTTGAGCGGATAGTCGTCAATTCGCGATGGCGCAAAATCAACCACCCGGTATGGCTGATTTCCGTATATACCCCTAGTGCAAAATGCGATAGCTAAGCATCGGTACCCAATGACCGTAATGCCATATAGCGCAATACATTGTAAGACGGGTATGGTTGAAAATGCACCATCGCGAAGCCGCCGGAGGTGGTTGTCGGGTAGGTGTCGTGTCGCTAGGTCATACGTGAAAGGACGAACCTATGGCTAAAGCGACAAAATCTACCGGCAATCAGCCAAAAAAATCTTCGACCGAAAAAATCTATGGTCCGAAGGTATTGTCGCATGGCTATACGGCTGTGCCAAATATTCTAGTGCGTGCGCAATCGCGGCTTGGGATCAACACAACACAGTTCAATATCATTGTTCAGTTGCTGAGCTATTGGATGCGGCCTGATAACCCTCCGTTTCCTTCAAAGAAGGATCTTGCCAATCGCATGGGAATTACACCGGCAACGGTTCGGATCAATATCAAGGCGCTTGAAGATGCCGGCCTGATTGAAAGGGAGCAACAAATTACGGCGCATGGGGATTATGGCTCAAACATCTATCGGTTGAATGGGCTTGTTGCAAAGCTCAAATCACTGGTGCCGGATTTCGATGACGAGCGGGAAGAGCGACGCGCTGCGCGTGAAAAAACCGAGACACCAAATGCCCGTGCACGCGCCAGGCGCAAAGGTAAGGCGGGCTAGAGTATGTCACGTCTGAACAAGAAAATCCTTTGCTTTGTTGATGAGTACGCACGGCGGGCGATGACAATTTCCCACTGGGCTGCGCCATGGTCTGGTCTTCGGAATGTGGCAAGGCGGACAAGGCGTTCAGCGACTTGCTGCCTAAGTCTGTGAATGAGGTCCATGCCGCAAGCTGGGCCAAACCTGGGCTGCAGAGCATCTTGGCTCAATATGCGCAGTCTTCTGCACCTGCGAGCTTGCTAATGATTAACAAGCGGAGCCGCGGGCTCGTTGGTAGTCGCCCTGAGCTCTACGCACGTTCGCTGGTTGAAACCGTGAAAATAGGAGTCCGCAGGTTTGCATCGTCGAATGGCCTGACCCGAAAAGTGGGGAACGTCGAGGTCATCATAGATGTCAACGAACAGAACGCGCACCCTACGTTTGGCAAGATTATAGAGTATGCGAGGTGCAATGACGGACTGTTCCGGGCCATCACCCGGATTACGCCCTTGGATTCGTCGGCATCGCGCATGCTTCAGCTTGCAGATGTGGTGGCCCATGCGCGCGCTTGGATCGACAAGGAAGAAGAGAATGCGAAGAAGTTGAAAGACATCTACAAAATCGAGGTTCTATAACGTCAAAAACCGCCACAAGGGCGGCTTTTAAGGTTGCGGCTAGCAACCGGTCCTTTTGTGAGGCCCGGGTCACCGCTGCTCCCGCCCGGCACGCGGCCTAACGAGTCACAAGGGATATATAGCCCCAATGGGCAAATAATTCAATAACTGCTTATCCTAGCCATTTTGTACGTATACTTGACATAGTATATATTTTGTACTATATAGATCTCATCGGCAGCTCTGGGCCCGGTGGCAACTTGCAGTAACACGTTGGTGCTTGGCCCAGATCGTCCGATTTGTCCGAGCGGCGCAATGCATACGCAACTCCATGAATGTGATGCGTCGTTCTCCACACTAGAAAAGGAGAAATCGAATGACTGAACATATCGATTGCAGCTTTCGGTCGAGAGACCGGAACTATGCCTGCCGCATTTAGCGTTCAGGCAGATGTGAAGCTCCCTGAGAAGGTTCCAGGTGGAGCGTTTGGGATGTTCCTTTTGGCGGCGATCAATCGCCTCGAAGAGGACGCCTACGGCGCAAAAATCGCGAAGCTTCTTGACGAGCATGGAAGAAAGGCTCCGACGCCACGGGTTTACCAGAACTTGGCGCAGCTTGAGGAAGCCGGCCTTCTCACATCGCAAACCCATACTGGTGATGGACCTCGTGTCCGTGGAAAGCCTGCGAGAATTTATTCTCTGACAGATCCTGCCAAATCCATCATTCAGTTTTTTCTGGCGGACGCGGGATAGGCGACAAGGGTCGCAGGCGCAACACACGGAGGTCCACATGGCCCCAAACGTTACGCCACCTGAAAACGAAGAGGTCCGCCCGCCTGGGCTGGCAGCGTGGATGGTTAAACATTCACTGCGATCACAAGATCGCGAAGAAGGTCTCGCGGCTTTTGAAGACGCATTTGCTGATGACTACGCACAAACTGGTGATCTGCCAGCGGCGCGTCGCAAGGCATACCGCGATGGATGGGACGCACTACAATGGGCATACAAGCCTGTGGTCGATATAAGCATGTACGTGCTGGCGATTACTGGGGTTGTATTGGCAATGGTCGCAGTTTTTTAGGTCTGGCGCTTTGGCGCTCGGCTCAAAGATGTCTTCTCCCTTCCCGCTCAAAACCGCCGGTTCCAAACCGGCGGTTTTCTATGTTGAGGGTATGCCAACGTGATGCATTGCTTGATATTGAGTGAGGCTCTAACGACAGCGAGAGTCTCTTCATTTGATCAGAAAGAAAGTAGCGATAGTTCGCTGACTTTGGTGTGGTGTCGGTCAGAGGTGCCCCAGTTACGATAACTAGAAGCTATCCATGCTTCTTGCTGAAGCTGCAACCTTGCAAATTTCAGCTGCCATGGCCTTCGATACCGAAAGAGATCTTGTGCAGCGGCCCACGGGCGACGGTTTTCTCGAAAGGACAATCAGCGACAGCCGCTTAAGTGAGGTCAGCGCGGAATACATGCCGCTTAGCATGCCGATGTTTTTCACGTTAAGCACAAGAGGCTCAACAGACCTTCGAGATCTGGGCGATGATTAGGTCAAAAGCCCGGAAATTTGTGTTTCTTCTTAACGCTAGCTGCTAGACATGTCCTTATTAAACGTCGTCGCAAATGGGATCTTGGCTTCGTCATGCACTCTTGGCCTTATCCGTTCAACGACTTCGGCGAGGTCAGTCCGGTCCTCCGCTTTCGGATCAACAATGCCAATTTCAATAGCTGTTTGGTCCCCAACACTGCTCCATTCGAGGCCTTCCGGCATCTTAACGCGGCGTAATTCGATTGTTGGAGCTACTGGATCACCATGCAACCGAAGGACGCCGATTTTTAACCCTCGTACGACGTCTGCATCACCGTCGTCATCAAAAACATAGTACGCTGTTTGTGCATGCTGAATATCTGACGCTTTGAGATCTTTTTCCGCTACTCCTAGGCGGGTCTCATACGTAGCGCCAATAGCTACGAAACATTGGCGATTGGCAAAAACCAGACCACCAGAAATAATTTGATACTCTCTCCCCGCGTCGTTTTTTATCTTTCTCAACTCTTTGAAGCGGAGAACGTTTGGATCATCATAGTAGCCAAACGGAAGTAGTCTTTCTCGGTCTTCGTCGTTCTCATAAAAGAAGAATGCAGACCTGACGATCCGCCCCGGTACCCCCAACGAGTAGCGACTTGCCTGATACCAACCCAGAGGTTTCTTTACGTTGATGGAGTCGATGCCCCCATGGGGCATGAAGAACTTGATGGATCGATACGCCAAGTCCTCAAAGTAACACACACAACTCCTAAAACTTACATTCGCTGAGATAGTGTCCACTATCCGAGGGATAAGGCTGTCGTTCGAGGGGGAAACTCCGTGAATATTGCTCAAAGCTGAAAATCGCGATGAAATAGTACCCTTAGACAGGACACCGCCGTCCTGCTTTTGGCGATCCAAACCATGATCTATTAGCCATTCTACACAAGAATCGTTGCTAGTGCGGGCGTGCAACCCGCCGAGCTCAAACCGGAGTATTCCTGCCCAATCGGCAGGGCTTATCGACCCAGAATTCCATAAGTTATTGATTTCTGGCAATTTACCCACCCGCATTATCGCCAAATACAAGACACTTATGTGCCGAATTAAGCCCTTGTCAGGACTTGTGGGATATTGTTTACTTGTCTTCAAGAAAAAACATCTGCTATGGCGGAAATAATTACTTCAACATTCGCAAAGATTTCGCGAGACTTAGCGCACGGAGGCGTTACATGCAATTCGTTGCCTTCGTCGTAAGCAGTACCCATACATCATCTTCGGACAAGGGCGCAGCGGAACCTCAGCGCCCTTGTCCGTTAGTCACGTTCGCGCTCAACGCGCACTGCTTCGGTTTAACTGACAAAGAAAGGTCGACATTTTAGAGCCTATCAACGCAAAGGGGCTTTGCCGAAGCAAAACCCCTAAGGTAAACTTGAACCCTGCACAGGATTTTCTGCCTACACATGATTCATATCCGAAGGTCAGCGCACAATCAAGGCGTCGCATCTAAAAGGTATGCATATGTATACAGAAATTTTTTGGTTACCTCAATTTGATAGTTTAGTATTCTTGTCGAGCACATACAGATGAAATCACGGCTTCGCCTCTGGCTAGATGGTGACAACTCAAACGTCACTGAAGAAGAGTTGAGTTCAGTGACAAATGACGACTTAATCGCGTTAAGTCGAGCAGCACTTAGACTTCCAGCGATCAGAAAAGGTCGTGAGAATGAAGAAGTGTTATTAGATAGTTATGTGGAGAATTTCAAGCATCGTATCCAACGGGCCTTTTCCAGTACATTCCCAGCAGAGTGATTAACCGAAATACTAGTTAGGTAGACGATGCCACAACACCGCTTTTCCAGGGAACTGGATAGCATCGAAAAATTCTTGCAAGAAGATATGACGGCTCCGAAGCGGCTTAGCTATCTTAAAGCCAAGGCATACGATGACGTCCGCGAGCACACTCGAAATCAAAATAGCTTAGGGGCTAGAGAGCTTTCTGAAGTACAAATCGACTCGCTTCGCTTGGCGGCCGGTGTACTTGCATTGCGAGCGATCGAAGAAGTTTTAGCAGCAACTTCCTCCCTCATCCGTCCCGCAGATGAGGCGGCAAATGCTCAAATCTCGGTTCAAATGGATTCCCTAGAGGCGGTAATAACTACGCTGAAATCAGGTGATTACCCCCAAAATATTAGATGGCCAAAGAAAAACAACGGTGACGGTAAACTGCAAGTTGATGAGGAAGAGTTTCAGTTTGAGAAACATGTTGTTGAATTTTGGCGGGTAGCTGCGCGATTTCATATGGCAGTAGTCGAGCGCTCTCACTGGAGGAAGACTCTTCGGTACCTGTTTGGTAACTATTCAATGAAGGTAAAGGACGATGTCGATCAAGAACTGAAGAGTGCGTTGTCATGGAGAGCCTATGTGGTTGTGTCAGTTTCACTCAGTTTGGCATCAGCCTTAGTCTACTCGCTCGTAATTGATCCGTGGCTCTACAAAGGTTTGTTTCTTGCGGCTCTTTGCGGGGCAATCTTCGGTGCCGTGATAGTATTTGTCTTTGATCCCAGACGAATACTTGTCCGTGTTGGAACAGCTCTACTGTCGATGGCCACTATAACGGCGGCAATACAGCTGAACATTTCCCTGGAATTCAATGACTTGGGGTTTCCAAAATTCAGTTTTGATAACGACGCTGCGGCTATAACGACGGGTGGTGGTATCGTAATTTGCTTTTTGGCCGCTTTAGCGGTCGGATGTTTTCTCCTGCATGCAAGAGCCAACAGAATTTTTGAATAGAAGCGTATAAATGTTCGATTGTACTCGACTTTGACTTCTGGACACCCCGTTGCCTCAAGTAGATATGGACCTGTCACGTTTTTGTGCCGCCCCAGGTGCTCGTTTAGGCCACTTTCCGTTCGAAAGCGACCGGGCTTTTCCAGCCCAAAGCTGAGTGCCGCCTGCGCGGATTGTAGAAGCCATTGATGTATTGGAAGATGGCGACT
>NZ_JBKQXN010000047.1:0-750 GCF_046762905.1 Yoonia sp. R2-816 | reverse complement strand
TCGTGTGGCCCTCTGGAAGTTTTGCTTTCGGGGGGCTTCGCTTTTCTGGCTGTTCCTTTCCTCATTGTTGTCCGGCTTGTATCATCAGACCTATGGGTCTAATCCTAGACCTACACCAGATGTAGAGATTCGGGCAAGGGTCCCCTTTTACTCCGCCCCAATAGCTCTAAAAGCTTCAATATGGTTTCTCTGTGGAATGATAGAACCTGATACAACGACTCAAAAATCCTTCGCCCTGGCCATGAAAGCCAGACGCGAAGCCTTGTCACTCTCCCAGCATAAACTCGCCGACTTGACGGGGCTTTCCGTCACAACGATCAACCACACGGAAAAATCCAAGACATCATCAGACCTGGCGACGCTTGAAAAGATCGCCTTTGCTCTCAATAGTAATGTTGCTGAATTACTGGCAGAAGGCCTCAAGATCCTGGGATCTGATACCGGCTTCATCAGGAACGTACTGGCCGATAACGTCAAAAAACTTCGACGGAAGAAGGGGTTGTCGCAAGCAGATCTCGCCCTAAAATCCCGTTTGTCCCTGTCTACCGTGCAGAGTGTGGAGTATGCGAAGAGATCTGCGTCCATTGACGTGGTTGCTGCGCTGGCTTTTCCCTTAGCGGTTCACCCCTACGAATTGTTGCAAGAAGAAGAGCAGGACGATTCTGAAACAACGCGGGACTAACTCAGATCCGCGCAGTTTTGCAGTCCACAATCTCAGACCAGTGACCCCCGGATGTAAATCGGCAGGGC
>NZ_JBKQXN010000046.1:0-872 GCF_046762905.1 Yoonia sp. R2-816 | reverse complement strand
AGCGCCGCTGCCAGACCGGCCACCGTCGGCGTCTCGAACACCGTCCGCACTGACACCGACTTGCCGGTCTCCGCTTCCAGCCGCGCCACCAGACGCACCGCCAGCAGCGAATGACCGCCCAGGTCGAAGAAGCTGTCCTCGGCCCCAACGCCCTCAACTCGCAGAAGCTCGGCAAAGATCGAGGCGACCAGCGCTTCGCTCTCATTCCGCGGCGCCTCATACGCCGCCCGCTGCAGGTCCGCCCCGACATCCGGCAGCGCCTTGCGGTCGACCTTGCCGGACGCCGTCAGCGGCAATCGGCTCAGGCCGACAAAGCCCGACGGCACCATGTGATCCGGCAGACGGTGCTTCAGTGCAGACCGCACCGCCGCCAGATCGACCACGCCCTCCAGCGCCACCACCTGCACGCCGGCCCGCTCATCGTCCGTCAGCGCCTCGGCCTCGATGCCCAAACTATCCGCCAGCAGACCCTCCGGCACCTCCTGCGGCACCACATAGGCCACCAGCCGCCGGTCGCCGGCCTGATCTACGGGCGCCGTCACCACCGCCTGGGCCACGTCCGCACACGCCGCCAGCGCCGCCTCGATCTCACCCAGCTCCACCCGCATGCCCCGGATCTTCACCTGATGGTCCAGCCGGCCCAGAAACTCCAGGCGCCCGTCCGGCCGCCAGCGCGCCAGGTCGCCCGTCCGGTACAGCCGGGACCCAGACGTATCCGAGAACGGATCGGCGATGAACTTCTCCGCCGTCAGACCCGCCCGGCCCAGATAGCCCCGTGCCACTTGAACGCCCCCGATCAGTAGCTCGCCCGCAACGCCCACGGGCTGCGGCTGCAACCGATCGTCCACAACATAGACCTGCGTGTTCGAGAT
>NZ_JBKQXN010000045.1:0-1906 GCF_046762905.1 Yoonia sp. R2-816 | reverse complement strand
GCAAACCTGATGGGACATGCTGGCGAAGTCTCAATCAGCCAGGCGCATTTTCTCGGCAGCCCAGGCACGATACGCCTGTCTGTCTCAAGTCCGCTCCAGATCTCCTCTGGCGAAATCTCAATCGACCTCCCGCAAGACAGGGTGGCAGCAGTGGCCGGTCAAGACAGCACTGGCGTGACACGAACCTCGCAAACTGTGGACATTATCCCCTCAGAGCGGCCAATCGATATTGGCCTTACCTATCAGATTGCTTCGGATACTCCCGGACCAGACATCTTGTTGAACGCGGGATATCGCGCACAGGGCGGTGACCCAAATCCCTACATTGGGTTTGCGCTCAGTCACAGCTTTTGAGCCGCAGGGGGCTTTGTTGCACAAATCGGCTGATGGGATTCACTGTATGGATCCAGCGTGATAGCTGACTTGGATGAGCAGTTGGACACCGACGACATATAAGACCATGAACTGGTCAGAGTATAACACGGCCCTGAAGCAGCGTGGGTCGTTATCAATCTGGTTTGATGCTGAGATGGCTTGGGAAGCGAAGCCATCAGGTAAAAGGGGCCGTCAACAGGCTTACAGCGACGCTGCGATCCAAGCCTGCCTGACGATCAAAGTGCTGTTCGGCTTGCCTTTGCGGCAGACCACAGGCTTCGTTGAAAGCCTGTGGGCCTTGACGGGTCTTGCGTGGTCCGTGCCTGACTTCAGCACCTTGTGTCGGCGGCAAAAGACATTGCCGGTCAGCATTCCGTATCGTGGTTCATCCAGTCCACTACACCTGCTCATCGACAGCACGGGCATCAAAGCTGAGGGCGAAGGCGAATGGAATGCGCGCAAACATGGCGGCCCTAAAGCGTTTCGATCTTAACTTGATATATATTCGGCAGCGTTGAAGTAGTTCCAGCACTCTTCTGGGTCATAGAGATCGCAGATTGATCCAATGGCCTCGAAGACCTCAGTGAAGGTTCTTGCCCCGATACGACGCAAGTGGGCTTTCAGCTTTGAGTATGCCTGTTCGATAGGGTTCAGATCAGGCGAGTAAGGCGGCAGGTACAGGAACCAGCAGCCGTGGTCGCGCAAGGCCTGCGCGGCGTCCTTATTCCGATGCGTGGCGAGGTTGTCGAGGATGACAACGGTGCCTGGCGCGATCTCCGGCACGAGCACTTCCCGGATGTAGGCAGCAAAAGCCGGGCCGTCCATTGCGCCTTTGATGACCCATGGTGCGATCAACGCTTCTTGTGTCAGGCCAGCGATCAGGGTTTGGGTTCCCCAACTTCCAAACGGCGCATCCATTGTCAGGCGCTCGCCTCGTTTGGATCGACCTCGCAGGCGGGTCAGGTTCGTCTTCACCGCTGTTTCATCAATGAAGACAACGCGATCCGACGAGGTCGCAATGGCAGGAAGCCGATACTTGAACCAATCAGCCCGCTGCCGCTTTACCTTGGCGCGGCGGCGCTCGGTGGCAACCAGCGACTTTTTTTGTACGTGAAGCCGAGCCGGGACAGCAGGTTGGCGATGGAGGAGTGGTGCACTTGCACGCCCTCTGCCTCGGCCAGCGCATCGCGCAACTCAAAGAGCGTGATGTCGGGGTCCTGCGCGACCAATTCCTCAAGGAAGGCCTGATGAGGAGCCAGTTTTCCCTTACCGCGCGGCGGTCCCTGGCGGGCAGGTTCCGCATGGCCTTTGATCCTCACCTGCCGCGCCCATCGTGCACCTGTTGCCGGTGAAAGCTTTAGACGCAACGCCGCCGCACGCCCGCTCAACCCTTCTTCAATATATCTCTGAAATCGCGTCCTGAGTGCCAATGGCAAAGGTGCTGACATGATCCATCCTCCCAAACAGGATGAATCACATCTGATCCCTCAAGGGAATCCCCAGCGATTCAGGTTCAAACCGAAACGCTTTA
>NZ_JBKQXN010000044.1:0-17368 GCF_046762905.1 Yoonia sp. R2-816 | reverse complement strand
GGCCCGGTGCGCCGCGATCATCGGCTCGAACGCCCGACCCGATGGTTGTGAAAACTGTTTGGCAAAATCCCGCAGCGCCATGGGTTCGGCGACCGACACCACGGTGAATTTCATGTCGTCAAAGGTGATCTGGAGCGAGGTACCTTCCTTCTTGACAGCATGCAGCTTTGCTTTGGCGGAGGCCGGGAAGGAAGCGATGACAGCTTCCGCTGCGGCCTGATCGAGGATCAGGGGGTGTTCCAGCAGGACCATGGCCATGAGGGGCGCGGTCATCTTTTTGCCCCTAGCTTCTCCAGCGTCTCTGGATCCACCAGCCGCGTCACGATGGGATGCATCCGCAATTCCCCATTCTTCACAACCTGTTTGAAATTCGCGATCACGGACACGGTCGTCTTCTGATCCGGCGCGATCACATCCAGCAGCCAGTTGATGTCTCCCGACTGCCACTCATCCGCCTTCAACCGCACCGGGAATACCCCGCCCTTGATCTGATCGCGGATCTTCGCATCGACCTCCTCGGACACCGACGCCCAGATCGCCACTCCCGACAGATCGGTCAGCGGCCCGCGTTCTTCATTTCCGGGATAGGCAATGGCGATCCGGTCGCGGATCAGCGGCTCCAGCACCATATGCTGCAGATCACCGATCGTTTGACTGCGATAGCGAGGCAGCGCCATCATCGCCATCGCGATCTTTCCAAAGGATTCGCGCACCTGCGCCCTTACCTGGGCGACTTTCTTCGCGATTTCGGGATCAATTTCTGTTTGTTTTTCAGTCGTTTTTTCGTTCAGTCCGGCTCCAACGCCGTTCCCTGTCTTCTTCGTCATCAAATCCGTTCCGCATTAACTATATATTAACCTACATTCGCTCAGGGCAGTCAGCAACCGGTAATGCAAGAATAAGTTGAATAGCGCGACCTGCACACCGAACACCTGTGCATGGCCTGCTGCCAGTTTTGTGGACACAGAGATGAGGTGCTTATGAGATTGGGGGCCAGCAATAATGAGAAAAGTATCCAGACCGGAGTTTAAGCACAGATTGTAGTGGTGCTTGGTGTGAGCGTGACTCAGACTTCGGGGGATCTGGACGTCCACGCGACGATGCTGCGCAGATGGTCCCGAGAGTTTGAGTCAGGGGGCGCAGACCGCAGATCACCCGACAAAGTGAGCCAGAAGCCCATTTCATGTTGCACACATAGTGCACCCGACAGAGACATTCATCGCCAAACTTTCCTTCAGAGCTGCCAGACCCAGCTGCTTTGGGTTCTGACCATGGAATTCGAACTCGACGCGATTTGAGCACGCTGTTGCGACCCCTCCTGCTTACGCGATTTCCCCACATAAGCACCAAGCCGCCAAACATGCGAACGGCCAACCATCGGGTTTGTATTGGGAAATGGCGCGCTTCGCCGGAGAAAGTTCGAACTCTTTGTTCGACACTCTGGACGAATGGGAGCGCCATCTTCGCGCAATTGAGACTTCCTCCAACACCGTAACTCAGGACAATGATCCGAGGTGCGGCGATGAGCATTTCGGCACGTAATTTCAACGCGGTAGCAGCCGCCCAGCCCCCAAAGAAGCGCGAAGCGCCGTTTTCGCTGCGCTTGAGCTTTGAGGAAAAGGCCGCATTGCGTGATCTGGCCGGGGATATGCCCCTTGGTGGGTACATTAAGGCTGTCCTCAAAGAAGCCATTGATCAGGGCAAAACGGTCTCTTCGAAGCCGGATTCACAAGCTGTTGGGCGCGCGCTTGGGCACCTTGGTAAAAGCCGCCTTTCCCAAAACCTCAATCAGCTCGCCAAGTCCGTCAATATGGGCGCACTGCCTGTCACGCCGGAAACGGAAAGTGAGATCAAGGAAGCTTGCCGCGCTGTTCAAGACATGCGCGATGCGTTGATGGCTGCCCTTAGTGATGGGGGCAGCCTATGATCTTGAAAGCCAAAGAACGTGGCAATGCCCCTCAACTTGCACAATACCTGATGTCCATGCGCGACAATGAGCATGTCGAGCTGCATGAGCTGCGCGGCTTTGTCAGCAATGACCTAGATGCTGCCTTCAAAGAGGCCGAAGCCATCGCTTCACAAACCAAATGCCAGAAGCATTTGTTCTCCATGAGCCTGAACCCGCCCGAAGGCGCGCATGTCAGCCGTGAAGATTTTGAACGCGCCGTTGATCAGATCGAAGGCAAGCTCGGTCTGGATGATCACGCTCGCGCGCTTGTCTTCCATGAAAAAGATGGCCGCAGGCATGCCCATGCGGTCTGGAGCCGCATCGATAGTGATGAGATGCGCGCCAAGAACATGAGCTTTTTCAAGGACAAGCTGATGGATGTCTCCCGCGATCTGTATCTGGAGCATGGTTGGGACATGCCCAAGGGCATGATCGATAAATCCCTGCGCAATCCACTGAACTTTTCTCGCGCTGAATGGCAGCAAGCACAGCGCAGCAAACAAGACCCCAAGCTGATCAAAGCCGCGTTTCAGGAATGCTGGAAGAACTCGGATGGGACCGATGCGCTCAAGGCGTCGCTGGAAGAGAAAGGCTTCTTCCTGGCCAAAGGAGATCGTCGCGGCGTTGTCGCCGTTGATGTGCGCGGCGAGACCTATTCGCTCTCCCGCTGGGCTGGCGTGAAGGCCAAAGATGTGCGCGAGCGCATTCCGGATGCTGAGTTCCTGTCTTCTGTTCAAGACACCAAAGCTCATATCGCCAGCCGCATGACAGGTCAGCTCAAGACCTATCTGAAAGAAGTGGATGATGGCTATCGCCGTGCATCGCCAGCGATGGAGATGAAACGCCAGCAGCTTCAGGCGCGTCATGGCGAAGAACGCAAAGCGGAAAACATGCGCATTGCGCAGCGTGAGCAGCGCGAGATGCAGGCCCGCGCCAGCCGCTTGCCTAGTGGTTTCAGCGGTATCTGGTCCCGCATCACAGGTAAGTTCTCCAAGATCAAAGCCAAGAATGAAATGGAAGCCCTGCAATCCTGGCAGCGAGACCGTGCAGAAAAAGACCGTCTGGTGTCTCGCCAGCTTGAAGAGCGCCAGCGTTTGCAGGCCGCTATCAAGCAAAAGCGCGAAGAGCGCGCCACAGAGGTTGCGCAAATCAGATCAGAGATTGCGGCCTATGTCGCCATGAAGCGCGGTGATGTGCCCAGCCTGAACAAGCGCGGTCAATCCCATGAGCAAGCCAAGACCAAGATGCGCGGGCGTCAGCGCCTGGGCGCGGATCGCCAAAGGCAACGCGAGCGCAATCGTTCTCGCGGCGATGATCTTGGCCGTGAACTTTAACCAAAGAAAGGAGGTCGCCCATGACAAACGACATGCGATACCCAACACGAAAAACATTTATGCTGAATCTGGATGAGGCCCATGCCTCAAAGCTGGATGACTTGCGGCGGCATTTTCATCTTGCTGCCGATGATGCCATTCGGCTGGCTATCCGGTTGACCCATGCCCGCATGGAAAAACCCGATGTGCTGGTGCCGGAGTTCAAGCCCCATACGAAATGGGACTATGACTTTGAAAATGAATAAATTTACGCGCTAGGCGCAGCGGTGAATCATCCGCTGCCCTGCGATTTCTGTTTCTGTGTAATCCATGCTCAGATCATAGGCGATGGCGTCCATGTCTATGTAGTTTGCCAGATGATCAGGGATGTCACCGAACAAGCCTTCCTCAACAAACTGCTCAGCCAGTTCTTTCATCGTATCCAGGTGATAGATGTCCAGATCAAAATCATCAGGATCAACGGTTTCTGGGTCAAAGTCATAGCCGCACTCACCAACGGCCAGAATGAAGCGAGTCTTCTGATCATCATCCCATTCATCCACGATCTTCATGAATTTCAGGATGTTAGCTTGATTGATGCGCCATGCTTTGGCCAGCGTACAATCAATGCTTTTGCCGTCAATGAACTGGATTTCAAACTCTTCCACGGGCTGGCTGTAGTCATTCTTGATCTTGCCGATCTTCTCTGAAAACCCTGCTTCATCATCAAAATAGAAGCCTGTCGCCGATACATCGTAAGGCTGGGCGTAAAACTGCGTCATCTTTTTTCTCCTTATATTCGGTTCGCGCATGCAACCGAACTGCCCCTCTGGCGAAGAGAGGGGGTGCAAGGAGCAAAGGGCAGCCACGCTGCGGACCAGAGCCACGCGCAAGCTGCAATGCAGTGAAACGAGCATGGCGAGGATCCACCCTTTGATCCGCGCCGGGGGCATCAGCCCCAAGTCTTTCACTTACTTGGAAAACATCAGCGCAGCCCTCGTGGCTGCGTTTTTCTTTGATCATACGCCTGTGTGCATCTCATTCGTATCCACCGCAGGCATCAATGCCTGCCACCGATCTTTCGGTGCCTTCAAACCCCAATGATTGTGTGTGTTCCGGGGCCGAAAGGCTCCGAAGGTCGGGGCCTCCTTGATCCCGAAGAGGAGGATACGATGAAACTCATTACACGATATGACGCACAAAAACTTAGCCTGGAGGAACTGCACGGCCTGTTCCGCGAAGCATTCAACGCCGTTGCCGCCGCTCCGCACGGCTCGCAAGATCGGAGCAATGCGCTGGTAGCGCTGGAAAACATTGAGCGTGAACTGGCATTTCGTATTGCTTCGCTCTAACGCCAACCGCTGACTTCAAATCGGTTGGCCTCAAATATGCCGAACTAAGAAGCAACCAATAAATAAACTTAGTCTGGCAATATCTCGAATTGTTCTTGAATTGGTTTTGCCTCTACCGAAGGAATAGGCGTCGCATCCGTTGCATCTCTGGCAGTGCGAAGACCAATGGTCAACGCAAGAATCATCGCGAGCAATAGAGCGATGATCACGACTGGTGCCGCATAGCTATGATTTGCAATAAATCTAGTAAATGAACTTACGCCAATCCTTCCGCGCTTAGAGAAGCCCGGCGTGACTGACCTTTTCGTCGAAAATAACTTTGCGGGTGTCTTAGAATATTCAGGCCTGACATCTTCCGTTTGATCATGCACAAACTGGATCAAACCGATCAGATAGTCTTCGAATTCTACGTCAATCCCGTCGGGGCGAGGGAACCTGAGTAGCATTGAGCGCCTTTCGAATCTTAGTTGCCGATCGGTCGAATGGTTGACAACGTCAGCATCTTGGGAACCGCCCATACCGATTTGGTCACGGTGCCGCTGCTCCAAATGGGCCGCTTCGCGCTTCTGGCGTTCGCTTAGTTCACGCACACGAACAGCGGTGAGCGACTCCTGCTTTGTAATTTCATCGGTCAATACCGGATAGGGACCACTCCTAGTGTTCCACAAAATAGTCGGTCTTCGGCAAGTCTCAACAAGTTCCCAAAGCCGTAAAACTGCTTCATGCTCAGATGGTTCAGCCCCTCTGACGTACACTTTCGACTCTTGATCACGCATCACCAAATCAAGCTTATAGCTTGCGCCAGATTCTGGCTGAATTAGTCCAATAAATTCAGAATGCCGCTTGTGTCGAAACTCAGTTTCGTGGTGGGACCGTGCAGCCTTAAGGAACGGAATTATTGCTTCGATGTGCGAATGATCATATGCAGCAGTTTCAACGGCGAAACAAACCCCCAGAAATCCCGGACGTCCCATCGCATCACTTGCACGCGTCACGGCGCCAAGTAGCATGACTTCTTGTCCGTTCGCTCGAATTACCCTGCCGAAAAAAGCAAGTTCACCTTCAGGTGGCAGGTGATCAATACTGCCGTGCATATCACGGAATTCTACAATACCGACATAGTCGGCTATACTTGATAGCAATCCTCCGCCTTCGGCTGTCAGCCCATCATGGGTTACGAATACCGCATCGCCAAGTGTTTCGGGTAACGTCTCAGCCATTTATTCAGTTAGCTTTGTCAATACTATTGAATAACCTTTGAAAAAAAGTTGGCCCTCTCCGTTTTCCAGTAAATCTATGATAGAGCCAGTCAAAGACCTTCTCAACGTCAGTAAAATCTGGCGCCACCAAACGAGGGATCATCGCACCTTTTTGATTTGGGTTGACGACAAAATCGATATCACCCAACCTCATCGGAACGAGCATCCTATCCCTTTCCGGCCACGCAACCCATTTTGCCATTATTCCTGGCGCCATAGTGCGCATGTAGTCAATCACTGCTTGATCTTCGAGGCGCTGATAGTGCGAAAATGGACTCGCGTCATCGCCACCAGTTTGCGAAATCATCTGCTCTAACGCCCGATCTGGGTTTGCAATTATCACACCGAGAGATATTTGGCTTCGCCTCTCCTGAAAGTTCTGGTTCACGTAATCAATGAAGTTCGTTAGCAATATATCATTGTTTGGAGTGTCTGGATGAACCATCATTAGTACGACCAAGTTAACTCGCGGATTTGCTATAAGATGGTGTACAGCTTCAGGCAACGACTGCCTACCAGTACGTCCCCCTTGGACTTGCTTCAAGAGCTCACCGGAAACCTCAATTAGACCAAAGTCAAGTGGCACTTTGATTCCCTGTGATGGAACAACTGAGTAGTTTATTTCTCTAATAGCTGCTTCTGATGCTGCAGTCGGAAGAACAAACTCTCCTCGTGACCATTTTGAGCGCCATTGATTCAGTAAGTTTCGAGTTTGGTGATCCTCTTCCCCCGAGCGAAGACGGGGGATTTTCATTTCAAAATCTAGCTTCCCAGATTGTTCGATGTAGCGAAGTAAGAACGAATGGAAGGTGGATTTTCCTGAACCTCCTAAGCCAAGCGATAGTACATAATTGCCATTGCGGGCCTGCGCATCTTCAGCAGTGAACGTCGTAGTAGCGGCAATATTTGGAATAAAGCCATCATAAGAGTCGCCTACATCCGACTCTGCGGCATCACCTGAATCGGTCGCGTCATGCCCTATTGGATCTAACCGTGAAAACTTGTCTGTGGCTCGATTTGCGAGTTCACCCCGTTCACCTGCCGTTTTGGCATCTTGTGCCTTTTTTTTGTCCGACATCACGTACCCCTACAACAATCCACCGGGTCGGCTAGAGTTAGCGGAACCGCCAAGATTTACCCCCCTGCGAAACGCAATAAGCGCAACAACTATGGGCAAAATATCAACAAATGAGGCGATAATCGCCGCAATTAAAGTGGCCGACAAATTGGGCCGATCAACAAAGCCATTTTGAAGTGTATAGATTATTTCGCCAAGGCGGCCTGCACTCGGGTCAATTTTTCTGTGAGAGACTTGTTGCGTTGTAGAGAGGAGCGAGTTTGCACGCCGCTCAACGTCTTGGCTGATGGTCGCTATCTCTGACAAAACAGCCAAGCCAAGCGTTTGAATCGCGTCTTGAGGCGAATTGTAGCGTTTGAGTGCGTCCTCAATCTGCCGCTGGATGGCGCGGACTGAAACGTAGGTAGAGGCGGAGGGTTCGGCGTCCATGGCCTCAAAGACCAATTGTGTGTACCTATCGTAATAGTCGCTGAACGCCTCTACCCTGCTTGGCACCTGCAAGTCCGTCGGTGGTATCGTTAGCTGGGCATTGATGTTTGCAATATGTTCGCGGCAACGCTGCCCGCAACCAGGGCGATTCGGATCCGTGGCCTGTTGCAGCATGTTTTCGAGTTCAGTGTTGATCAATTCACGCTTGTTAATCTCGGTCTGAACGGCGCTCAACTGCACCAGCGAAGCCCTCGTAGAAATTAAATCATCACGAAATACGTCATATTGCTCTCGTATAGTTTCAGCGGCGACATCTCTAGTCATTAATTTCGTGTAAACGAAGTTGAAATTTGACGTCATGCTAAAAAATGCACCCATGACGAATAAGACCAAGGGAAGAGCTATAGATTGGCCTGACTCTCGATACTTTTGAACCAAGTAGTCAGCGAGAAACAACACTAATCCGATCACTATAGTGAACGGAAGGGTCAGTTCGTTAAGGGTTCGCTCAAAGCCAAAATATGTCAAATAAAGGCTAATCGAAATACAAATAGATACAATAAGATAGTAGACAATTCTTGTCGTAAACAACTTCTCACCTCCAACCCGTACTACAGCAGATCATCGCCTAAGTTGTAACGCCCTGACAAGTAAAAACTTCAAATTGAGCATCAAATCTGATTGCCAGCACGGATTCGGTGGGTTGTTAGGTCTTTGTTTGAACTTTTGTGCGCACTTCAGTGTGAATGATTTGAAGGAACAAAGATGCAAAACTTCATATTTCTAGTTGACCTTAACCCGCTGGTAATCTCTCCGCTCGCGTTCTTAACGATCTATGTAGCTGGCGAGTATCTCGAACACAGGTTTTCTCCAGCCCCAGCGAATCTGCCTCATTCTTGTCCTACCTGCTCGAAAACGTGAAGTTTGATGAGAAAGATTGGCCCTTTGAGCCTGGTCCATCTTTGACAATGTGGCGCACATCCAATCCGCGCAGGGTTGGTCAGGATTTCACAAGGGCAGGAACGCTCTTTGATCGATGGGATGGTTCCAAGGCAACGGCAGCTACGAAGTGCTCCCTTCCTGGTCGCGCTGAAAGCGTCTCCATGAAGTGGCGCTCATCCAAACTGCGAAAGGTTGGTCTCCATGACATGGTGGTGATTGAACGGTCACACGTTCTATTGGCTCTGAAGATGGGTTTTATGCCCCGATCTGAGCCATGGGCCGGGGGGATGCAACGGGGGGGGGGCAAGACTGACAGTCTGGAGCGGGCCCCCTTGCCAAGATGTGGGTGGTAATACCACGCACACATCTTGCACTGCAACGTCATCTCAACCTAATCACAATCCGATATTGAATGATCACGCGTAAATAGGAGCAAACTGCCACACAAGTTCTCCAGAAACATCTTCGGAGAATACTATTTCGCCGATTTTGCCGAAGAAATCGACAAAGTTGGAATACTTCTCGAACTCCTCCATGAGGCTAGCCTTGTCCTTTCTCGCTATGTTCCGGCGATCGCATTCGTGATCCAAAGCTTCCTTGAAGTCACCAAAGTTCTCTACCATCTAATCCACTCCTTTCAAGAAAATATTTAGATTACAATTCGCTATGATGAAAAGCAATACTTTTTGTTAAAGGTCGGGGTTGACAAATAGTTGATGAGTATCAGTATGAGCGCCGCGGTTTTTGGGACATTGAAGATGGTAACCCGACAAGGAAAAGGTGGTGCGGAACCTCAACCTAAAAAAGGAATCCAGGAATTCGAGGTTGATCTAAGCAATCCTGCCTTCGTTAAGCGAGCAGTTGAGGCAGCACCGGGCATATTGAGCTATCTTCGACAACATAGCGAGGTTCTCGGAGGAGTTATGGGGGCGGACAACTTCAATGTATTGTATTCGAGCTTTGAAGTGCTTTCCGACCCAATCAAGCTTGAACATGCTTTGACCAGCACGCCTCGTGAGGTGCCATTGGTTAGCCTTAGTGTTGCTGAAGCGTTTAATGGATTTTAATGGGGCTTCGCATGATAGGACCATTTACCCCACGATTTGATTTGTCTGTCGGTACATATCTTGGAAACAGCCCCACACAGAACCAACGGGCCTGTTTTAAGTCTTTTTTTCAGGACCTTGCCGATGGCCCGGTAAGCGTGGCCTATAGAAAATTGGGCTCCATCTACTTGGTTGGTACTTGTGGTCACGTCATAACCATTGAGGCGAGCGGGCGACTTGTGACATCGATACGACCGGGATTGCTAGCATGAGTTGTGAAACTTGGGACACTATGCTCACATGCGTTGGTCTTATGTTCGAAATGTGTGGCGCATTCCTGATGTGCTTAAGGTTCACCAATGTCCGCTACAGTCAAGTTCCGTTGGTTTTGATAACTGCCATTTGGCGCGGGAAGGCCGCCCACAGTGCTTCCGATCTTGCTGACTTCACACCGGAAAAAAACCTATCATTTGTTCAGGGTTTAAGCTTTGTTGCTTTGGGTTTCGTGCTTCAAACTATAGCCTCACTATTAGAATGTGGAGGATAATCTGTTTAAGGGTTTCAAATAGGCACTCCTATGTCCGAAAGAGAAAAATCTAGCAAACAGTCGGTGACAACCTTGACCACGGCGCCTGAGCGATCTGATACTGCACTAAAGGTCTATTTCGACGCTACACAGACTATCCGTCACTATGATGGAGAACGTACCGCAACCCATAGATTGGCTGTCGCAACCCTAGGTGCGCTCTTTGCCTTCACCGGTAGTGAGCTATTCAATCAAGTGATGCTGCCAGTCCTATCCGTCGTTGGCGCGCTTCTGTCACTGTTCTTTCTCGTTGTCACGTTTAAGCATTCAGCGCTGATCGACCGTGAGCGAGCCCGCGCCGCAGTCGCCCGAGACTTGCTCTCTAAGTTAGGCGATCAAACAATTTCTCAGATAGACAACGAAAAGGCCGCTAGATACAAAAAAATCGCGTTTTCGCGGATTAGAACAGCCACGCTATGGCCATGTATGTATTTGCTTTTTGCCTTATCATTCGTTGCGATAACGCTCATCAACTTCAGGTTCTGAGCAGCCAATCTCACGATATCTAAGGATTGCCGTACCCATATTCTTCTGCTTCCAGAACGGTGACATGAATATCATGTCTTTTGAACTCTTCACAAATCCAGCCCTTGTCACTTCTTGGGGCAACTACATGTTCAATGAAGTCGCGGACATGGTGCCCATCCACAGATTCCAGCTGCCAACAACGTTGAAAGTAACGCTCAGTCGTCGCTTCAGTGCGGGAATCTGAAACCAACTTACGCAAGTCCTTGATCTCGCTGGACTTTGCTTCTTTAAGAGGATTCAAGAACTCAGGATGCGAACCCAAGCTGTACCAGACCATCCCCTTTCTCATATGGTGTATTAGCCGGAACTCACGTTGCTGATAGAACGCGAGTATATCTTCATTAAGTGATGAATCCGTTTGCTGAAACAGGTTTAACATCATCTCTATGAAGCCTACCAAATTGAATGCTGGTTCACGGTCCAAATCAAATAAGTCAAATAAATCATTCTTCTCATTATCTCTCATTCTGTTAACCTTATCCAAAAGTGCAGGATCATAGGGCAGATCGTGCTCCAAGCTTGCGAGCTCCTCAAAGTTGGGAAACGTGTAGCCCTTCTTCGTTAAGCCACCTTCCACATGAGCCAAGACGATCATTATTTCTCGTAGCTCTTTGAGGCGCGAGATAATCTGATAGTTTAGCCCCGGCACCTCATCAAATCCCCCCTCATACTTTTCTCCAAAAGTATCGCTTGGTGAGTAATATGAAGTTGGAACGATGCCAATTCTACGCGCGGCAAGTGGATCAATTGCAATTGCCACTGGGCCAAAGAGATCGGCATGCGATGCAACTTCGCCAGGGACATATTTTGGTCCATAGGGAGACGGAGACAATCCGCGCACGCACCTGCTATACAGCTCCTCGGTGGAACAAAGAGTGAAGCAAACTCGCGATTGCAGGTGCTTACGCTCAGGTTTCTTTTCCGCAATTAGCCTCAACTTCTCAGTATATTCAGTGTTGGGGTCTGGGTAGATGTCCAGAGTCTCTGGCGTGCACAATAGCCCATGTGCTAGAATGCTCCGTAGAATCAATTTTGCATTTTGATCTGGGGTTCTTGTTCTGTTCGGCTTGGATGGGGGTCTCGGAAAAGCGTGGTATAGATACATGAGATTTTACCCTAAGGCCCTATTGTGGGCCGTTTTTTGCCTCTTCGCGACTAGTGCGGTAGCAGTAAGAACTGTAAGCACGATGTCCAGCGTAGTAAATCCTTCCGCAATTCACGCGGTCGCAACGCTCATTAACAACGGTGACCACGTTATCGGCGGTGGTGTCTTTCTGGAAGGTGCGTCAGACTTTGTCCTCGAGGGCGCCGCCGATGTTCAGCTAGACGCCAGCAATCTGTCACTGTCTTATTTAGCTGGGGCTGTTTCACTCGTCTACAATCGAGCTTCCTACGCCTACGAAATGCACCCTCAATTGGTGTGCCCGCTTGGGCGGTTTATACGTCGCGAAGGTCGCTTAGTGTTCTCCATCCCCTCGGACAGATCAGAACCGGGGCAAGAAAAGCTCCGATCTCTCGGACTTGAACCATATGGGTCAAGCGGTCTGTGGGTCGCCAAAGAGTTCAAGCGAAACGCTGTCGTGGCGTTGCTTTTGGGTATGGACTTCGCCAATGTGGAGAGCTTGCCAAGCACTATGGAAACTGACCTTTTAAAATCCCTGAATTCCAGCATAGGTGGGAAACTGGATGGTCTAGCCAATGACTGGGACTCATACTTTAACACAGACTCAATGTCTCGCATTACGACATTTCTGATGGAAAATTCGAATACTGCAGAGACTTCGGGTATACCTTTGAGGTTTTATTGGAGGGCCGTAGGTGACCAAACCACGGTGACAGAGGTTGAGGTATACTCACAGAGACTGGGTGACGACAAAATTTCTGACTTGTCTGCATTGGACCTTCCGAGAGTAAACAGAATGAGGAATGACCAGCTAAGGTCGTTGGTTTCGACGTTTAATCAAATTGACTTTATCAGCGCCTATCAGTCCGCTGCTGTATTTAGATCAATCCATCGAAACAACACCGATAATTTCTCCGATTTTGTTGGTGCGGCTTGTCGCGACACTCGCTACAGCGGAGTCCGTAGGTAGCGGCCCTTACACGAGCGGCCTTTGGGTGAGGCCAGGACACCTATTTTTGGCGGGCTTTCACTTCAACTTCCCGAAGTGGTAGCTGGACGCATTCCTATCTTTGATCCACATCACCAATTTGTGTGGCACTATGTCCAGCAATCCACGTCGCAAGGTTGAGCGCGAAGCCCCTATCCGTTTTGCGGCTTCTGCAATCGAAACATTTTCTTGGGCGATGATGCGTTGAGCTGCAAGTAGGGTTTCGATTGTCAGTGCTTTCGGCCTACCTAGCTTGCTGCCGCGCCTTCGTGCAGCTTCGAGTCCTGCTGTGGTGCTTTCCGCGATGATATCTCGCTGGAATTCAGCGAAGGCGCTGAACAGGTGGTAGACTAACTTTCCGCCCGGCGTCGTCGTGTTGATGCCTTCGCTGAGCGAGCAGAAATGTATCTCGTCCTGTTGAAACTGCACCAACAGATCGGCGAGGTGCAAAACTGAACGTCCCAGGCGATCCAGTTTGAACACAATCACCGTGTCACCTGCCTTTGCATCATCCAACATCTTGTCCAGACCTTGGCGGCTGGCTTTGGTGCCGGAAACCCCATGGTCTTTGAAGATTATATCGCAGTTCACGGCATTGAGCGCGTCGAGCTGCATTCGCAGTTTCTGATCCTTCGTCGAAACTCGGGCATAGCCGATGCGCCGCCCAGATGTTGCTATGTGCGGCCAAACGCTCATATGGCCCCCCGATCAAAAACGAACCTTTCTGAACAGGCGGCGTGAAGCACGCATATTAGCCAATCTGGGACGCAAAAGCTTCGGTATCTGCGTTGTTTGGAATATACAGTTTTCATATGCCCACTTGAAGTGTAGATGTTCAAAATCCTTCGATTATGATCACCATTAAGGCATTGCTTCTAAACGCTTTTGTAGTGGCATTGGCCAGCTATCCACATCTTTCTTCGGCTGAAGGCTTCACCAGCGCAGATGTGTTGGAATGGGCCGAAGACAGCCAAGATAGCTATTTCCAAACGTCCGTGACGATGATCGGCGTCGTTGCGACACAAACGGGCGCGCATGGCCATATCGCAGCGTGCATCGATGACTGGTACTGGCAGGGGAACACAGCAAACCCTGAACATAACGATACCATCAGAGCGGCAATGCAGCGGTTTCCTGACCTATATCCTCAAGCTATCGTTCTTGCCGTCGTGGAAAAACAGTGTGGTAAATTCTCAAGATCATAGTTCGGGTACAATAATTGTTGCGGTAGGTCGGCTTGCCGTCTGATCGGGCTCGGTCGCCGGGACAGCCTTGGTCAGCGCTTCGGCCATATCAAGTTCTAAGGCATCAACGATGTCTTTTCCGCGTTGGCCAAAGCTTTCTAAATCATCTTCGCTTGGTGGATTGTCATCATCGTCCATCGCAGCCTGCATATCACCAATTTCGGCTTGGCCAGCCTGAATATCGCTTTCCAGCTCAGTCAAGCGGTTTAGGCGCGCGATGTCGGCTTGCAGGTCTTCAAAGCTTAGCTCGTCGCCGTTCCACAGAACCGTCGCAGCGAGATCGGCGGCAACACCCGCGCCATCCTGAGTGCGAATTTGTCCGTTTTGATCTTTGAAAACTCTGGTGCCGTCTGGCAGCCGCGCCGCACGGTCTAGTTTATCTTCAAGCTCTGTAGTCGATTGGTCGATTTGCGCGCGAACCCGTTCCAACAATACATCCAAGCGGCTCTGCGCTTCGGTCAAGATATTGGCGGTCTCTTCGAACAAGGCCGCATAGGCTGGCTTTTCGATCAGCATGAGCTGTAAGCGCGTCAGCGCCTGCGCGCGTTCGTCTTTGGACCTGCCGGATGGATCGGTGCTATTTGCGCTGTCTGGCAAGAAGCGTGCAATTCTGCCGACATCTCGTCCAGCCATTTAGTTTTGAAGGTCGTCAAAGTCTCGCGCATGTCTTGCAAAGCGCTCTGTCAGTCTGATTTCTTGTTCGTTGTCGTCAAAAGGCACAATGAAATTATACACTTGTGCGGATTAAGGATTGGTTAATCTCTATGAGACTGAACCTTAACCTAGCTCAACACCAAGGTGCCGTGCGGGGTCCATGCTTTGATGAAGGACGCGCAGAACAAAGAGACCCTGCGTGTCTTGCTTATAGTAAATCGCGTGACTTTGCTGGTTCAGCCGCCACACCCCCTCATGGATATCGCCGAAATCTCTACCCAACGTTGGCGCTGCTGCGATCTGAGAAAATCGTTGATAGAGCGCGCCGATATAGGCATCCGCCTGCGTCTCGCCGAACTGTTCAAGTGAGTAGAGGTAGATATCGATGATATCGCGTTCTGCGTCATTCGAAAGCGTGAAGCTATTCGCCACTCAGCAATCCGTTCTGCCGCGCTTCGGCTCGGGCTGCATCGATCAGGGCTTTTTTCGGGCGGGTTCCGACGCCGCTGGCTTCTGCCTTTTCGAGCAAAGCTTTGAGTTCCAATGTAGCAGTTGCGCGGCGTTCTTGGTCGCGGCGGATCAGATCACGCACATAGTCGCTGGCGTTGCTGTAGCGGCCATCTTTGGTTTGTGCTTCGACCCAAACTTTCATCGGGTCCGGCAGGGATACATTCATCGTAGCCATTGTCGGTCTCCTTTCTTCAAGAGTGACACATATTGGCAAAGTTTGTCAATTTTGACTGCAAGGGCGTTTATAGAGGTTTCTTGACCAACGACTTCCGAAGATCATTATAGATCACTTGGTTGGGGCTGACGTACGAGCGGTGCGCATCGGCAACGGCCATGCGCTGCTCCAAATCCAGCACTTCTTCGGCATCTTTGAGCAGGCGTGCATTCTCGGCAACCAGTGCCTCATACTCCTGCATGTTCTCAGCTGTGACTTCCGCTTTTGCGAGCCCTTCAGCAGAGTCTTTGATGACCTTGTAAGTGTTCTTGAGTTCATCGCTCATCTCGAAGAGCCCGTATGGCTGTCCGGCCATCCGGCAATAGGCACGCACAGCATTCTCAATAACCAAGGCGCTGTAGTGACGTTCTGTCAGTCTGCGCCCATTAAGACGGTGGAGCATAGTATAGAGTATCATTGGATCGACCGCGCCCGCATCATCCAGCAGTCTTTGGCCGCGCGGTAAAATTTTGCCCCCATCAAATAGATAGCGTCGGATGCCCTGAAAGATATTTCTGTTATTCATGATGTCATCCATCATGCGGAAACGGATTTTCCAGGTGAGCTCACGTACCGTCTTTTCGGAGATACGAGTTTTGCTGGCGATTTGATTCGAAACTGTAAGCTCTGAGAATCCTTTCAGAACCTCCAAAAACTTCGCTTCGCTGAGCTTTGAGTGGCGTTGATAGCGGTTTTTGGGGCGTAGTTTTGGCTTGGGTTTGGGCTTCGGTCCGCGTCGTGCCATTCAAAATAACCAACTGAATATAAAAGATAATACGACTTAATTCTGAGTGCTCTTCTTCCGTGCTTCGTTTGCGTCAAGGCCTATTCTGGAGTTAGAAACCGCCCATGCCAAGCAACATGGCATACCGCCTCTAGCGAGGCAATGAGGGCCCAAGAGCCTGTCCGAAACTGAAGAACTGAAACCCCGCCGGAAAACCAAGATTCCGGTGCCCAATAGAGCTGCGCCTGAGGCCAGCCCAAGAGAAAGAAAGGAGTAAAAAATGCAGTACCCAAACCAGTTCCATGGTCCCGGCAATGGTGGCCCTGGAGCGGACATGACTGGCGGTTTTGCGACATGCGCGGCAGCGATGGTTTCGATCATCGTGACCCCGGCCTTCACCGAATTCACGATGCCTTACGTCGTCACGCTTTCTGAAGACCAGTACTCGTATGAGACCGTCGATCTGATCGCCTTTGCTTGGCAGATCATCGCTTGGCCGATGACTTTCTATGCAGCCCGCGCAGCTATCACAGCCGCGCTCACTATCGCAGGCGTCTATCTCTCATACCGCCTGATCTAAGCCAAATTGGCTGGCTGCAATGAAGTGGCCAGACATCAAAACGAAACAAATAAGTTAGGAAAAAGCATGCCTAAACGCATCAAACGTCCCATTGGGACAATCTACGAAACCAAAGAAGTCAAAACCTTTGGTGATCGTGTGAAGGATGTTCTCGAAGGTATCGCCGGATGCGGCGTGATCATCGGGATCATCTATCTGCTCGCAAATGCGGGCTAAATATTACGGGATGGCGGCGCGAGCGCCGCCATCCTTCTTCTTAAATCAAAATGAAAGGAAACGTCATGACATTTGACGAACAATACCCCTATGGCTCAGCGCGATTTGCCAGCCCAATTGAAATCAACCGCGCATTTCGCGCATCTGGCGGCGTGCCCTTTGCCTTCCACGGCAAGCGCAAGCTGTATCACTCTAAGCAGGCGGGCATGCTGCTTATCGGCGGCGCTGGCTCTGGCAATTTCACCTCCGTTCTTGCGCACATCATGAATGCGCCGGGACGCAATGGGGAGCCGCCGCGCTATGCGATCTTCGATCCCAAGCGCGAGCTGCGCGCGGTAATGGAGCCGTATTTCGCGTCCATCAAAGCCCGCGTGTACGAGATCAACCCGTACTTCACCCATGGGGTGCAAGGATCAACGCTCTCGCTATTTAGCCACCTTACAAAAGACAGCCCGCGCCTTGTGGCTGATAGTCGCCGCGTGGCGCGCACGCTCCTTGGACGTGTCGCGGTTTGATGCCGCTCCTTTGATAGCATTTATTGCAACAAAGGAGACGAACTATGGGACTGAAACGGACGGACGAATTCCGTGCTGATGCGGTGCGGATCGCGCTGACGAGTGGCCTGACACGCAAG
>NZ_JBKQXN010000043.1:0-2789 GCF_046762905.1 Yoonia sp. R2-816 | reverse complement strand
CGCTGACGCAGCGCAGGAACATACTGGTCCGTCATCGGAACCTCCTGTCATCTGATTGAGAAGGCCCCAATCGTCAGGCAGACACGCCCATCTGCAAAATCGCAGCGCCCAATTCAGCGCGCATCACCCGCCACAAGCGCCGATGGCTCCGGGCGTAGCCAAGAGCCCGTTCAGCGCCATGGCGCTGGCGTGCCACTAACTGCTCATAGAATATGGTCCTGTCTATACGGAGCTTAACGGTGCAAGCCTTGACAAAACGGCCTTGACCAATTATTTATCCCCCTGAAGGGAAAGATTATGACTACGCAAGTACTGGCAGATCTCACAATCAAAGAAGCAGCACATCTTGCTGGTGTGGCTGCAAGGCGTATTGAAAAAGATTGCGAAGAGGGGATCGTTCCAAGGCGTAAAACGAAGCTTTGGATGCGTGAAACTCTCGCGGCACATGTGCCGATGCATGCGGTTGCCTATGCATGTGCAATGCGCTCGCTTGACGGCATTAAAATGGAAAAGAAGTCCAAAAGACTTGTTTGGAGATTCCTACGGAGTTCGAAGCAAGCCAACTTCGGTTGCCTTGAGCTATCTCCAGGTTTGATGCTCAACCTTGATCCCCTCGTTACTGAGGTTTGGGATCGAACCCGCGGCTATCTTGAAGCGAGGCATGAGCATTTGGCTGTCGATCCGGAAATTTTAGGCGGCGAACCTATCTTAAAGGGAACTCGGATTACCTGCCAATCCATTCTTGGGCGCATCGAAGGTGGTGAGACCTTGGAAGAACTGGTCGAGGACTACCCTGAGATCAGTAGGAAGGCTTTCGAGGCTGCTTTGGTCTATGCAAAAGCGCATCCTCCACGTGGGAGACCAAGCGCTGGCAAACCTTGGCGAAAAGCCGCATAAGCCACATTGATGCGGCTCTTTTTGGACGAATGCTTGTCACCGCGTGTGGCAAATGAATTGATGGCGGAAGAAGGCTACTATGTGGTTCATCCGCGCAATCAGGGTGGGCTCGGTGAAGCGGATCATACCGTGCTCGCCCGCTGCATCGACGATGATCTAATCATTGTCACCGAAAATGCGCGAGACTTTCGTGCTCTCGCGGCTCGTGCTGAAATCCACCCAGGCATGATCATCTTACCATGTCTCGGCAAAGTTCAGGCGAAAGCGTTGATCAAAGCCGCTATCACTCATCTTGAAACGCTTGGTGATCCGCCTGACGTCATGGTGAACAAGGTTTTGGAAGCTGAGGCTGACGGAACCATAACGCTTTATGATTTGCCTGAAGAATAACGCTTGGCGCGAGCCGTCCAGCGCCGGGCAAGTCCATGTCGCGAGTACGATTGCTCAGACGACCATCATCGTCGGCGACGAACTTGCCGGTCGATACCCGTCATCCGAAGCCTCCAGGTAGCGAGCTGGCTGCTTATGCTGTCAATCGGCCCATGATCCCATGTGATGTCTTTAATCTTTCCTTTGTGGAGGTAAATAGTTGCATCAAGATCGGCAAGGTGTCGCTCGACAACCGGGCGCGTATCCTGACCTTTCTCCAACTGTACACCCGCGGCGGCTGCCTTTGTTACTTTAGATTCTGAGGCATGAAAGTGGTCGAAGACGTGAATCTCCGGGGCGACTGGCGCGGCCTCGGCGCCAAGTGCCAGTTGGGCGGTTCCGGCGCCCAACCATGCGCCGACTTCCACGATACAACTATTTGCCGCGTTCTGTGCCGCGAGTTGCCTTAGATGCGCGCCAATTTGCCGGCCACCCATGCTTGGGATGCGCAATATGGAATCCTCTAAATATGCTTTTTCTGTGTACATTTGCTGTCTCGCCCATTTCGAAATGACTTTGGTCGCCCGTCTTTGGCCGGACAATTTATACTACCGCGCTTTAGTCAAAGTTGCCTTGGTAAATTTTGATATGCGGGTGGGAAAGTCACCACGTTTGCGCGGAAATGCGCCGTGCGTACCGTGTCGGGGCGTATAGCCAGAAGCCGAGCATTTGGCCAGACACTGGCGCATTTGTAATACTTGCTGCCAGCAATAACCCTGCCCTCAACGCCAAATAAGCGAAAAGATCAGTGCGAGGATCACGATGCCTGAAAACCCCGCGAGCACACTTATTCAGACGGTCAGATCAGCGATGCAGGTTTTTTACGACGTTGTATACGGCGATGATGGTGCGCTGTTGTCTCATACGAGGATGCAACCTCTAAATGAGCAAGTCAGCGCAACTTACATTCATACTCCTTTGACGATGACTGTTCGTGAAACATTAGGCGGCGCTGATGGTGATGCAGCCATGTTGAGCGAAAAAGTCTCAACCTTCGCGCCTGGCCTGTGTCGCGTGCCGTAAATCAACGACGGTTTCTAAGATCAAATTGACTCTATGATATGCAGAGTTGGAGCTCTGTTGATCTTAGCACCCCCCGGAAGGTTCACCGCCTTGCGGGGTTTTGCTTTTCTAGGGTTGTAGTCTTCCTTTCATTTATTGGCAGAAACGCTCTGCCGGGTTGGTTGGGTTTGCACCCAGGGCTGGATCAATGTGGTTTTGCTGACCCAGACCAAGACGCACTTTTACTGGCCGCACGAATGCGTTTTTGACTTGCATTGATGTCGGGAAACACGGTATCTAAGTTTTGAGCCTATTAGATCTCGTGTGGCCCTCTGGAAGTTTTGCTTTCGGGGGGCTTCGCTTTTCTGGCTGTTCCTTTCCTCATTGTTGTCCGGCTTGTATCATCAGACCTATGGGTCTAATCCTAGACCTACACCAGATGTAGAGATTCGGGCAAGGGT
>NZ_JBKQXN010000042.1:0-287 GCF_046762905.1 Yoonia sp. R2-816 | reverse complement strand
TACCGGTCCGACGGGACCGAAGACTGCTCGCGCGGGCGGAGTGACCGAAGGATTGGTTGCGCAGAAAGGCTCAAGTCCGGTTAATAAACGGTTCACCCGTCCGTTGTGGGACGTGTGGCTGATGCCACCAGTGATCCGGACAGCGTTATTGATACGCCAGCGTGTTTGGGTGGTGACGGCCCTTTGTACATCAGACCAAAACTAAGCCGCCGCGAGCATGCGTCGCGCCATCATTCGCGTGCTGCCGACAAGCAGTCTGATGCAATCAGTTCGCGCTTGCGCGAATG
>NZ_JBKQXN010000041.1:0-4631 GCF_046762905.1 Yoonia sp. R2-816 | reverse complement strand
CTCTCAAGTGCCGCCCCCGTTGTGCTGTGCTCTTCCGACGCGGTGAGCTGCTCTGTCCCCATCTGGATCCACAGCGGCGAACCCGTATCTTGATCGGCCGCGTCAGACGGCGTGTCAGCCCCTGCGCCGCCCCAGGCCAGGGTCCGGAAGTCCTGCGCACTGCCCCGTGCGTGCAGCCCAGAGGGCGCATTGAACGCCAGCAGCGAAGCACCATAGCTGTCATAGATCGGCGCTGACGGTTGATAGGTGACTTCACCGCTCTCCGACCGCGCGCTCAACGCCCACCAGTTGCTGCTGCCGCCATCCTGCGCCTCAACCTCAACCTCAGCCAGCCTGTAGAGGTGAGCGCCCGCAATCACCCCATGCTCCCCGTCCGCCATCACATAATTGCCATCCATCAGGGTGAAGGTCCCGTTGGACTCACCGCCAACAGAGACCAGGTAGATTGCAAGCGGTCCGCCTTCCGCACCGGCGTTGCCCAGACCGGCCAGCGACAGCACCATCTCACCCGAAATGTCGCCGGTGATGACAAGCTGATCAGTGTCCGCACCATTGCCATCAATCACCGTGTCCAGGGCAAAGAGACTTGATCCTGATCCCGTGTAATCGCCGTCTATGGTGATCACATCCCCCACAGCCCCGTCCTGCACGTCCAAAATTACAGAGCCATCATTGATCACGTCACCGGCGATGGTCAGGCCGCCACTAGACGCGGTGGCCACTTGACCCGCAATCATCGCCCCGGTGGGGGTGCGCCCTTCCCGGCCAGTTGCGCGGAACGTAGACGTCGCGTCGATGGACAGGCCCATATCCAATCTGTCCATCCCATCAACGTTCAGGGTCGTGTCATCCAGTGTGACACTCTCCCAGTTGAGGAGGTTCTCACTTGTCGTGATGGTTTGACCACTCAGGGTCAGCCGATCATCACCGGCGCCGCCGTCGAGAATGTAGGACCCGTCATACTCGGTGGCAGCGGAAATCGTGACCGTATCGTCACCCGCGCCAGCATCAAGATTCCCGGCGAAGCTGCCGCCCGTCAGGTTCAGGATATCGTTGCCAGCCCCAAGACGAATATCGCCTCTGATGGTCCCTGCCGAATTGATAACCGCAAAGCCATTCCCATCCACTATCGCAAGGCCAGACCGCCCCGCCGCCACCCAGCCGGTGCTGGTAATATCAATCGTCCCTCCGGCGCTGGATATCGTGCGGATCGCTGCGCCATCGGTGTTTGCAACTATCTCAGCCTTGGCTCCGCCTGTCACGAACCCGGCCACGTCGACGTCAAAGCCTGCCCCACCCTCGGCGTGGATGCCATGCGCACCCTCTCCGTGAACACTTACAACAGTTCCCGCACCCAGATAGACAATCCCCTTGTTAGCGCTGTACCCGGACGCCGCGAGCCCATGCGACTGATCCCCATACGTGGTGATTGTTGTGTCATCCACCGCCCGCACGATCGAGTCGCCACTGCCATTGTGCGTTGCAAAAACCGCATTGGCCGCGTAGCCGTGCGTTGTGACATGCCCATCTATCACGTGCGCTTCGGACGTTGCTGTATTCTCCGCGGCCACGTCGTCGTTGCGGTGAAGCTCCGCCCAAAGCCCCTCAGCGCCTTCTCCATACGTGGTAACTGTGCTGCCCTCTATCGAAACAAGCGCGCCGCCAAGGCTACCGGTGAGCGCCCAAACCCCATAGGCAAGCCGACCGTGCGTTATGACATCCCCATCGATCACCTTCGCCGTCGCCAAGTTGGTGCTATTCGAATTGGCGGTGAACGCAGAAAGCCCGCGCGCATTTGCCCCACCTGTGGCGACTGCGCTGTTCCGCAGTTCCGCAGTTGCAGCGCCAACGCCCTTGTTGACCGCATGAAGCGCATAACTATCGGCACCGCGTGTCGTTATGCCCTCACCATCTGTCACGATTGCCGTCGCGTTGGCGTCACTCTGGTCTTGTCCAACCATCGCCCAAAGCCCGTAAGCGGTGTCCCCGTTCGTCGTGATTGCACCACCGCTCATTTCTGCCGTCGCATCGCCAAAGCCTTTGTTGTCTGCCAAAAGCCCATGCCCACTTTCATTGGTTGTAATGATCGCCCCACCGGCAATGACCGCCTTCGCCTCGGCTTCATTCCTGGTGGCCTGGTCGGTGTTAGTGTTGTTGACATGCGCCCAAAGCCCGTAAGCGTTGCCCCCGTTCGTCGTGATTGTGCCGCCATCCATTTGGGCGGTTACACCGCCGCGGCCAACAGTCTCCACCCAAATCGCGCGAGCTTCTCCATCAGACGTAGAGACCTCACCGTTCTCCAGGTTCACGGAGATATCACCTGTACTTTCATTCGTACCCTGCACGCGCACCCCGGAGCCGCGCACCGTCATGGCAGGGTCATCAAGAACCAGAGAGAAGTCATCCGTTCCGCCAGCGTCATAGGTGACGCCATTATCGGTGTTATCGCCAGCGTCACATGTGACTTGGCCGTTAACTGGAGTGCCGCAGGCCTGGGCCACCGCCTGGTTCGCGCCACCCGCAAGCAGCGCCGCAGCCGTCGTCAGAACCAAGAGGCCCGGCGCGATGCTCGCCACCCGGCCCTTGAACTTGGTCAAACGGCCGCCCTGAACCGAGACGTTGAGTGGGCGAAAGGCGGGCTGGGCATCTGAGTACTGGTTTGTCATTTTGAAACTCTCCTGTGAGGGACTTGAGCACAATCGAGGCAAGGCACCGCCCTGCCCGTCAGGCTGTCAGTGGATTGGTCGAAATGCGGGCATAGCTATGGGTATCCGCCGGAGGCGTTGTGTCAGCCTCAGCCGAAAACGAGCCACGATCGGCCTGCCAGTTAGTCGATGCGCGATGGCCGGACTGTGGCCGGGTGTCAAATTATCAGGATGCGGAAATCGATAAGTGCTGCGGCCTACGCCGGAGCGCCGCGCCTGATGATACGGCAGCTTCACCACAAGCGCAAGTAACATATTGAATCTATTGCGGATATTTGCGATTTTTTTATCGAGCATGTGGTGGGCGAGCCATTCGTTTCCTACCCAACACTAGAACCCGCTTGCCGCATTGGGAAATTCCTAAATCCTATGTTTGAATAGACATCAGCTATAGGAAACCTGCCACTGGCAAACTCTCAATTTGCCAAAATGGCCTAGCTGACGGCAGAGCAGGAAAAGCCCAGATCTCTTCGAGTTGAATGGCATTAAATCAATCTTGGCAAGCCGCAGCAGAACGCGTTCATCGGGTCGCTAAATGGCAGCCTGCTCGACGCGCTACTGAATGCCTGCCTCCAATGTCTCCTGTGGGGCTGGCACCGGTCAACCGACCAAAACTGTCAGATGACCGCAGTGAGCCCAGACCTATCCACGAACCAGACGGGAATGACTGAAACCAAGGTAGCGGCATTTTTCTCAAAATGCCCTTGATTTATCTTGTCTAATTTGTCTATTTTGTCTATATTAGACAAAAGGAGACTTGAAATGCGCAGCTTCCCATCAACCGACTTAAAGCAAACCCTTGGAGATGTTCTTGACGCAGCCAGTCATGAGCCAATTGCCATTACCAAGCATAAAAAGCCTCGTTTCGTCCTGATGAGCATCCGAGACTATGAGCAGCGCTTCAAAAAAGATCACCGCCAAGCATATGCTGTTGAAGACATGCCGGAAGAGCATTTGGCCATGCTTGAATCTGTTCTTTCCGTTGATGCCGAAGAGGCTCCAGAGTGATGCAACCTAAACAAGGGGACGTTTGGTCCTACGAATATCTTTGGCGATGGCAACATGAAGAGGGTTCCGAGCATGGGCGCAAACCCCGCCCGACAGCGTTGGTAGCAACTGTCGTCGGAAAGGATAACCGGACCAATCTCTTCATCTTGCCTATCACTAGCAAAGAACCCGTCGCGAGCAGATTGGCGATGGAAGTTCCTCAGATTGAACGCAAGCGCGCGGGGTTGAGTTCAGATATACGGTTGTGGGTCATCATGGATGAATACAATCATGATATTCTGGAAACGTCATTTTCGTTAGACCCAAATGGCAAGATTGGGACGTTCAGTTCAGTATTCATCGGCAAGGTTCTTGTTGCTTTCAAAGAGGCTGCGCTGCGCGGCCGTGTGCGGAGCGTACCGCGTACTGAATGAAGGTGTTTTGGTTCGTTAAGTCCTTACGGCGGGTTGATTGGGTCAACACCACCCGTACCGCTGATGACACCATTTGCCTTACCTTCAGCACAACATGCAACGCACCACTGGGTTGATATCACGGAGGGGGACGCGCTATGGCCCCTTCCTTATTTTCATAGTCGCTTCGCTACCTTGAAAATATAGTCAGGCCCCCCCCCTGCGCCGGGCGCGTCCCCCATTTGCGCAAGCGCGAACTGATTGCATCAGACTGCTTGGACGCGGCGCGCGAACGAGAGCGCGACGCATGCTGGTGGCGGCCTAGTTTTGGTCTGATGTACAAAGGGCCATCACCACCCAAACACGCTGGCGTATCAATAACGCGGTCCGGATCACTGGTGGCATCAGCCACACGTCCCACAACGGACGGGTGAACCGTTTATTAACCGGACTTGAGCCTTTCTGCGCAACCAATCCTTCGGTCACTCCGCCCGCGCGAGCAGTCTTCGGTCCCGTCGGACCGGTA
>NZ_JBKQXN010000040.1:0-830 GCF_046762905.1 Yoonia sp. R2-816 | reverse complement strand
ATCTCGCGGATCAGGTCGCTTGTCTCTGGTCGCATCGTTTGGTGCCGGTACCGCAGGGCACGGACCGTTCGCGACAAATCAAGACCGTCAATGGGTATCGCCACCAAGCCTATGTCTTCTGGAATTGCCGTTGATGGCAAGATCACCGCCCCAGAACCTTGCCGTGCAAGTTCGATCAGCCAATCGACCCGATTTGACCGATAGGCTGCATAGAGCTCGTGACCCTGATCAGCGCATGTGCTGTGCAGTGTGTCACGCATTTCGCAGTTCAGTCGGTCGAGCATGTTCGTGTTTGAGAGGACCGAAAGAGTTATTGCCTTCTCTTTCGCCAATGGGTGCTCGTATGATACCACCACTTTGTACTTTTCATCATAGAGCGCGTCTATGCGGTAAAGATCTTCGCTTGCTTTCTCTGCCGTAATCAAGACATCAAATTCGCCGTCTGTCAGACCAGGCAGCAACTCAGAAGAAGGCGCAACGATCAACTCAATATCGGCCCTTGGCAGTCGTGCACGAATGCGCTCCACCGCCGCCGAGATTCTGTTGTGGCCGATCGTTTCGCCGATTCCCACCGAGATCGGGACCCGGTCCAGTCGCATGTGTCGAACCGCCTCTTCCTTGGCTTGCTGCGTTTCATCACAAACCTTCTGAAGCCTTGGTTGCATGAGTTTCCCAAGCGCCGTCAACCTGGATCCGGCTCGATCCCGGATGAACAACGCGCCACCGAGTTCGTCCTCGAGTTTCTTGATGGCCGTTGTCAAAGACGGTTGGGAAACATTTGCCGCACTGGCGGCGTGGGTGAAATTGCGATGCTCGCAGACCGCAAGAAA
>NZ_JBKQXN010000039.1:0-1381 GCF_046762905.1 Yoonia sp. R2-816 | reverse complement strand
CAACATTGTGGTTTCCTTTGATGGTTTGGTTTGCACCTCCATCAAAACGGACAACCATCATCTCCATCAAGAGATGTGCCGTCCCCATTTCAGCTTGCTGAGAAGGGGGCGGTGTCAGATCACATCGAGACTAATTCAGATACTTGGATCTGTTAGGGTTGATGGCAACGATACGGAACAGTTCGTCCTGAGATCTGAAGGTGTGGCCATAGTCAGAGGCTTCCAAGCCAAAATTTGGCGCCAGCACTTCACATAGTGCTTTCTCTGGGGAATAGATCGCACCGGCGGCCATCGCGATACCGACGTTTTAATTCTTAGTCATAAACGAATTGAAACGAATATGCGACTGACGGCGTATGACGCAGCCACATCAGGACACACTCAAGCTCTTTGGAGCAGGGATGAAGCGCCTACGCTCCAGGGCCGGCCTTTCCCAACATGATCTCGCAAGCTCAACGAAAATGTCTGTGGCGACAATTAACCAAGTTGAAGGTGCCAAACGTGGTGTAGCGCTGTCTTCGCTTGAAAAAATTGCGAGCGCGCTGGATGTTAGCGTTCATCAAATCATACAGCTTGGGAAAGAAATGGCGGATTTAGATGCTATTAGAGAAGCGCGGACCATTCTTGCCAACAATGTTAAGTTGAGACGGAAGGAACTTGGGCTGTCGCAAGAGGACTTGAGCCGCCGTGCAAGCATCTCAATTTCCACCGTTACGAGTATTGAAAAATGCAGCAAGGCGGCGACGGTAGATGTACTTCAGTCTGTCGCAATCGGCCTAGATATGACTATAGCGGATTTATTTGTCATTCGTTCTTAATCGACGTCCAGCCATTCCTGGAAGTTCAGCCATAAGCTGCTTAGTCGCCACGGTTATTCGTGGCCCGATACAAAGAGACGCTTCGAATATCCGGTCGAATCACGACACTTATAGCTGGCGCCAATATAACCATAGATTAACTCAATTGGACTCGTGCTGAACAATCATGAGAGTCTGATTTTGCTAAGCATTTCGCGACGCGGCACCAATATGGTTGTCCATATCCAATGTATTGTCGGTTGACCCCTCAAAATCCATGCTATAGCACTAGTTCCATTGCAATGATTGAGGTCAGATTGAGATTAGCCGCGCTCATAACACTCCTTCCCACACTCGCCTTCTCCGGTGAGTTGATTCGCTGCCCGGACTGGCAGGCGTTGTTCGCTGCTGACCGCACAGCCGCGCTGCGTTCAACTGCAGCGCCGGAAACCGATTTTCGTGAAGCCCTGAACCGCACGCGCGCTCCGCTTGATGCGACAGGTGGCGCCAACACACCGGCTGCCGCGAACTGCACATATACCATTGTCGCGGGTGATACGTTGTCGCGCATTGCTGCGGCACGC
>NZ_JBKQXN010000038.1:0-667 GCF_046762905.1 Yoonia sp. R2-816 | reverse complement strand
GCGTGCCGCAGCAATGCGCGACAACGTATCACCCGCGACAATGGTATATGTGCAGTTCGCGGCAGCCGGTGTGTTGGCGCCACCTGTCGCATCAAGCGGAGCGCGCGTGCGGTTCAGGGCTTCACGAAAATCGGTTTCCGGGGCTGCAGTTGAACGCAGCGCGGCTGTGCGGTCAGCCGCGAACAACGCCTGCCAGTCCGGGCATCGAATCAACTCACCGGAGAAGGCAAAACCGGGGATTATCAGGCCAATGAGCAGCAGAGTACGCAAGGGAACCTCCGTTCTCCTTCATACTTAGTATACAACGCCGTTGGATGCAACGCAAAAATGCGCCCCAAGTGATGATCTGATTGATGGGCAGATGAGATGCCAAACTCCCGGCAAAATGCGGATTTCATTGACAAAATTGGCAGTTCCTATCGCGCATTGGTGGACCAGCCAATCCATCTCTCACCCAAGACTAGGGCCCGGTCGCCGCATAGTGAAATACTTCTATTCTATATTTTAATAGGCATCGACTATGACTGCCCTGCCGATTTACATCCGGGGGTCACTGGTCTGAGATTGTGGACTGCAAAACTGCGCGGATCTGAGTTAGTCCCGCGTTGTTTCAGAATCGTCCTGCTCTTCTTCTTGCAACAATTCGTAGGGGTGAACCGCTAAGGGA
>NZ_JBKQXN010000037.1:0-3706 GCF_046762905.1 Yoonia sp. R2-816 | reverse complement strand
TCAATGCCTGTTCGGCTTCGACGGGCGCCCTTGTTGGACGTCGGTTATGCCTGCAGTAGACAGGGTCGAGTCCGGCTGAGTTCAGAATGGGGCGCTAAGGCCGGATCGGAGATCAGTTGGGCGGGTGATCCACAGGGCGCTAAACGGAACCGTCCTTGCAAACGTATAAGTGAGCAATTGGAGCGGAACAAAGATGCGACAAAGTCATACCAAGCGGGAAAGCAAATGAGTGAGTCATTGACTTATGTGCCATTGGCGTATATTTGGTGACTAAGTTACAGACGGTCGTAGAGCTGCCGGAATTTCAACGCCAAGCTAAAGCAGTCATGTCCGATGACGAGCGCGAAGCCGTCATCGTGTGGATTGCCGAGAACCCTGAGGCCGGCACCTCACTTGGCGGAGGGCTGCGAAAGGTGCGTATCCCTCGGGAAGGCCAAGGGAAGCGTGGTGGGTTTCGGACGATCTACGTTTTTGGTGGTCGGCATATGCCGATCTTCCTGGTTACGATCTTCGCCAAGAATGACAGGGCAAATCTGACACCTAAAGAACAAGCTGCGGCCGTCGAGTTGAGCAAAGAGATCGTGAGCATGTGGAGTGACAAACAATGAGTGCTTTTGAAAGCATCAAGCAAGGTCTCGAAGAGGCAAAAGCGTTCTCGAAAGGGCAGGGGGTTGACGCCCGTGTCCACGAGATAGCCGTTCCGGATATTGATGTCGCAGAAGTAAGGGCAAAGACTGGCCTGTCCCAAGCGGAATTTGCTCGCAGCATCGGCGTAGCCAAAGGCACATTACTGAACTGGGAACACGGAAGACGCCAACCGAATGGTCCTGCTCAGGTGCTGCTCGCACTGATCGCACGCAAGCCGTCCGTAGTTCAGGACTTACTCGGAAGCTGACATCCAGATCGCCGTGTTCAACTTCACGGCTGCGGACTTTGCCGTCGTTCGATTTTGATACTTCGCTAACGCAGCATCCATTCGCAGTTGTAGCAAGACCAACGCTGCGGCGCAGCCCAGGTCGCCAGAGCCGTCATTGTAAACTGGTCTGAGCAATCAAATCCAAACCGTTCTTTCGCCGCTTGGCTGAGTGATGATTGACATGCGGGACTTAGTGAGCTTTCGCTGCGGCTGCGCCAAAGGCCGCTTTTGTCAAATGGCCAAATCCCGAAACAAGCAGTACATTTGATAAATGATTATTGTTCTAAACGGCTATCCTGGCGTTGGTAAACTGACCATCGGGCGAGAACTTGCAAAGCTCTTGGGGGCGCGCCTTGTCGATATACACACACTCTACAACCTCGCATTCGCCTTGACCGAATTTCGTACACCTGAATTTCGGGAGACAGTGCGACGTGTCGAAGAAATAGCGGACGAGCTCATTGCAGCCTTGCCGTCCGATATCCCCGTAGTCTTCACCACGGTCCTGACTGGCGAGACGGAATGGGCCATAGAAGAATGGCAAAGGTTCGAGGAGCGAAGCATCCAACGTCCGCCGCTAGTGGTGGTTCACATCGCCTGCGACTTAGAAGAAAACATAAAGCGAATTCAGTCACCAGAGCGGAAGGGCAAAGGAAAGCTACAGGGTGCAGAGGTCGCGCGACGCAATCACGCTTCATCAGAGCCACTGATCGGCGGCGACTTACCTAACACTCTTCGATTAAACGTTACCAAGTTAAATCCGGAGGAAGCCGCAGAGAAAATCGCAAATCATTGTTCTGCGGTTCTCCGCGCGACCGCCGCTTCCGGCTGATAGATCAATACATTTCCGATGCGGACATTCATGCGCCCCGCAGCATCCCACAGTTTGGGCTCACCCTCAGGTTTCGCCGCCTGCCGCACGAACGTCGGTTCAATCGTTGCCAATGTCAGCTGCTCGACTGTGATCCAGCAAATTCATCGGGTTGGCGGATGTTACGGATGTCAGGTCTCGGGTGGCCTGCTGCGGCGGCACTGCCGCGTCAGCATTGGGCCGCTCTGAGCCCAATTTGACGGATGCTGCGCGCTGCGTGAACGGCAGCTAACAGGTTTTTCTGGATGAGAAACTTGCGCTCGTTTTTCCCTTGGGCAAGAGTTCTTCTCAGAAACCGGGATTACAAATGATGGCCGCATCGCTACTCGCCAGAAATCGTAACTTTCGCTTACTTTTTGGCGCAGGAACCATGACCAACTTGGGCGACGGGCTGGTTATTCTTGCCCTACCATGGCTCGCGACTTTGATGACGCAAAATCCGATAGCCATTGCTGCCGTCGCCGCTGCAGGGCGCTTACCTTGGTTGATATTTTCTATTCCAGCCGGAGTCATCGTGGACAAAGCGGATCACCGCAAGCTCATTGCACGCACCGACTTGTTACGAGCGGCCATCGTTTTGGCAATCATGATGTTGGCAATGAACCAACAAGCCCAAGGGGCTGTCTGGGTGCTTGCTGGGCTTGCCTTTTTGTTAGGATCGGCAGAGGTCTTACGGGACAATGCCGCGCAAACGATGCTGCCGTCCATCGTGGACTCACGGGACCTCGAGCGTGCCAATGGTCAACTCTGGAGTAGCGAGCAGCTCACTGGTCAATTTATTGGCCCTCCGTTGGCGGGATTCTTGATCGCTGCAGGAATTGCTATTCCTTTTGGTATTGACGCTGCACTGCTTGTATTGGCGGCAGGTCTTGTGTGGATGATTTCGCTTCGGCCAAAGCCCAGGATGAGTTCTAGCTTTCGCTCAGCGCTTATTGAAGGGATCGCATATATGCGACGTGATCCCCTGTTGCTTAGACTGGCCATAGTCTTGGGGATTGCGAACTTCATTGCGACAGCAACAATCACCATTCAGGTCCTTTTTGCACAAGAAGTCCTCGCGCTTTCCTCATTCCAATACGGTTGGGTGCTATCTGTTGAGGCGTTAGGCGCTATAGCAGGTAGCTTGCTTGCAGCCAGGTTTGTTTCAGTTCTAGGAACTCAGGCTTGCTTGTACGTGTCAATTGCAGCATGGGGTGTAGGCTATGCCGCTGTCGGATTAAGCCAATCGGTGGTAACGATGAGCATTCCGTTGTTCTTTGTTATGTGTGGGGCGATGCTCTGGAATGTAATAACCGTGTCCTGGAGGCAGCGGCGTATCCCGTCTGATTTGCTTGGCCGGGTCAACAGCATTTACCGTTTCTTCGGTTGGGGCTCCATGCCTTTAGGTGCATTGGCTGGCGGTGCCGCTGTATATGTCTTGGAAAATGAGTTGGGCCGCGAACTCGCCCTACGTTCAACATTCCTTTTGGCGGGTCTCGCTTGTGCTATGTTGCTGATGTACGCATTGATGAGACTGCGCTTGGACTAGATGCACAGCAGACCTTAACACTTTGATGGCTTAAGGCCGCTTAGTCCCGCGATCTGTGAGTTGCCCTGACAAACCTAGCTGCGCGACGTTCGAATGGCTGAGTTTGCAGCCGCGCTGCGGCGCGCCAGACTGAGCACTTGCAGAAATTTCCGCGCTGCGAGCGCATGCAGCAAAAAATGAAGACTTCCGCTGTGGGCTCTTTTTCCTCTTTCGCCGCGTTCAACTCGAACGGCTGCTAACCCTAAAGAGGCTTAGACCAGATGAGCGTTTTGCGGCAGCGCCAGTTGTCATGTTTTTCTCGGCGAACATGGATTTGTTCGACAGAGGAAATGAGCATGAACAAGACACTTTATGTGGGTCTGGACGTCCACAAGGATTCGATTGCTGTTGC
>NZ_JBKQXN010000036.1:0-8863 GCF_046762905.1 Yoonia sp. R2-816 | reverse complement strand
GTGGGACGTGGGGTTGATGCCGCCTGTGAGCCGGACAGCGTTATTGATACGCCTGCGTGTTTGGGTGGTGACGGCACATCGTACATTTGACCGAAGTCAAGCCGCCGCCAGCACGTGTCACGCTCTCATGCGCGCGCCGCGGACAAGCAGTCTGATGCAATCAGTTCGCGCTTGCGCGAATGGGGGACGCGCCCGGCGCAGGGGGGGCCTGACTATATTTTCAAGGTAGCGCAGCGACTATGAAAATAAGGAAGGGGCCAAGGCGCGTCCCCCCGCCATGATATCAACCCCGTGGTGCGATGCCGTCTGGGGAGGGCGGCAACCATCCCATCTACCGGAACAGACCCCGCTAAGCGCGCTACGACCGCTGTCACCACGCATTCCTTTCAACCATCGCGATTGCCGCGACTGTCATCTACTAACTATGAAGCCTGAACCCAAGACCTCACCATAGATGATTGCTATCTAAATATAGAAACCCAGTATTTCCCAATGTTACAATCAGGTCCTATGCAGAAATAACACTTTGCTTGTGTGCATTCGCGAGAAAAAAATGGAATGTCGACAAAGAAGGTCAAAAGGTGCCGGCTGTTTTCTGAACTTCATTTGTGCCAACGCATTCATGGTTGCTAGCTAGGGGACTTCAGATGTTTGTGCATTGCAATATAATTCTGCGCTGAGGTTCGGTCTATGGTTGTCATTACTCGCAGTAAACTCTGTCTTAAATCGCCTGCATCCTGGGTGGCCACCAACTCATCATCACTGAATCCTGGAACTAAAAATGGTGATCTGTGGTTTATGCATTGATCAACCGGTGTGGAGCATTCCTCGTAAGCTCTATCTCGGCATTAGAGATAAGAAAATGTAGGACACACATCCTGTGCGTTTTATGACGGTGTCAAGTCCCCACCTATCGATGGCCGTTGATAAAGCCATCATCCATTTGCTCGAGTTTAAGCGGTCGTGCAAGAAAGACAATAGAAGTAGGATATTTGTACGATGATTATTGATGCGGACGGAGAGAAGCGTGTCTTTGAAAGGGACGGAAATCGAAGAGAACTAGTTACTGGCAAGGAAAGAACATTCCAAAGTCGAACTGGGCTGGATTTTTGGTTCAACTACAACACTGATTGTGCACTGACTTCTGATCCGGAAATCTTCGTTTACTTCTACCAAAACACCCTGCGTGGCAACGTCGGGACGTTCCCTATTTTGCATATTCAAGGGCGTGCGCTTTGCTTTACGCGCCGACCTTGGTCCCGAAAAGAATCATATGACGCAGTCAGGCCGCGTTACGGCAAGGATGGGCAGAGTACTTGGGAGATCGGTGAGATGGGGCTCTCGATGCATCACAAAGACCCTGATCAGGCTCGTGTGTATTACCCGCTTACCAATGCAGACAAGTTTCGCGATGAAGAACAACAAGAGCTAGGCATTGGTTTGCTTCAGGACGTCCTATCAAAAACTACGGGAAATTGGGTGGCTCATGCACATGGTCGCGAAAAAACATCAAATGTATTTTTGACCCCTGAATTTCAAAAAAAACTGCGCAGTGGCGCTTTACTTGAAGGATAAGAGCAATGGGTACTCTTGAGACACTTCTGCAGGAAGTAGCCGATGCGAACGCTGAAGATCGCATTCTTTCACTGGATTTTTTTGAGAACGCTGCACGGACGCTTGATGCCACTTTGCCAGAAGGTTCGACAGGAACGCTATCTTCTGGCCTAGACCCGATCAATCACAGTGGAATGAATGGCGAGGCGGTGCTGGCGCGGGATTTTATTGCTGATATCTCGAATGACACGCGAGCTGCCTCTGGATCGGCTCGTGTAACCAGCATCGTGGATACTGAGATCGGTGAGTTTTTGAGCAAACCAAGTGTTGTTCGCGCATTTACTAACTATGCTGCAAGTATCGGACTCGATGAGGAAGATGCGTTAACTGAGATGAATCGGGCCGACAATCAAAGTATTTGGGGCATTGCGTCAGAACGATACGCTCAAAACCTCTCTGGTGATATCGTGGCCGTTATTCCGACCGCAACGCCGGATCGAATTTTCGCAAAAGTCGAGCTGGAAGAGGCGCTTAGCAGCGACTCCAATGTCAAAACAATCAATGGCATTGATCGAACCACGCTCTCCCAAATGCCGTTGGAGGATGCGTTTGAAGCTGTCAAGGCGGCTTCCACTAATGCTTCTGTTGGATTGATCAACAAAGGCCTTTTGGATGGCACTATAAAAAAGAGTACTTATTATCAATTTGTGGAAAGCATCTTACCCGCGGGGGAAGACATCTCGACTCATACGGGTGTTTTTTCCCAGGCAGATATCGATGGTTACAATCCACCGTCTTCCGGTTCTTATGGAGATTTCCCACTTCTTAAAATCGGAGCCCTCGGTGTTGTTCTGGAAGGAGTTCGCCAGCTTGGGCCGTTGGGTGATGTGCTGGCATTCGCTTCCACGGGTGTGCAGGCACAAGCTCTTGAAGAAGCAGGTGATTACGAAGCAGCGGCAAAACTTTGGACGGAATTTTGGTTCGAAACGTCTGGCGGCGTTATTCTTGGTGGTGTTGGGGCTGCTGCGGGCCTTAATACTGGCCCCTGGACCGCAATAGGACTGGGGCTCTTGGGAAGTGTTGCTGGGTCGTTCGGGGGCAAAGCTCTTGGTGGTTGGCTCTATGACCAGAACCCTGAGTGGTTCGAACCGCTTGTCGGCGGGCGGCTTGACATAAACAAGATCACGACAGAGCAGTTTGTTCCAGTTGTAAACGGTTCGAGCAATGGAACTGAGAGCTTTGTAAATTGGATATATTCCCAAGATGCTGACGTATGGATAGGAATCTCACCTGCGGCCAATGAACCCCTCTTAGCTGAGCCCGGCTCTGAAGCATACGCTGAACTGAATGGCTATCGTGATGCACGAATTGCTCACAATGCAGCGCTGGACATAAGATACGATGGCACGCCTCTAACATTCGAGATTTTTGATCTTAGCGACCCCGATTTTGATTTTTTTACTTGGCTCAATCAACATGTAGTTACTTGGGTCTATCAACAACTAACAAGTGCCAGTGAGTTCGCCTCGACCGAAGTTATTTGGAAAGAGGCGATGGATATCTTATTCGACGGACCACCGAGAGACCCGCTGGTTCTGGACTTGGACGGAGACGGCGTTGAGCTTACCAGCCTTGAAACCTCTAACGCGTATTTTGACCTTGATGGTGACGGGTTCGCCGAAAATACGGGATGGGTCGGGCCTGACGATGGGTTGCTGGTCCTGGATCGGAACGGAAATGGTGATATTGACGGGATCGAAGAGCTGTTTGGGTCCCCAACAGAAAGTGCGTTCTCAGAACTTGCCGATTTGGACAGCAACGGCGATGGCCTGATCAACGAACAGGACGCGCAGTTTGCCGATCTGCAAGTTTGGCGGGATCTCGATCAGGATGGTGTGTCTGATGCTGGCGAATTGCACAGTCTCGGTGAAGCTGGCATCGAGTCGATTTCTCTTGAGACGACGGACGTAAGCAGGTGGGTGAATGGCAATGAAATTGTGTCGAAATCTACTGTTACGCATTCCGATGGCTCAACGTCCGAGGCAGCAGAAGTCCTGCTTGATCTCGATCAGGCTGAATCTGTATTTGAACTGCCGGACGACTTTGCATTTGATGCTGAAGGGTTCAAAATCCCCTGGTTGCCAGGATTTGGGGAAATAGCCCCGACACCCGTCGCGTATACCCAGAACCCTGACCTGAAAGCGGAAGCGGAAAGCCTGATTGAGCTGGTCCGTGAACAAGGCATGGGCGTCTTCCAGCCTGCCTTTGACGATTTTCTTGTTAACTGGGCTGGTGTCGAAGACACCAAATGGCTATCTGAAGCAAGTTTTTCGGTCCGTATCACTTACCTGTACGACGAGGACAAGAAGTTAGCCCCGGGCTTCGATGCATTGTCCGCCCCGCCCACGCCTGATTTTTATATATTTGATATTATTGACGATGAGCAATTCGACTATGGCGATGTTACAGACATAGCGGAGCAAAACGGGATGGTGCGCGCCGACGCGGACTACTTCCCAGCGTTCACCCTGAATACTATTCTCATGGTAGGTGGGACTGCCCAGGAGGGTGGTATTAATCAACTCTCGATCCCACCAAGCGTTACCGCAAACATGACTGAGGAAGAAAAAATAAGCTTGTACAATCAGGCGGCTGCAGTCGTTGAGGGTGGCAAAATCAAAACTCTGCATGACGGTTTGCTCGAGCCCTTCGAGATCAGATCCAACCGTGCGACCCAAGATACGGATGATCAATACGTACCGGAGTTAAGTGCCGAGAAATTTGCCGTCATGCAGAAGTTCATGGGCCGGGAATACACCAGTGCTGAGAACTCGGTGTCGCACCACAAAATCATTGTCAGCGTGCCAGAACCAGACTTGGTTCCCAACTTTATGGAACAGTATGATGCGCTAAAGGTTTATTATGAAACCAGGTTCCTGGTGCAGGCCGTTCAAAGCATCATCCTGAGTGAGGGTGAGGACGCGGATTTGGGCTATTTGGCGCCATTTGAGCATATTGGATATGATATGTTCAACGACGTGTTCTTTGGGGACGGTGCAAAGTTTGCTGTCGAGTTTGTCTCGCAATATGTGGATCAGGGTACCGATGTGGTTCAAAACGCTCTGGAAGATCTAAAAAAGTTCCAGGCCGAATTTGGCTACCTTCCGGCTGTACTCGCAGAAGCGTCCCTGCCCGTCACCGAGGCACAGCTTGAAGCGGTGTTTGGTGTCAGTCTGGAAGTCGGAACAAATGCGGCGGATACTATATCTGCAGACGGGGATACAATACTCGTTGGGGGCGCAGGAGACGATACGCTCCAAAACATCGGTGGCTCAAACGTGTTCTTTGGCGGGCTTGGCAACGACACGCTGAAGGGCGGTCGTGGTGAGGACGTCTACGTATACCGCTTTGGCGATGGCAACGACACGATTGAAGATTCGAGCAGTCAGACCGACGAAAGTGACCGGTTGGTGTTCACGGACCAGAATGCTGGCGATTTAGCCTTCTTGCGGCATGGTGGTTATGATCTGGTGGTCACGGCGAGCAACGGCGACACGGTGACGGTCACCGACCACTTCCTGAAATACCGTTCAAACATGGAACTTATCGAGTTTGCTGATGGTACGGTGCTGGATTTGCAGGGGATCGCACAGAAGTCGGTCGAGGATCAGGATGGTGACGGCGACGATCTGGTGCTTGGCACTAACGGCGATGAAACCTTCCTCGGCGGGCTTGGCAACGACACGCTGAAGGGCGGTGCTGGTGAGGACACTTACCATTACAGCCTCGGAGACGGCAACGACACGATTGATGATTACGATTCTTATTTCGCCAGAGAAGACCGATTGGTGTTCACGGATCAAGATGCCAATGATGTGAGTTTCTCGCGGAATGCAGGTGGTGATCTGGTGGTTACGGTGAGCAACGGCGACACGGTGACGGTCACCGACCACTTCCTGAATACCAGTGCAGACATGGAACTTATCGAGTTTGCTGATGGTACGGTGCTGGATTTGCAGGGGATCGCACAGAAGTCGGTCGAGGATCAGGATGGTGACGGTGACGATCTGGTGCTTGGCACTAACGGCGATGATACCTTCCTCGGCGGGCTTGGCAACGACACGCTGAAGGGCGGTGCTGGTGAGGACACCTACCGTTACAGCCTTGGAGATGGCAACGACACGATTGATGACTATAGCTATAGCAGCACCGAAAGCGACCGGTTGGTGTTCACGGATCAGAATACCAGTGATGTGAGTTTCTTGCGGAATGCAGGTGGTGATCTGGTGGTCACGGTGAGCAACGGCGACACGGTGACGGTCACCGACCACTTCCTGAATACCAGTGCAGACATGGAACTTATCGAGTTTGCTGATGGTACGGTGCTGGATTTGCAGGGGATCGCACAGAAGTCGGTCGAGGATCAGAATGGTAACGGCGACGATCTGGTGCTTGGCAGTAGCGGCGATGACACCTTCCTCGGCGGGCTCGGCAACGACACGCTGAAGGGCGGTGCTGGTGCGGACACCTACCGTTACAGCCTTGGAGACGGCAACGACACGATTGATGACTACGATTCTCATTACGCCAGAGAAGACCGATTGGTATTCACCGACCAGAATGCTGGCGATTTAGCCTTCTTGCGGCTTGGAGGCGATGATCTGGTGATCGCGGTGAGCACCGGCGACACGGTAACGGTTACCGATCACTTCAGAAACCTCTACGCAGACATGGAACTTATCGAGTTTGCTGATGGTACGGTGCTGGATTTGCAGGGAATTGCACAGAAGTCGGTCGAGGATCAGGATGGTGACGGTGATGATCTGGTGCTTGGCAGCAACGGCGATGACACCTTCCTCGGCGGGCTTGGCAACGACACGCTGAAGGGCGGTGCTGGTGAGGACACCTACCATTACAGCCTCGGAGACGGCAACGACACGATTGGTGATTTGAGCCTTGGCAACACCGAAAGCGACCGGTTGGTGTTCACGGATCAGAATGCCAGTGATGTGAGTTTCTCGCGGAATGCAGGTGGTGATCTGCTGGTCACGGTGAGCAACGGCGACATGGTGACGGTCACCGACCACTTCAGAAACCTCTACGCAGACATGGAACTTATCGAGTTTGCTGATGGCACGGTGCTGGATCTGCAGGGGACCGCACAGAAGTCGATCGAGGATCAGAATGGTGATGGTGATGATCTGGTGCTTGGCAGTATCGGCGATGATACCTTCCTCGGCGGGCTTGGCAACGACACGCTGAAGGGCGGTGCTGGTGCGGACACGTACCGTTACAGCCTTGGAGATGGCAACGACACGATTGATGACTATAGCTATAGCAGCACCGAAAGCGACCGGTTGGTGTTCACGGATCTGAATGCTGGCGATTTAGCCTTCTTGCGGCATGGAGGCGATGATCTGGTGGTTACAGTGAGCAACGGCGACACGGTGACGGTCACCGACCACTTCAGAAACCTCTACGCAGACATGGAACTTATCGAGTTTGCTGATAGTATGGTGCTGGACCTGGAGGGGATTGCACAGAAGTCGGTCGAGGATCAGAATGGTAACGGCGACGATCTGGTGCTTGGCAGAAGCGGCGATGACACCTTCATCGGCGGGCTCGCCAACGACACGCTGCAGGGAGGTGCTCGTGCGGACACCTACCGTTACAGCCTCGGAGATGGCAACGACACGATTGATGATTGGCGCAATAGCAGCACCGAAAGCGACCGGTTGGTGTTCACGGATCAAGATGCCAATGATGTGAGTTTCACACGGAATGCAGGTGATGATCTGGTGATCGCGGTGAGCACCGGCGACACGGTGACAGTCACCGACCACTTCCTGAATACCCGTTCAGACATGGAAATTATCGAGTTTGCTGATGGTACGGTGCTGGATCTGCAGGGGATCGCACAGAAGTCGATCGAGGATCAGAATGGTGACGGCGATGATCTGGTGCTTGGCAGCAACGGCGATGACACCTTCCTCGGCGGGGTCGGCAACGACACACTGAAGGGCGGGCGTGGTGAGGACACCTACCGTTACAGCCTCGGAGACGGCAACGACACGATTGATGATTTGAGCAATAGCAGCACCGAAAGCGACCGGTTGGTGTTCACGGATCAAGATGCCAATGATGTGAGTTTCACACGGAATGCAGGTGATGATCTGGTGGTCACGGTGAGCACCGGCGACACGGTGACGGTCACCGACCACTTCCTGAATACCCGTTCAGACATGGAACTTATCGAGTTTGCTGATGGTACGGTGTTGGATTTGCAGGGTATCGCACAGAAGTCGGTCGAGGATCAGGATGGTGACGGTGATGATCTGGTGCTTGGCAGTAACGGCGATGATACCTTCCACGGTGGTGCCGGCAACGACACGCTGAAGGGCGGTCGTGGTGAGGACACCTACCGTTACAGCCTCGGAGATGGCAACGATACGATTGATGACTTTAGCTATAGCAGCACCGAAAGCGACCGGTTGATGTTCACGGATCAAGATGCCAGTGATGTGAGTTTCACGCGGAATGCAGGTGATGATCTGGTGATCGCGGTGAGCACCGGCGACACGGTGACAGTCACCGACCACTTCCTGAATACCCGTTCAGACATGGAACTTATCGAGTTTGCTGATGGTACGGTGCTGGACCTGGAGGGGATTCGAGAAAAGTCCCTTATCGGTGGCTCAGGAAATGATATCATCATTGGCTTTTCTTCTGACGACGTGATTGATGGCGGCGCAGGGAATGACGTTCTAACTGGCGGCGGTGGTGCGGACGAGTTTGTGTTCAACGCGCAGGTTGCCAGTGGTACCGACCAGATTACTGATTTCGAGTTAAATTTGGACAAGTTGAAAATGGTTGGAATCACGTTCTCAGCTCTTACCTTTGTGGACACCGGCTCGGGAACGCGGCTCGAGTGGAACAATGGGTCTGTTGAACTCGAAGAAATCGCTGTTGCATCGCTGACAGGGGACCAGTTCTCGTTTTTCTGACCGGAACAGACCCCTTCTCCAGCTTTGGGGCCTGGTCGCGCGTCTTATGACGTTTAACGCGCCAAACACACAGAGAGTAACAAAATGATCCGTGTCATTGCTGTGCTTATCCCGCTGACAACCTTCACTGCCTGCGGGGTGCCTTTTGTTCCACTTATCTAGATGAAACGCGAACGTCTCGCCGAACCGGCTTCCAAGAAAGATGCTGATGAATGCTTAAGCTGAACCGATGACGCCTCTGGCCCAGCCAACCCACCGGCCCATCCGGCCTAACTTAAGAAAAGAGAATACCATGAACAAAGTTG
>NZ_JBKQXN010000035.1:0-2399 GCF_046762905.1 Yoonia sp. R2-816 | reverse complement strand
TCTCTTCAGGTATTTTTATGCACAAACGCTCACCCGAGCGGACGCCATAAAGAGGATGCTGAGGAGACAGTCTCTTCCAAAAGGCAGGACGATATTGCGACGTAGCGATGAAGAACAACGCGGACAGAAAGGTTCGCTTTCACCGGACATGGAAGCTCTGATTGACGTTATCCATGATTGTCGATCCGAAGCCGTCATCTATCGGAGTGCAATTGGTTCGAGAATGGCCCGGCTCAAAAAAACGAAGACTGGATATTTTGACAAGATCTCGCGTCGAGATAGCGAGAATGTTCTGGGTACTCTGCCAAGTATTTTTCCAGAGTGGCTTGGTTCTCAGAGTTTTTTGAAAAGATGCGATTGCCGATTTGCCTATGTGGTTGGCGAAATGGCGAGAGGAATTGCGACAAGCGATATGGTGGTTGAGGCGGTTAAGGCAGGGTTCGTCGGGTTCTTTGGAAGTGCTGGACTGAAGCCGTCGTTAGTAGCAAAGGCGATCCACGATATTCGACGTCAAGTTGAAGGCGACAGTGCTTGGGGGATGAATCTCATTCATTCGCCAGACAGGCCAGAGCAAGAATCCCAAATGATTGACTTGTTTCTGCGAGAGAAAATCCGCAATGTTTCAGCCTCTGCTTTCATGACCCTTTCCAAAGAGATAGTAAGGTATTCCGCAGCCGGACTGGCGCGCGGGAAGATGGGGGAAATCAACCGCGCGACCAATGTATTTGCAAAAGTTTCCCGTCCTGAGGTTGCCAAAGCATTCCTGACGCCACCGCCTTTTGTAATGCTCAAAGAGCTGGTTAACGAAGGCGCCATCTCTGAAGAACAGGCTGAATTCCATTCGAAATTGCCGACAGCTGAGTTTCTCACAGTTGAAGCCGACAGCGGTGGACACACAGATGGAAGACCGCTAACGAGTCTGTTTCCCACGATCGCTGAAGTCCGTGATCGTGCTGTGCGCGAGTATAACTATCCCAATGCCATTCTGTTGGGAGCAGCTGGTGGTATCGGAACGCCGACTGCAGCTGCAGCTGCCTTTGCATTGGGAGCCGACTTTATCGTGACCGGATCGGTCAATCAGAGTGCAACCGAATCCGGACTATCAAATGATGCACGTGCGCTGTTGTGCAATGCCGAAATTTCTGATTTTGGGATGGTGCCTGCCGCCGACATGTTTGAGGTCGGCGCCAAGGTCCAAGTACTCAAGCGCGGCACCATGTTCGGCGTCACTGCTCAACGTTTACAGGACTTCTACCGCCGCTACAGCTGTTTCGCAGACTTCACGGATCGTGATAAGCAGTGGTTAGAGGAGAAGGTGCTTCGCATGTCTTTCGAAGAAGCCTGGCAGCAAGCACGCTCCTACCATTCAGCTTACAATCAGAAATTATGTGTGCGAGCTGATACTGATGACCGCACCAAATTGGCATTGGTTTTCAAACGTTTTCTATTCCAAGCGTCGAAATGGGCTCGCGATGGCGTTACTGATCGTCGTTCTGACTACCAAATCTGGTGTGGGCCTGCGATGGGGGCATTCAACGAATGGGTGAGAGGTAGTTTTCTGAATGATCCCAAACGGCGAACGGTCCGCCAAATAGGTTTGAATATCATGGAGGGTGCTGCCATGGCCGTACGAGCCCAGCAATGCCGTTCCCTAGGTGTCTTCGTTCCGAGCACGTTTTTTTCAAGCTCACCGCAAATTCTTGATCTTGCCTGAGCCTTAAACGACATCCAACTATCGATACTTTTTGGAGTTTGAGAATGCAACAGACAACGAAACGCTCGCCGATTGCAATTGTTGGCCTTGGCACAATGTTCGCGGGCAGAGGAACCACTGCAGGGTTCTGGCATGATATCGTGGAGGGTTTAGATACAACCCGCGAGATTCCCGAAACGCATTGGCGTATTGAAGACTTTTACGACGCAGACCCATCCGCAAGAGACAAAACTTATTCCCGTCGTGGGGGCTTCATTCCTCACTTCGCATTTGATCCGATAAAATTTGGCATTCCACCTCAAGTAGTGGAAACGACTGATACTGTTCAACTTCTCGCGCTTTATGTGGCAAGTAAAGTGTTGGAAGAAACGCAACCGACTCAGGGATACGTGGACCCAATGCGGACCAGCGTCATCTTAGGAGTGGCCGCTGGAACCGAACTCATCGGAGACATGGCTAGTCGTCTCAACAGGCCGATCTGGATGAAGGCGATGCTGGAACAGGGATTGGCGAAAGAGGACGCAGAAGAAATTTGCAATAGGATTAGCTGTAGTGGTTCAGATGTGATCTGACAGTTGGCCGTTTTTCAGGCGGCGTCTGTCAGGTGAAGTTCAGTTCACGAACTTTTCCCGCCAGATTTCTTTCCCGTCGATCATAGTTTCGATGGGTGTTCTGCCGCAACACA
>NZ_JBKQXN010000034.1:0-14890 GCF_046762905.1 Yoonia sp. R2-816 | reverse complement strand
CCCTCAAAGCAGGTCTGGAAGTTCTGTCAAACCGGGTCACCGAAGCCCGCGAAGTTGGTGGGTACGAGGACATGCTGAAAGACGCCTTCGCGCCTCTCGCGCAAGGCCGCGATCTCATGCCAGAAGGTGCCGCTATCGGTGAGCAGGCCAAGACCCGCGCGCGCCACACCCCCTACCCGCGCATGGAATATCAGACACGGCGCATGTCCCTCATCGAAAGCATCAAGGATATCTACACAACCGAGTATGACAAAGCACGAGCGCGGGTGGACCAAAGCTCCGACCTGGCACAGCCTTCAACAAATACTGAAAGGTCCCGAAACATGGATGAAGATATGATCGATGCGCTCATATCTGCAATGAACAGATATGCGCCACATGAGAACGATGTACATGATGTGGAGCGCCCACACGAGATTGTCAGAAGTCTCTATGCTGAAGCAAAAAAGGTCGAACTGAGCGCAGATCAGCAGATCCAAGCAGACATAATCGCACAGCATATGGCACAGGAACGCGCTCTAACAGATCTTCGGATTGAAGTGGCCCATGAAGTGAAGCCGGATGCCGAGAATTATGAATGGAAGCAGTGTATCTATAAGAAGGACGCTCCATTTACGATCCGTGATCCAAATGCAGCCCGTACATTCCGCAGCATTTTCTCAGAACGAAAAAAGACGGTTATCGCGAAGGTAAGCGACATCGACAAGGTCGTTTCCCGAATGTCCATTTTGGCAATGAATGGGCCCGATGATGTTCAAATGGTCGGTGATGCTTTACGCTATGGCGGCGAGTTCGAAGAGCTCACCCCCGAAGGTGGCATGCAAGCGCGCGCGGCACGCCAAAGCGTAGTGGAGCGGATACTCTCGGCAGAAGATGGGCAAGCGCGGGATGCCAAGGAGCCCCAAGCCCTTCTCGAAGACTTGTACAAAGGGTACTCGCTGAAAGAGATCACGGCCTTGGCCCGCCCTGAAGAGGTGATACCAAGTGATGCGCCAAAACTCTCATCTGCGGATCGAGAAAGGCTTGCCAAGCGGATTTTAGACCTCTCAAAAGCATCAGCGCCCAGGAATGCGCCACAACACAGTCCGCTATTCGCTCGTGAAATAGAGCTGGGACCACGGTTGGGACTTGACCGTGACAAGAATCGGGATGGTCCATATCTGGACGGCCCGAGTCGGGGGTAACATCACGCTGGTGGAGGGGAAGCGACCGATTAACGCGCAGTCACAAACCCCAAATAGCTTCCGCTGAGATGATAGGAAGACATTATGCGTCTCCCACCGAGGGGCGGGAAGCCGTCATTCGCTGCGGTTGCAGCGATCACTCTATCCTGATCCGGATGCGGACATACAACAGGCACTCTGGCAAAGTACTTTCATGATGATGTATGCGCCGACGGCAACAATCCACAAAAACCAGATCGATGGCGTCACGTCGCATTCGCAATTTTTTTTGAACAGGCTAAGGTAGAGCTCAACAGGGAGACGAAATCGGTGGCCAACGCAAAGCAACTCATTGGACTATTGAAGAGTCACGTTGAGGGGAACGAAGAACGGTTCTTCGATCTAGCACTTCAGCTTGCGTCGGCAGAGGAACAAAAGGGTCATACTCGTCTAGCCGAACAGCTTCGTCAGTGGGTTGAAGCGGGGCAAACACCTAAGTTGCAGACGCCAACCCCAACATTGATCGCCAAGCCACGGGGCGAGTTGGCATCGATCATTGGGACTGCCTATCCAGAGACCAGGCTGAATGATCTCATCCTACCAGAATCTGTGTCGTCTGAGCTTGAGCAACTCGTTGTCGAGTTCCGCAAACGCGACATCTTGGAGAAGCATGGGCTGACACCCAGGCAACGTGTCCTTCTGGCAGGTCCCCCAGGCACCGGAAAGACGATGAGCGCGTCTGCATTGGCTGGTGAGCTAAAGCTTCCTCTTTATTCTGTGCTGTTGCACGGGTTGATATCGAAATTTATGGGGGAGACGGCCTCCAAACTGAATGCAATATTCGAGACAGTAAGGACCCAACGAGGGGTTTACCTGTTCGATGAGATCGATGCGCTTGCCGCCACCAGAGACAGTGACAATGATGTTGGCGAAGCGCGGCGAACCCTAAACTCGTTTCTCCAATTCATGGAGGAAGACACGGGGCCTTCGCTGATCATCGCAACAACCAACCTGCCACGGATTTTGGATAAGGCGATCCTTCGCCGCTTTGACCTTGTATTGATGTATGCTCTACCCACCGCCGAAGCGATGCAGAAAGCCATGTCTCGTGGTCTAATCGGATTTGATTTGTCTGAGGTAATCTGGGACGATGTGGTTGAACAGGCCCATGGTCTTTCATCCTCTGATGTAGTTCAGGCCGCGATGGATGCCGCACGTCGGGCAGTATTGGATTCGAAAAAAACAATAACGTCGGCTGATTTGTTGCGTTCAATTGGTCGCCGACGAGACTTACAAGCGTTGGGTATAAGCAGTGGCAGAACGGAATCTTCCTCACATAGTTCTTAACGGGGTTTCGAAGCCTAAAGATTTCAAGGGAAGGCGGATCGTTACTGATACGCCGACAGACGTACCAAATAGGCAAGCACATGCTGCCCGTCTGATCGCAGCATTGGACACCATAGAGGTAGTGCCTGAAGCAAACGCCACCTATATCGAAATCGTAGGCCGCGCTGGCGAAGCGTTTCTTCCAGGCAAATTTGATGTGAGCGGCTTGGCTCTCCTTAGTGTGCGGGACGCTGAGCCCGATAATGCGGTTCCGGGTCGCGCTATTGTAAAAGCGAGTAAGTCGGCAGGTGGCTTGACCAAGCTACGCGAGAAGCTTGACCAATTCGCAACAGAAGACGGTAAGCCTAACAACCAAGGGCAAACACGCCCGAGGAATGCTGATCTTGCTAACAGTATCGACACGTTAGCCCAAGCAGAGCTTCGGGACCTATGGCGACATCCAAACAAACCATTCCCGTTGGCGGCGGGTCCGATCCCTTGGGAGGTTTGGTTGGAACCAAGAGAAGTGGACCAATTCGTTGCTAGAGCAGTTCAGGAAGGGCTAACGGTCTACCCCGATCGCTTAGTGTTCCCTGAGGATGTCGTCGTTCTCGTTGAAGGTGACATCGGCCAAATGGCTAGGACTGCAATTGGTACAGGTTCGGTCCGCTCCGTTACTCCGCCTGGTGTCCCTATCGACTTCGTGGATGGCCTCGAAGCGGAGGAACAGGCCGGTTGGTTGCTAGATGTGATTGGCCGAACCCAGTATGGCCCTCAAGCTCAGCAGGCGGCATCCTATGTCACGCTCTTGGATACGGGCATCACGTTGGCGCACCCGCTCATCCAGCCTGCGTTTGATGCAGCAGATCGCCATGCGGCTGTGCCTGGATGGGACCTCGCAGACCTGCATGGTCATGGATCGAGGATGGCAGGGGCGGTGCTCTTTGGTGATCTGCGGACTCACTTGAACAGTACCGCGGCAATCAATGTCCCTCATAGGCTAGAGTCTGCAAAGGTGATCCCAGATGCAGGCCATAACCCTTATCATCTGTTGGGGGACAGGACGCAGAAAGCCATCAACGCGGTAGAAGTTGAGCCAGATAGGTTGCGGACTTTCGCTTTGGCCACGACCACAGACCTCGATACTCCTCACAGCGGTGCGCCTACGTCCTGGTCCACTGAACTCGACCAGCTTGCCGCTGGTCGGTCCGGCGAAGTAAAGCAGCAGCGACTTATCGTGACTTCGATTGGCAATATTGATGCCCAACATGATGGAAATACAGACTACCTAAGCAAATGCGATGACCTTGATGAGGGAGAGATTCAGTCTCCTTCCCAAGCATGGAACTCAATCGCAGTGGGTGCGATGACCGAAATGAACGGAGTTGGTGGGCCAACATATGGTACGACGTTAGCTGATGTTGGGGACCTCGCTCCGATGTCCCGCACGGCGAGTTGGACCAAGACCTGGCCAATCAAACCTGATGTCGTACTTGAAGGCGGCAACTGGTACGATGACGGGTTTTCAACGACACCCAATCAGCATTCTGAATTGATGCTGGTTACGACCAGTCGGAATTACCCTGCACGGTCTTTCACACACATTTCTGACACCAGTGCCGCAACGGCACTGGCCGCTCGTGAAATCGCAATCCTTCGCGCCTCATATCCCGACCTTTGGCCAGAGACGATCCGGGCTCTCTACGTGGGCTCGGCAAGATGGACTGATCAGATGTGGTCGCATATTGCGCCAGCGGATCGAAATCGGAAGGGTGCCTACGATGTCATGTTCACCCGATATGGTTATGGTCAGCCAAGCCTCGAACGTGCTCTTAACAGTGCAAGCAGCGCAATCACGCTGATCGTAGAGGATTACATTCGTCCCTATGAGAACAAGGGATCAGGTCGGAAATTGAACGAAATGCAGTTGTTTGAACTGCCATGGCCAACGAACGTTCTCCGCGGCTTGGTCGGACAGGACGTTACCCTGCGTGTTGCTCTGAGCACCTTCATCGAACCGAACCCATCTGAGGTCGCTCGTGGTCGAAAAAACAGATACGCATCTCATGGCCTTCGTTTTGCGCTAAAGGGCGCGGATGAAGAAGTTGATGTATTCACGCAACGTGTTGGCCGCACCGCAGTTGAAGACCAACCAGACGATAACGGCCCTGACAGTGGCGAATGGGATTTCGGCTACAATCGCCGGAGTGTCGGATCCCTGCACATCGATACGCTCACTGTCGCTGCCAGCGATCTTGCCCGTCGCGGGGTCCTTGCGGTCTATCCGGTTGGGGGCTGGTGGAAAGAAAACCGCAATGTGGACCCTGAGCGGTGCGAGGCGCGGTTTTCACTGGTCGTCGAAATTGATGCCACCGAGGCAGACGTGGACCTTTACGCGGAGGTCCAACAGAAAGTGGCACCTCAAGCAGAAATTCAGGTCTGAACAAATTCCTTGGTCTTTACCGCTTCGTTTGTCTTCGCGGTTGTCGACCGGCTTTCCGGTTTGACCCACGGCGAAGCGAATGACCGCAAAGCGGGCTGCTACCGCAGCAACTTTTGAACAGGTCGAAGGTCCGGAATGGGCCGTCAGAGCAAAGAAAACATCTAATGTTCGAATGGTCTCGCCGACTTGATCACTCCGCCAAAATAGCATCATCAAACTCAATCGGCGTGAACGCCTAGAAGGAGCTTCTTGGGGTCACCACCAGACTGACCAATTAGATAGATCAAGTACGGAGCAAAAAATAGAATTCCCAAAGGAGGCGCGAATAGGCCTAACGCAATACTACGGCCGGTAAATCCACCGCGCCATGCCATCCAAACGGCCGACAGGATTAGGTAGGTCGTGAAGTCCACGTTGAACTGTCCTTGCCACGTTAGTGCGAAGATCGGCCCGAAGAAATGCGGCAAGAGGTTCCATCCGTCATTCGCAACAGCAGCAATGGTGAAGACGACAATCACCGCGGTAATTGCCAGAAGGAGCAAGCGAAACTGGGACATGTTGAATTCCTATCTATATCATGTTGTTGGCTGAGCCGGTCGCCACATCGGACCAACGACTGCCAAAAGGACAAGGATGTTCCAGAGTGCGTTCGGCCAGTTGCCCGATGTGATCGATCCGAGACTGTCTAGGAAAAACCAGGCCAGAGCACCGTAGAGCACCGACTTCCGGACGCCTTCAGGCGCATGATCGTGGACGTGCACAGACAAGAGCCAGATCATGACGGCCCAACCCACCAGAAATCCACCAGTTAAGGCAGAGAGGAAGCGTATCTCTTCGGATTCGTAGCTTGGGAAGCCATCCACTGGCCAGGTTAGGATATCGAGCCCAAGTCGAGCCAACTCATTCGTGGCTGGGATTGTTCCAAGGGTCAGTGCCGGTCCGAAGAACCCAATACCGATGGCTGAGACTTTAAGCCATCTCTTGTGGGCTGCTTGAGTTGCCATTTTTTGTCCTTCCACTCGGCTCTTGAAGGGTTGCTATTGAACGCGTGAACGTCCCGCAATTACCTTGGAGGTAAGTGACAGGTGAGGATGCGGCGTATAGCTTCCGCATATGCAGACCTTCCCTGACACATTGCGCCATTGGCGAAACCTGCGGCGTTTCTCGCAACTCGATCTGGCAAACGAAGCCGGGATATCCTCGCGCCATTTGTCCTTTCTCGAAACTGGTCGGGCGCGTCCAAGTCGCGAGATGGTCGTCAGGCTCAGTGAAACGCTTGAAGTTCCGCTGGAGGCCCGCAACGACATGCTGACGGCTGCCGGTTTTGCTGCGCGGTATCGGTCAGCGGACTGGACCGCAGAAGAGATGGCCCCGGTTCGGGCAGCAGTCGAAAAGACGCTTGCCAATCACATGCCCATGCCCGGTCTCGCCGTTGATCGACTGTGGACGATACGCATGGCCAACCCTGCCGCGTTGGCTCTTTTCTCATCCTTCAGGGTCGGCGTCGGCGACAGCCTGCTGGACCTGATGGTGTCCGACGCGCTTCCATCAGTCGTGGAAAACTGGCCAGAGGTCGCCCATCATGCCGCCAAGCGGCTGCGAACCGAGAGCGCTGCTGAAGGCGGAATCCCGAAGTTTGCTCCCGTTATTGCGCACCTTGAGAAGGCCCCCAAACCGATTGACCCCGCCCGAACACCGGTCATTCCGACGATCGTGGTACTGGACAATCAAAGGCTGTCCCTGTTCGCGACAATTGCTCAGTTCGGAACACCCGAAGATGCGGCCCTCGGGTCGTTGAAGATCGAACTCTACTTCCCGATGGACGCGGAAACTGAGCAAGTCTTCAAAGCAATGGCAACGGCGACCGCTCAGCCCGCGGAGTGAGAGCTGGAATAGTATTGTTCTCCAATAGCCCAAACCAAGCTGGCGAAAGGCTAAGCGGTTATTAGGAGTAAGAACGCTTCTCGAGTTGCTACTGCCAATCGAAACATAACTTGCTAGAGTGTTCAATGGGCGAGCGGCGGGGCAGCGTTGGGTGACAATCAATTGAAAGAGCCAGGGGTCCTTTGCGGGAGAGTGTGGAATCCTACGCTAAGCAAACAACGAGAACCGTTGTACGACGGGGCGAAATGACACTCCAAGCGAATTGGTGTTGCGCGCGTTGACAGCACCAGTATGCCGAAGGGACGGAAACATTGGCGCAGCGGTGCAGCGGGAAGACCGGCCATTCATCGGCTGTGCAGCAATTTTTGGACAACCAATTTACGAGGAGCGGGACAAAGTGAGCCTTCGCTGCGGTTTCACCAATGGCTGCTTTTGATGTTGGCCAGCGGGTAGGTGCCTGATAATTTGTTCAAATGATAATAGTCCTAAATGGGTATCCGGGCGTCGGCAAACTGACAATCGGGCGGGAACTCGCGCAGCTCCTTAAGGCGCGGCTCGTGGACATTCACACTCTCTACAACCTCGCATTTGCCTTGACCGAATTTCGCACTCCGCAATTTCGTGAAACCGTGCGGCGGGTCGAAGAAATCGCGGACGAGCTTATAGCTGCCTTACCGCGAGGAGTACCTGTCGTTTTCACCACTGTTCTGACGGGCAACAGTGAATGGGCCTTAGAAGAATGGCAGCGGTTCGTTGAGCGAAGTGATCGGCGTCCACCCCTCGTAGTGGTGCATCTCGCCTGCGATCTTGATGAAAACATCAGGCGCATTCAATCGCTGGAGCGGAAAGGCAAAGGAAAGTTGCAAGGTGCAGATGTCGTTCGGCGCAACCACGCGTCCCAAGAGCCACTGATCGGAGCAGACCTAACCCATACACTTCGCTTAGATGTAACTTCTTTGAGTCCCCAGAACGCTGCACCGGAGATTGCAACGCACTGTTCTGGAGTGCGCACCGCATTAGCCGACGGACGTTGATTGAAGCTGCTTCGTACCGGAAGCTGGCATTTGTGAGCCGTGCGGCATCTGGTAGAATGGGCTCAGTCGTTGAATCCGCCGCTCCCGGGCCGAATGCCCGCTGTCTAATGACGAACGGCGCGCAATCATCTCGAAGGTTCGAAACATCCGTGCGTTTGTAGATGTTTTGCAGGAAAGTGCTGGAACCTCGCGAAAGGTCGGTATCGGGATTCGATTGTGTTGCCGATCGCGGCGACACCGCATGGCCGCGAAGAGCCCATACCGGAAGTCTTCAGATCATGTTGCGTGCGCTCGCAGCACAGTTATTGCTGCGTCCGCTCAGTTTTTAGCGTCGCAATACGGCGTGAGAACCAGCCATTCGTACATCGTGCAGCGAGGAAACGATGGCCAGGATCAAGTCGCGGACTTTACTGCCATCCATAGCCTCTAATTCAATGGCAGCTTTGCCGACGCATCGGCAAAGCTCATAGATTACGGTTATTACCGCAGCCTTGATCGCACAGTGTTGCCAAGGATTGAAACAAGTCCCGCAGCTAACGCCAACTTGAGCATGTCCGGTACAATAAACGGCCCAATTCCATACTCAATGCCTTGGGAAATACCGAAAAGGTACATCAACCAGAGTGCACCTAGGGTGAGGAGAATTACTTCGCCAACAAGCATAGCCCCACCGATCTTTAGGGGATTCTTCCACCAGCCCTTATCGGCGGCCCATCCCGTTATTGCGGTCATGACAACGAAGCCGACGAGATACCCTCCAGTCGGCCCTACCATGTATGCAAGGCCTATTCCGCGCTCAGGAGTTCCTTGGAAAACTGGAAACCCCAAGGCACCTTCTGCGAGATATAGAAGAATTGTGGCTAATCCGAGTTTTAAGCCGAATACTGCGGCGATGGTAAAGATCGTCAAGGTCTGAAGTGACATATCGACAGGCCACATGGGAACTTTAGTCTTAGCCGATATCGCAATCAGTAACGACCCGAGCACTGCGAGCACGACAAACCATAGCGCGTGGTTGATCTTGTTGGATTGCACGAGTGAAGGAAAAAGTGCGTCCGATCTGTTCATGACTATCTCCGCTGTAAGTTATACAAAGTTACGACTAGGCTAGCTTGTTGGTTTCGAGATGAAAAGCTGCCGTTCATTCACGATGCAGCATTCTGTACTCTGGGCTCACTGCCGCTGTTGGGGCTAGCGCAGCATCTGCGCGGTAGCCGCCGAAAACCCCGGTAGGGACGGCCCAAAACAGCCTTTGGTCTGTGGATGTAAATGCCGCAATTGAGCCCGCTTTCCAGACATTCGCTGCAGGCGCGAAATTCAACACTGATCAACTTACAGATCGTGGACAAAACGCCAGTTCGTTGCGGTTGGCGAATAACCGTTTTTGGTATGCATCACTCTCTAAACTACCCATTCAAATACGTATCCCGCGGCCAGAGATCCTAGAACAGCCAAGGCGAGATACAGCAAAAACGGCTTGAGTTTCAGGACCGGAGCAATAGCCAAGGCACCCCAGATGCTCACAACACCACCAGAGATCAGAAAGGCCATGGCAGCACCCTCTGACATGCCGCTTTCAATCAAACCACGGGTCAAAGGAAGTGCTGCGTAGCCATCGATGTAGGCGGGCGCTCCGACAAAGACGGCCGCAGGTATGGCCCACCACTGATCTTTCCCGACATATGCGGCGAGCGATCCCGGCGTCAGCGCGGCATTCAGCGCATATTCGGCTGCAAATGCAGGGATCAGGCAAATCAGGATGAGCCGTGCTGTTGCCCAAAATTGTGTCCTGAACGCCCGCCGGCGCGCTTCCTTTTTCCAAACCCAAGGGTCGAAGGTTTGAGCCGCTCCACTTCGCGCAGCGCTCAATTGGCGCGCAAGCCCGTTGTCGCGAAGCGCGTTCAATGCCCAAGGTGTCTTGACAAACAGTCCCGTGATCGCACCGCCAAAGATACCCAGACCAAAGGCCGCGAGTGTTTTCCCAATCGCAAAGCTCAGTCCAAGGGTCGCGACCGTCGTGGCCAGCATCGCAGGATCCGTGATTGGTGAGGACAGCCAGAACGCCATGATCGGGGCCAGTGGAACACCCGCCGCCAAAAGTCCGGCCATCAATGGCAAAACGGTTACGCCACAGACAGGCGTGATCGCGCCAATCAAAGAGGCGACCACAACCGTTCGCAGCGTCTTGCCCTCGAAGGCACCAGCAATGTGTGCATCTGCTCCGCTGGCGATGATCCACGCCGCAAGAAGAATGCCCGGAATGACGATTGGGGCAACAACAACCAAACTCCACAGGACGAACTTGACAGCATTCCATGAGTGTTCTGGCCAGGCAAAAGCCAAACTTACCAACAAGAAAAGACACGTGCACCAGAGGACGGGTTTCTTGTAGGATGGTCGCCGGGCAACTGTCTGATCGGACATTGGGTACTCCTTTGACCTTGAAAATTAGTCGTCAACATGACATGTGTGAAACGAATACTTTCAATTTCTGGTATCGGAAAAATCGATGGAAAGCCTGGACAGCGATTTGCTGCGCACGTTTGTCGCCGTTGCGGAATCAGGCAGTGTGACAGATGGTGCTGCTCGCATCCATCGATCCCAATCCGCCACCAGTCTTCAGATTAAACGCCTCGAAAGCATCATCGGGCAACCCGTCTTTGAACGGCACGGACGCGGCGTAATCCTGAGCGATACGGGTCGCCAGTTGCTGCCTGTGGCACAGGAAGTCACAGCGCGCCTCGACACAGCACTGCGAGACATCTCTCAAAATACTGTAATGGGCAAATTACGTGTGGGTATTCCTGACGATCACGGCCAGGCCAAATTGGCTGAGATCATCGCGTCCTTTAGCCGTCACCACCCCAAAGTCGAGCTGGAAGTGACCTGCGCATTAAGCGCGCATTTCCCTGATGCACTTGACAAAGGAGCGCTCGATCTTGCGATCTATGAGGTTGAATGTCCAAAAGAACACGAAGAAGTGCTGACTGAAGATCCAACTTGCTGGGTGTCGTCTGCGCATCGGGACTTCCCTGCCGATGCGTACCTGCCGGTGGCTCTGTTCGATCATGCTTGTTGGTGGCGCGAGGCTGCAATCACTTCCTTGCAAACCCGTAAGAAGCCATACCGCATCGTCTATTCCAGCCAAAGCGTCTCTGGCGTGATCGCTGCAGTCGAAGCTGGGATCGCAGTCGGTCTTCTGGGCCGTTCATCGTTGCATTCCGGCCTGTCAGTGGTGAACAAGGTTCTTGGCTTTGGAAACACACCAGCCTCGAACTTGGTGATGGCGACAAGTCGGTCACAGGAGACCGGGCCGCGTGACGCAATGAAAGCAGCTATCCGATCGGCCTTTTTGGCCAAGGCTTAGAAAAGCTGCCATTTCCTTCTCATTGCAGCATTCGACACTTTGGGTTCCCTGCGGTTAGCGGATGCTATGCAGCATCTCAGCGAATGACGTGGCCCCCAACGTCGAGGGCGGCCCATTCGGACTCTCTGCGCTGTGCTTGGATGCTGCAGTTGCAGCCCGCATAGTCGACATTCGCTGCGACCGCAAAATCAGATAATGTGCTACCCGTAAACGACGCCGCAAGGTAGGGAAGCAAATGCTGCACTACGCACCATGGTGTCGCACAAATTCCTGCTCGATCACTTCCGTTCCCCACTGCGTACCGGGGGTCTGATGCGCCAGCGCGAACCCGTGTCTCTCATAAAGGTGGCGGGCGGCATCCAATCCTTTGAAGGTCCACAGGCGCGTGCGATCAAAGCCCTGCTTGTCTGCGAACTCCGTGGCTTTGCTGAGAAGCACGTTTCCGATACCCATACCCTGCGCTTTGGGGCTAACGATGAACCACCGCAAATGGCTAACGCCGTCCCCTAAATCCTCACCATCGAGGGAGACAGATCCCAGAAGTTCTTCGCCTGCATAAGCGGAGAACGTCGTGTTTTCCGAATTGTTTATGCGCCCCATAAACTCTGACATTTCCGTTGCGATTTTGCGCTCAAATACTGCTCCAAACCCATAGTGCTGTGAGTAGAAAGTCGCGTGTAGATGCGCCACGGATGCGATGACCCCAGAACGATAGCCCACGTGTAGTTCAACGTCTGGCGCAGCGCTGACCGCGCCACCTAAAGATTTTGCGAATAGAACAAGGCCCGTCTCAATTTGTGCGACTTCTTTTGACGACAGCACGTCCAGGGCAGATTGAAGCTGTCGCCGCGCAAAACCCTCGACATCGCCCAGTAGGTTTTTTCCATCCTGCGTCAAAGTCAAAATACGGGACCGCTTATCACTCGGATCAGTGTCAGCCTCGATCAGGCCATCGTTTTCCAGCTTTTGAACAAGACGGCTGACGCTGGACTTTTCCAAATGCAAATGGGCACCCAGGTCACTGGCATTTTTAACCGTGCCATAACCAACCTCAATAATCGTGTGCACCGCAGATGGAGATAGCTCTGTTCCAGCCAATCCCTTTTGCATGAAGCCAAATTCGCGCACTATCTGCCGTGCAGCGGAACGCATTTTGTCAATGCGAGGGATTGGAAGTGATTGCGTCATAGTTGCATGATACAACCAAAATCCCGCAACCGTCTACTAGTAAATACTCTCAACGTTTCAACAATCCAGCAGATTGGGTTCATAGCCGCCATCGGCTGATTGTGTTGAAAAACTCGAAAATCTGACGACCGCATTTTTCTGCCAAGATCCATTGCGACGGCCAACTTGAAACCAAATGCCCAGCGGCGCCGCTGAGAGCTTCGGACATTGCCAATTCTGGTCTTAGGCCGACCCCCTCGCCGAATTTTCGGATAGGCCTCCTGCGGGCAAGTATTTCACCTATTTTCGCGAAAACTGGAGTTTTTCAACAGTATCGGCTGGCACCAGTCATCCGACCAAAACCGTCAGATGTCGGCAGCGAGCCCGTTATGACTGGTGCTGCTCTGATCGCCAGTGACGGGTATCTCAAAGCGCATCGCACGGCGTCCAGCCTTGCGGTGGAAAAAGGGAGACGTGGACGTCTGATCGGACGCGCCTAGGGCGGGATGAACCATTGACCGGCAGGTGATTGAAACAATCACCGAGAGGGGCAAAGCTGCACGCTATCTTCGACAGATGAGCCTTGTCGCGCCATTGGTCCGAGCGACAATTGCGAATGACGCCCTCTGAACCTCTTTGTCACCGCTGGGCTGGTCAGTGATTATATCCGCGCGCGCTCTGATGAGCAGTTTGCCAAAGGTTGAATGGCTGGTCGGTGATCGCGACTATGACGCCGATTGGTTCAGAGAAGCGTTGAAAGACAAAGCCTGTATCGGTGCCGGGAACCGCACCGGTTTATGATAGGTAGCGCTGCCCCACGATAGCCGAGATCTATCAATGTATAGCAACTTGGTATTTCTCAATACGGTAAGTTGATCGTATAGTTTAGGTACCAGCTCGGTCGGTGGACCTCATTTCTACCATCGACCACTTAGCCCCCCTCGCCATTGAGGGGGGCATTGGAGGGGTAGGTTCTGGATTTGAAGCGGGCTCGCTCCATTCGGTGCAAATGTCAATGTGATGTCAGGGTTCAGTACACATTTCATCGGGTGTTTATTGTTGCCGATACGGAGGCAGGTGTGCAGTATCCTAGGGTTTGTATCTAAATGCGCAAGCGCGCTTTACACTTGGGCGAGTCGTCGTCAACGGTGGATTGATAGGGTTGGGTCGCGTGGGGATTGCAGGTGGATGACTAATATTGATGAACTGAGATTTCCGGAGTTTTTAGGATGACATACCATATAGTATGCCGCAGGTGTTTTCGCATCGCGCATTTCTGTTACGGTGATTAACATGGGCGTCAAGTCAGGCAAAGATTATGATCGCTAAAAAAAGATTATGATCGCTAAAAGGCGAACCTATCTAGGCTGCGTGGCGGCCTCTCTGATAGGCATTTCGGTCATTGCTGTTATTCACCCATCTAATGTCAATTCAGATGCTGCAGATGTAGCGGATAAGCTTACTGAAATCCTTACGGGTTCCTCGGTTGTGCCAACAGTTGAACGTGTCGCTAGAGTGGAGAATTGCTCGATTATAGTCGACGAATTCTTTCAAGATTTCTGCGACGGATCATCTCTAGATGCTCCAGAGCGACGCTGGAAGGAAACAAGAATAGATCTAGAGAGCGTAGATGCCATAAGGCAGAACGATCAATTTGATGACTATACTCTCTTGGACTTCGTTACATTACGTGGTGGTGAGACCAGTGGTGTTTTGGAGAGGCGCTTTTACTGTGATGGCCGCGTTACTAATGTATTAAGTGAAACTGGTATTGGGTTTCTGGTTGGCGGTGACAATCATCAAGATCTGTCGAGTTTGAATCTTAATGAGTTATTGGATTCTTGTTCGAATACGAATTTCTAGGAAAACGAAATGGCCCGTGTTTATACCACCCACGACCTCAACAATTACTTCGACGACATCCAGAGACTTCATCAGTTTCCCGACTCCAGAGTCGCAAACGTAATTGAGCAAGCTCGTAGGTTGCGTGAATTGAATTTGGAAAATCATCAAGATACAGCAACTGCAATTACGGCACTGAAAACAACGGTACAGGTTTTGAGTGGTTTGACTTCGGCCTTTAGACGTGAGGCAGGTGAAAAAGCTGGGCGATGATTTGGCGAGGGAGTTAATACTGTTCCAACGAATGGTCCGGATGCGGCACTCATGTGGTTTGATGATCGGCTTAAGTTTGCAAATGATGGTTTGGACCAAGTGATAGCAGATGCATTTTGGCTAAACCAAATGAGGGAAGCTAACTGGGGCTTTGGTGTTGACGATTGGAGTCGCGTTGCGGCGAACTATAACGGTGACCCCGCTGATGACGAATATATCTATATTAAAGCGTTTCGGGATTAGTTTGAGGCATATCCGGCAGCCTTGAAGTAGTTCCAGCACTCTGTGGGATCGTATAAGTCGCAGATTTGGCCGATGGCTTCGAATACAGCAGTGAACGAGCGGGCACCGACGCGGCGGAGATGGGCCTTGAGCTTGGAGAAGGCCTGCT
>NZ_JBKQXN010000033.1:0-896 GCF_046762905.1 Yoonia sp. R2-816 | reverse complement strand
CCTGTCTTGCGGGAGGTCGATTGAGATTTCGCCAGAGGAGATCTGGAGCGGACTTGAGACAGACAGGCGTATCGTGCCTGGGCTGCCGAGAAAATGCGCCTGGCTGATTGAGACTTCGCCAGCATGTCCCATCAGGTTTGCACCGCCAGTGACCAAACCTTCTTGTTGGAAATCTGTCCGGCTTTGCGTGCCCGATACTGTCAGGAGCGTGCCCTGCCCAAGAGCAACAGATCCCGATATCTCAAGAAATGAGGTCGCGCTGTTTCCGTCCTGACCTGCGGCGCCCATGAAGCGTGATCCAAGGACTGTCCCGTGCTCTGCGATACGGCCGACCTGAGCAGAAAAGCCTGACCCATCCTTGTCTTTTGCTTCAAGCCCTATGCTGGTCCTTGAGAAGGTGTCAGTGGAAGATCCGACAGCATGATCCGTCGTCAGCGCCAGCGCGTCTGTCAGTTGGACGTCATGTCCGAATGCGTAGTCTTCTGTCAGAAGCTGTCCAAATGGATCTGCATCTGGATCTATATCTCCGAGGCTGATCTCATAGGAGGACACATCTCCATCAACACGGATGCTTGTTCCGTGATCTGAACGCATGAGTGTCAGGCTGTCGCTGGCCATTACTTCCCTTACGAACGTGGGACGGGGGTCTGGCGCAGCAGCTTCGGAGACCAGGGCGCTGGCGGCGAGGTCAAATCCGCGCGTATACGCATCTGCAACCATCAAGACCTGTCCTGCGAGGGCCTGGTTGAGGGCTGGTGCCAGGGCGCCACTGGCGACGATACCCGTTTCGGCGAGAGGCATGGCGTCACTCTCGGTGGTGCTTCCCTGGTAGACAACAAGTTCACCGATAGGGCGCATGGCGCGTTCCAGATTTAGAAGGCCATGCCCGTAGATCG
>NZ_JBKQXN010000032.1:0-4126 GCF_046762905.1 Yoonia sp. R2-816 | reverse complement strand
GAACGCAGCAAGGCCGAGTACTTCTCGATCACGCTCACGGACAAGAACAACAAGACCTGGCGCATGAATGCCGTGCGCAACGACACGCTGCGCGATGGCGAATGGGCGGTTGTTCCACTGGCCGGTGGCGAGCCTGAGCCGATCATGGTGGCTGGCGCGCTGGAACTTCTGGATGACGGCAACATGGCTGGCACGATCGAGAGCTTCGACTTCTCCTTCGATGTTGTGGCCGTCGAAAGCGACACGAAGTCGGATGAGAACCACCCTGACTTCCATCTCGAAGCGCGTTCGCCCGGTGGCACGATCATTCGCGTCGGCTCGGTCTGGCAAGCCGAATCCCAGAAGGGAAATGCCTACTACAGCGTGGCCTTCTGGTCGCCTCGCGGTACGCAACACCGCGCCAATGCTGTCCGCAGTGACGATGCAGGCGATGCCAACATCTTCAACCTGATCCCCCTGATGGAACGGCGCGAAGCCGAGAGCGAGAACGCCTTCGCATAAGCAGGCGATATTAAATGGCCGGATCGAGCAAGGGCGTCGTGCGAGAGCATGGCGCCCTTTTTCATTGGCACATCCATCACCACCAGAAAGGAGACCCCAATGACGCCTGTGTCAAACCCGCGAACACGGTTCAGTTTCATCAGTGACCCAAGCCAAGGGTGGCTCATGGTGACGCCCGCAGAATTGCACGCTGTTGGTATCACAGAAGATGACATCACGCCGTACTCATATCGTGATGTTTCAGGTCAGCTGATTGCCCTGGAAGAAGACTGCGATGCCTATACCTTTCTGCACAAGTGGGAGGCCATGATTGGAAAGCCCGCTGAGATTGTAGATACCGTTGAAGGGTCGAAATTCATTCGCAGTTGGCCCAGTTTCGGCAAAAAAACCTCAACTGCGATAGGGCAGGGGGGTTCACAATGACAGCCGCTCATGAAGTGAATCATTCAGAGATTGCCCGCCAGAACGACGAATTTCGAAGATCACTCGGGCAATCTCTTCGCGCGCCCGGGCAGATTGTCATGACACCGGGTATCGCCGCTTTTGATGCCCTCGTGATGATGAAAATCCAGTCAGCGATCATCCTCTTCAACGATTTCACTGAGGACAATGACCCCTATGGTGAACACGACTTTGGGGCGTTCAGCGTCGATGTGAACGGTGAAGATACGAAGATCTGGTTCAAGATTGACTTGTATGACCCAAGCTACAATGCGGGCTCAGAAAAGCCCGACGACACGACCCAAACACGGCGGGTCATGACGATCATGCTGCCGTCCGAATACTGATCAGCACATCTCACAAAGAAACCACACAGCGCCGCCTGCAGGAGCAGAGCGGCGCGTTTCGCATTTCACGGGAGAAGACTGATGCAAGAAGAAGTCACAGCAACAGTTCAGCTCATCTACAGCTGCCCTACAGACAAATCGTTGTCTGGCCAATCCAACCTTATACACGAAGACGTGGCCCGGCTTTTGGGTGCAGATAGCGGCAATCCCGTGCAGCTGCAGGGCCTCACAGTCCAGCATGTCCAATCGGAAGCCGTGACATATGGCAACACGGAGCCACGGTCCGATACCCATTGGCAGTGTGAACAGATGAAAGAGCTTCTTGCTCTGGCGTACCCCGATGCAGAGAGCTACGGCGATGCCCTTAGGTTTGTGCTTTGTGACCTGCGCCATTTGGCCGATCAGGAGGACCTCGCATTTGGGCTGTGGGACAAGAGCGCTTACCGCATCTATCTTGTAGAGAAGGCAGACAGGGCGAAGCGAAAGAGCAAGACGGCTTCGGATGATTCAGAAAATGATCAAGGAGAAAGATCATGAAAATCTGGATCTTCATTACCGATGACAGCAACGGAATCCAAGCCCGCCCATTCGCGACTGAAGATGCGGCGGAAGCAGCAGCATTGGCATGGTGCAAGAGACATTGGCCTTCCGATGCCCGTTGCCCGGATGACTGGATGGTTGCCTACCAGGAATTTGAATGCTCCAACGATGCGATGTGGATTGAGCAACATGATGTGCCCAACACGGAAGCTATCATCGCTATCCAGGCCTCTGCCCGTGCACAGATCGATGACCTGCTGGTGCAGGTGTATCAGATGAAAGGTCTGTTTGATGATGCCGATGGCAGCATCGCCCGCGCGATCGCGGATGCCGAAGTCTGGCCCGATTTGGTCGACACCAAAAATGGGGAGGGTACCCATGCCTGAGGTCATTGAAATCACCGTCTATCAATTCGACGAGCTCACCAAACGCGCCCAGGCTCACGCCCGCGATTGGTATCGCGAAGCGTCCTCCCATGATGAATGGTGGGACTACGTCTATGCCGATTTTGAGGCAATCTGTATCTGTTTTGGCATCGAACTCAAACGGGTACCCATCAACCGCCATAAACCGACAGGTGGGTGTCGCCCCTGCATCTGGTTTTCGGGATTTAGCCAACAGGGCGATGGTGCCAGCTTTGAAGGCTCGTGGCGCTACGAAAAGGGTATGTGCCACGCCATCCGGACCTATGCACCAACCGACACAGTTCTGCACCAGATTGCGGATCAGCTCCAAGCCGCACAGAAACCGAATTTCTATCAACTCGTCGCCGATATCAGTCAATCCGGGAACTACTATCACGAATACACCATGCGGATTATCATCCAGCGGGATGCACCGGCCAATCAAGAGATTTTCAGAGATACGGAAGCGGCGGTGATCGAAGCGATGCGCGCCCTTGCCCGTTGGCTCTATCGCAGGCTCGAAGCCGAGTATGAACATGTGAACTCTGATGAGGTGGTCGCCGAGATGATTGTCGGCAACGATTACACGTTCACCGGTGACGGTGCCCGCTTCGGCTACAGAGCGCGCTCGACCGAAGCCAATCGCACTGGAGGCAAGCATGACTGATCAATTCTTGAGCATTGCAATGTATGCATAGCCGCATTGCAGCATGAATGCTTGCCGCAGCGCAGAACCAGCACCATTTTACATTCATAGGGGTCGTAATCTCATCCTCCTCCCGAGAGACCGATCTCCGCATAGCGGTTGTTGCACCTCCTCCCGCGACAGTCGCAAAAGCATTAAAGCGTTGCCAGAAATGGCAGCGCTTTATTGTGTTTCAGGAGCCAGATCATACGCCCAGTTGGACCATGCGTTAGAAGAGAAGAACCAGGAAACAGGTCTAGGGGGCTTGGCTCATTTCGGCTATGTTGAAATGATGAATGGTTTACTACCACCAGGATTCCTGGACGAGCTCCGCACGCGGCTATCCATTGGGCAGGTCATCGGGCGCAGAGTCACGTGGGATCAACGTAAGTCCAACCCAGGTAAGGGTGATTTATGGGCACCGTGCCCATTTCACCAGGAGAAATCCGCCAGCTTTCACGTCGATGATCGCAAAGGGTATTACTATTGCTTTGGCTGTCACGCCAAGGGAGATGCAATTTCGTTTGTACGCGAAACCGAGAACGTCGGCTTCATGGAGGCGGTTCGGATCCTCGCGGATGAGGCGGGGATGACCATGCCTGCGCGTGATCCTGAGGCGCAGAAAAAAGTGGACCGTCGTAAGCTGTTGGCGGACGTCATGGAGCAGGCGGTGCTGTTTTATCGTTTGCAGCTAAAAACCGGGGCAGGGACCGCAGCACGCGATTATCTGGCGGGCCGTGGACTTCGCGATGAAGCACTGGACCGCTGGGAGATCGGGTTCGCGCCACCTGGGTGGCAGAACCTTTGGGACCTGTCGCTTAGCTGTAACGAATTGCACTTATCCGTCGCTCGGATTGCAAACATCCCGGATTCTCGCTCGAATTATTTGCGTCTATCCGGGGTGCCAAACTCACATTATCTGCGACTGTGATCAGATTATGTGCGACGGGATTGCAATCATCCGCCCCGGATCACATTACGTGCGAACAGCAAGTCAGTTGAAGAACACAGAGCGGATGCAAGCGCAGCAATCGCCGTTCGCTGCGTAGGCGTTGAACACGAAAGACGCGGACGAACCGGACCTAGCGCTCTGTAGCTTGAATGTCTGCTTCAGCATCGCTCTGGCTTCAGCACGATGTTTGAGTTCTTTCGCAAGAAATCTTGTAACGCACCATCGACTGCAAAACTGTGCTCCCACACCTCTTGAT
>NZ_JBKQXN010000031.1:0-351 GCF_046762905.1 Yoonia sp. R2-816 | reverse complement strand
CGATAAAGGGCATTGATTGGTGCAGCGATCGTTCGCGCATTACGAAATGAGCGGACCTCGCTCAAGCGGGCGCGGCGCCTGATCCTGAGCAGGAACGGCCCGGTGACGGCAATGTGTGTATACCCTTGGAGCTTGAGAAGGTGTCGAGTCCGGCTGAGGGCGGAATCGTATCACAAGCATGTTTGATCATGATTTTGGCCACCGATATTTGCCTGTAAGCAAGATATGCGCCCATCCGAGCGGTGAGATGTGCGACAGAAGCTCAGGCGGGCAGTCCAATCCAGCCTTTCGCCTCTGCTGAACCGCTTTCCCTAGCTGGTTAGTATTCCAAAAGATGATGATTGCAGCGAG
>NZ_JBKQXN010000030.1:0-2629 GCF_046762905.1 Yoonia sp. R2-816 | reverse complement strand
TCAATGCCTGTTCGGCTTCGACGGGCGCCCTTGTTGGACGTCGGTTATGCCTGCAGTAGACAGGGTCGAGTCCGGCTGAGTTCAGAATGGGGCGCTAAGGCCGGATCGGAGATCAGTTGGGCGGGTGATCCACAGGGCGCTTCAATAGATACGAAACGGAACCGGCCTTTCAAACGTATATACCTTTATTTTCTTGACTACTCCCAGCACTTTTAGATTAGTCGACCTATGAAAAAGACGTCTCAGTTGCTCGTCAAAATGTCGCCTGATCTGCGCGCGTCTTTCCAGAGCCATTGTGCGAGGCATGGCCGAACTGCCTCAGAGTTAGTGCGTCACTTAATGGAAGCAGAAATGCGAGAGGCCAGAATAGTCAGAATGCTCAATCATCCAATCGTAGACGGGCGATATGGTCCCGCCGCTGAGATTACTGGGACGGATGGGAAACTTTATCATGTGCAAATCATTCCTTGCAGATCCCAAACCTCGATACAAATTACAGATCCATCAGATGAAATCGGCGGCATTCAATTGCCGAGCGAGCAAGGTGGATCGGGCCTACTGGATCGGGTGATTGAAGTGAAGAGGACGGATTACGGATGGGATACACCGGCATACCGTCAGATTTGCGCCGAATTGAAACTTGACCCTGACTATGGCCGTCCAGTTTACCGAGATGCTGACATCGATTTAGTAACCGATCTTGAGGCTCATATAATTTGGGGCGCGGTTGGCGACGACGGCAAGGTAGTTGATCTGGTCTTGGATCTCCTTGATCTACTAAGAACCGACAGACCTCCAGAGTACTACGCCTACACGCGATGCTTTGCGACAATTGAAAATTGGCATTTCAAACGCCCAAAAGATGTATTTGCCACCGCGCTAAACAGAATTGACAGAGAAAAAATTGAGTGCTCACGTTGTGTTCCAACCTCAGTTGACTTCCTCCCCTCCTGGGAGGGCGGGGGTTTTAGTTCGAGTATTTACCTTTGGGGCTCAGCTGGAAACGGGTCGGGGGGATGGGACGCGGATGCGTATGGCAGACTACGTGGCGTAGCAGTCTTGCCCGCCAATTCAGATTGGCCGATGGAAACTGTGATCCATCATTTAACCCAGCAAGGGGTTGTATTCTTGTCTCTAGCGGAGGCTAGAGACTACATGAACAATGAAGGCGCCTATTGGGCTTTTTGTTGTGGCGGCGTGTGGCAATGCCCTCCGACCCTAAAACCGCGCAAACCATCTGGTACGGAGAAATTACTCTGGAAAGTCAAGCGCCCGAAGACACCGCTATTTGACCAACATGAACTTTGCCCCAATCAGCATACCCTCCCAAAAGGAGGTCTGGTGTAGGACGAGGTGGAGGCCCGCTCCTACAGCGGGTTGCCCGTCCAAATTCGGAGGAAGTCGTCCGGCGTCACAGGCGGTCCTTTAACCGGTTCATGAGGTCCATCCGACTTCAAACCTCAGTCAGCCGGAAGCGACCCTTATTACGGGCTAAGGTCGAGACCCATATCCAGCGACGGTGGCTTCGGGGCAACGTCTTTGGGCTCGGGTGCGCGCCCGAGACTACGGGTAAGCCCTGTTGTACTCAAGAACCGCAACGTCCAAAGATACTCATCTGTCGTCTGAACACCCTTCTGTTCCTGCGGATTGTGGCGGTTCTCCAGTGTTCTGACCAAGCGATCCTTCCATTCGGCGGGCACATTTTCAGCTTCAAGCTCAGATAGTCCCTTGGTCTCATAATCTGCCGCAACCCGTCTTATAGTGGACATCATGTCGCCGTACGGAATGTAAGCATCATCCACCATGTAATGGGCCGAGCGATCTTCCATATCTTTTTCAAGAATACTGCGGTTTGCCACGTCAGATTTACCAACATCCGCAATTGACCGGCGAATATGTCGGTTCATCCAATCGCCCCCTGTCCCCCCAATTGCTTTCTCTGGGTCAAAACCCTCAGGCATGAGGACGTTTTGCGTCGCGGTGTATTTAATGGCCCAGGTGAACTCTTCAACTGACTTGAAGTCCGGAGTGGGGTCTTGCGTGCCGAGGTATTGCAAGCGGTCACGGTGACGTTGAACCCAGGCCTTGGGCACATCCTCACTCACATTCTCCATGAAGGTGTTGATCTGCGCATATGGCACGTGGCTCTTTCGCACCAATAGGTTATGGGTATGTCCGCCCATCGTTTCTTCGACATGATCGCGGACGGCAATGAACAGATCGACGTCCTTCAGCGGGTAAATGCTTCCCCGTTTGGATTCATCCAAAGCGTGGCGTTCCCAATAATCTTTGTAGCCGCTATGGGTTGGCGTACCGATCGGATCGTCGTCAATAAGCATTTCCACTCCTTTCTCTGCATTCAGGTCCAACACCCGTGCGCGTGCTTTGTCATATTCGGTTGTGTAGATGTCTTTGATGCTTGAGATGAGGGACGTGCGCCGTGTCTGATTTCCCATGCGAGGGTAGGGGGCGCGGGTGTTGGTTTGCACACCGATAGCGGCACCTTCTGGCATGAGATCGCGGCCTTGCGCGAGAGGCGCGAAGGCGTCTTTCAGCATGTCCTCGTACCCACCAACTTCGCGGGCTTCGGTGACCCGGTTTGACAGAACTTCCAGACCTGCTTTGAGGG
>NZ_JBKQXN010000029.1:0-1343 GCF_046762905.1 Yoonia sp. R2-816 | reverse complement strand
AACCTCGCGCTCCGGCAGGTGACCATGGCGTACTAATCGTGTGCGGCCATCATCGGTTCGCTCGTCCGAATGCGCCTCCAGCAACGCTGTAAGTTCAGCTTCAACAGCTTGTTGGATTAAGTCACGCGCTCCAGATCGTAGCAGGTCCGTCAGTGGATCAGGCGAAAATCCCTGTGGATCGGTTAGCTGGGCGATGGTATTTGTCGTCATGTGGCATATCCTTTTCTCTGTCGAGAATTGCGGCGCGTGAACAACGCCATGATATGCCGCCCCTCAGGGGCCATCACCAACTTTTAGCTATATCTCCGGTTCCGCGAGAGCGAGGTGCTGCGCCACCTGTTGGAGACGACGGTGGCGCGGAGCATCGAAGAAGGTTTGGTCAGCGGCCAGCGCATGGCTGTCGATGCCAGTTTGATCGAGGCGGATGCCAACAAACAGTTCTCCGCATCAAAGGAAGAATGGGACGTAAGGCGTATTGATGTCGACGCTGCGCCGCGCGCCGTGAAGGAGTATCTCGACACCCTAAATGAAGCAGCGTTCGGGGCGGCGACAACCGTGCAGCCGAATTTCACGTCCTTCTCTGATCCTGCCAGCCAATGGACTACCGTTCCATCACCCGCGAAGAGCACGAAGACGCCCGCGACGTCGCGCGCGCCATCGCAAAAACATCCCATACAAACTCTCCGCGAAGCTTCGAAAGAAGGTCGAGATGCTCTTTGCGCATCTCAAACGCATCCTCAGGCTGGGACGGCTTCGGCTACGTGGACCATGTGGCGCAAACGACGAATTCCTTCTCTACGCCACCGCCCAAAACCTCCGCAAACTGGCCAAGATCTTTCCTGCACCGCAGCATCCGCGAAAAGCCTGAATACAAAGGCGCTCGCGCGCCCTTCAACGCCACACATTGCGGGCCCGCAACACGTTGTTTTTCCACAGAATCAGCCCTTTGCAGACATCTGAATTGCGAACCGTTTGACAGGAATACGGACAAAACCGGTCGATCGATTTCTGTCTCTGAATTACCGATTTCAACGAAAAGCACCACGAACGGAAAAGCAAGTGATTCTGCACGCGGTCTCCTTCTGTTTTAGCCATGAAGTTTTGTACGCGGACCCGGGAGAGATCATTACTGAGTGTTGAGTTAAACTGGCGCGCGCGCCCTTGAAACACTGGATTATCCGTTAACCTTCCTAGAACAGCACTTTAATCCCAGCATTTGCGCTCAGGGCGCTGGTATCACCAGCGTTGCTCAGCCCGGTGGCATAGGCGGCTTCGCCAAACAGATCCACACGCTCGGTCAGGGCATAGCTGCCGCCAAGACCGGCCCCAACCGCCCAGGACTC
>NZ_JBKQXN010000028.1:0-296 GCF_046762905.1 Yoonia sp. R2-816 | reverse complement strand
AACTTCGGAGCATCAATCTCAGTTAAAGTGCTAAGTTACAAACGTCAGTCTCAAGTTAACTGCCCAGTCTCATATTAGGTGCTCACGCAAGCCGCTGAAATCATTGAAGGCGCGGTCTCAGATTTAAGTGCCAAGTGACAGAAGCGGCATATGGGTTATCAGCGGGCGGCCAAGAAGATCCCCGTTGTGCTGAGCGTCGAGGAGGTTGCGCGCATTCTCGAAGCTGTGCTGGCCTACTTGAGTCTCCTTTCGAGAGGAGCCATCCTACCCGAAGAGGAAGTCGTCTTCCGTCAGGT
>NZ_JBKQXN010000027.1:0-2816 GCF_046762905.1 Yoonia sp. R2-816 | reverse complement strand
TACCGCTGCACAACCACCTGCCAAAGGGAGGTGACATGTAGTCTGTTGCTTTTGAACGGTTTTAAGCGCTTGACGAACAAAGACCCATTACGGAAGGGAGGTCTCTCGGCTAGGATTGGCCTCGCCTTTCTAAAACAGCACAGCGCTCAGTAAGCGTCCACGTCCCACCCCTTGCGGGGGGTGGGACACCAATAGCAAGATGAACCACACGTGACAACAACCTTGAGAATTGGCCGAAACGGCCAGCACGTGCATTGAATTGGAGCCCGTCGGATGAGCAAGTTAACGGCAGCAACACAGCGGATCTGGAAATCTGCGCAACTCTATATCGGTTTTCACACTGATCAGCAGGGCAACGTGCGCAATCAGGCGAAGGTATGGCCGCCGAAGAACGCGAACGCGACAATCCACAGCGATCCCAAAGTACAGGAGGCGTTCCTGGAGGTACGGGTCGACGACCCGCGATATTCAGATCAGGCTGCAGCAAGACAAGATCGTACTGCGACGCGACAGCGATGACATCGGTTGGGAAGGTATCGTTGTCGAAGACGACTCTGTTGCAATCCGCGTCAACGGAACATGGGTGCGCGTGAAGGTTGACGGAGCCATCACACGCGAGACTGACGAAGATACGACCTACATCGAGGCCGACGGTTCCGTCCTGAAGAAGACAGAATACGTTGATGCCATGATGTCTGGAGATGGCGTCGCGTTGTCACGCAGAACGCTTGACACAATCGCAGCGATCACCGAAGACGGGGTAATTGCAAAACAGCGCGATCAAAACAACCGCTCTTGACATTTGCACGTAAAATACGTAATTTACGTGCATTACGCAATGGAGGACTCCATGCCAGTCAAGATCGTAGACGAATTTCCCAAAACGGCCATGAACCGCAAGGCTACCGATGTATGGACGGCTGCAACGCGCGGCCCGGTCAGCCTGTCTGACCATGGCACATCGCGGTTTGTCCTGATGCCGCGCGATATGTTCGATGACCTCACATCGCGGGCCGATCCCAGGATCGTGCGCACCACATCCGAAACGCCAGACGACGAAGCGGACGCGTTGCTGCAAGTTCTGGACGAAGTGATCACCGGCGATGACTGACCCAAAAATAGGAGATATCTGGCGCTATCCGTATCTCTGGAAGCGCGAAGCGTTGGAAGGCGAAGAGGCCGGACGCAAACCGAGGCCAACGGCACTCGCGGCTGTTGTGCGGGTGTCGCAAAAGTCGAGAAGGCTCTACCTCTTGCCGATCACGGGCACAGAACCGTTCGCCGACCAGAACGCACTGGAAATCCCGGCGACGGAAATCCGCCGGGCAGGGCTGACAGAATACAAGCGGTTGTGGGTCATACTTGATGAGTACAACCGCGACGAACTTGAAACGAGCTTCTACTTTGAGCCGCACGCCGGCATCGGATCATTCTCGAAAGCATTCATCAAGGTCGTGGCTGGGCGCTTTGCCGAGGCTATCCGTGCCAAAAAGATCTACGAGGTCAAGCGCACCGAATAGTGAGCGTGGCAGAATGCGCCGCGTCCGCTTTGGCGCATCTTTTACCGAAGACGGGGTAATTGCGCGCTCCAAGGATCGATAACCAATCGAGTTTCAAAAGGTCGATTGAACTTGCAAATCTTTCGATTATTTTGTAAGTTTTGAGTAATGGAGATCATAACATGAAACAGTACCCATCAGCAGACATTACCCGAAAGTCCGGCGAAATTCTTGAAACCGCTTTGCGCGCTCCGGTTGCTATCACCAAGTACAGAAGAACCAAATACGTGTTGATGAGTGCGGAGCACTATGAGGCCCTGAGAAAGGGACAAGATACGCGGGAGGTTTTCGAGCTTTCGACCGTTCCAGACGATGTTCGAAGCGAAATGCTCGAAGGAATTGACAAGGAATTGAACCGTGACTGACCGACCCCAGACAGGTGATGTTTTCCACTATCCCTATCTCTGGGCGTGGCAGTCTGCCCTTGGGGTGTCAACGGCGGCGCAAAGACCGGCCATGCTGCGTTGCCTTGGTTGTCCCCCTCAAATCCGGCCATCACCGTGTTTACATCCTCCCCATCACCACCAAAGAACCTGTCGGTGATGTTGTGGCCCTGCCTGTGCCGAGAACTGAGGTTCACCGGGCAGGTCTCGGTAGCGAGTATTCCCAATGAATCATTCTGTCAGAGTGGAACAGGGAGATTTATGAACAGTCGTACTATATCAGTGACAGGACCGGGAGCGGCAGCTTTAGCCGAGCATTCACGAACCAACTGCTTGAGAAACTGAAAGAGCAGCTAACCGCAGGTGCCATCGAAACCGTTGGACGCGAGTGATCAAAATGACCACACCCATTGGTAAAACAACCCGCCGCATCTGGAAGTCAGCACAGATGTATATTGCGTTTCACAAAGACCAGAACAAACGAAAACGCCACCAAAAAGGAAAAAGGGGCAGAGCCGTCCAGTGGGATCGGCCTGCTTTCTCAAAGCAAGACCGAAAGGCTTTGTTGAGAATGATCAGGGAACGGGTAGGCCGAGTAACCACATGACGAATAGTACACCATCACCGGCAGGCACGGAAACGACAGTGACAATGACCCAGAACCTGAGTCGCCTTTTATCATGTGAAAGAGAACACCGGTGAGACACCAAGCGCGCCAGACATCGATTGCGTCTAGCTGTAGTGGTTCAGATGTGATCTGACAGTTGGCCGTTTTTCAGGCGGCGTCTGTCAGGTGAAGTTCAGTTCACGAACTTTTCCCGCCAGATTTCTTTCCCGTCGATCATAGTTTCGATGGGTGTTCTGCCGCAACACA
>NZ_JBKQXN010000026.1:0-2639 GCF_046762905.1 Yoonia sp. R2-816 | reverse complement strand
TAGCTGTCGGGTTCTAATCCGAGATGTCTGCGCAGCGAGGATTGCACACTGCGCCGGTCCAGCATCTCGCCTTCAATGGCGCTGGTTTTCATGGCTTCATCGCTCAGCAGGTCGATGCGGAGTTGATCACGTTCTGACGGGTTGACATGGTGGACGGCACCCAGAACTTCGCCCGACGACATCAGGAAGCGCTGCTCGAGTGGCGCAAGCTCTGCATCGTCATACCGGAAATCCGGCCAACCGGATATCTGCCAGTTCCATGCCATGAGTTATAGAATTCCTTCCTATAACTCACGTAATGAGCATTTTTGAGCTATAGAAGTCAATCCTATAACTCAAACACGTGCAAACACACGTAAACTCTACTGTGCATTTGTACGGAAAACCTGCTCTTACCTCCGACTGTTTGAAAGTCAAAGCCCGACCAATTGAAAGCGACGAGCCTCAGACCCGCGCTGTCCGCGTCGCCTCATCTGCGTTTCCAACAGCCAAATCCAACTCGGGCAAGTCCCGCAATGTCGGCAAATCAAACGTCGTCAGAAACTTCGCCGTCGTCACGAATGTGTGCGGTGCGCCGGGCCGCGGTGACCGGGGCCCGCTGGTGATCAGGTCCTTGTAGCGCAGCCGGGCGAGCAGGTCGCGGCTGACCTCCTTGCCAAAGATGTCAGCGAGGCCCGTCCGATCGATCGGCTGGTGATAGGCGATGGCGCAGAGCACACCCATTTCCATTTCAGTGAAGGCCAGCGATTGCTCTCCGAGATCGGCCGCCGCCTTGATCGCATCGGCAAACTGCGCCCGAGTGCGGAACATCCAGCCGCCGGCCACTTGGGCCAGTTCGTAAGGACGACCCGTCAGCTCGGCCTGGACGTCCTCGATCAGCATCTCCACCGAGGCCCCCTGCCCCACCACGAGGGCCAGATCCTCGCGCTTAACCGGCGACGCGCTGGCAAAGAGCACCGCCTCGACCCGCCCCATCCACTCGCGCCAGCGCAGCTCCTGTGGCAGGTCGTCGAGTTCCCGGTCAAAGACGTCGCTCTCTTCCGACGGGTTCCGTTTCTTGGTGGCGGTCGTCATGGCGCGATACCGTAGAGGCGGAAGGTCAGCCGCCCGGTCAATTCCCGCGCCACTCCAAGCTCGACAAGCCGGTCGCAAAACCGCCGCGCGGCGCGAGAGGTCATCGGCATGTTGGTGCCCCGGATACGCGGCGAGAGCATCGAGGCCGGCGCCACGGCATCCTCGGTCAGAAACAGATCAACTGCCGCGTCCGATCCTTTCGCGCGCAGCTTTGGCGCAATGACCCGCAGCGCATCGGCGTGGCGGGCCAGATCGCGTGCCAACCTGATGGTCTCTTCGAAACTCTCCAAAATCTGTGCTTGAACTGCCAAGTCGGCCCCCTGCCCGTTCGCCGTCAGGTTGCGCAGCGCGGCCTTTGGCAGCCGCTGCGACGTGACCGGCAAAACCGTCTTCCAGTTCAAAGCCCGCGCCAAGACAATATCCGAGAGCAGGCAGGCAACCCGTTCCGCCCGGTCGTCGACCTCAAGCACGGCCTGCAGGACGGCCACGCAGCCCGCCAGCGGTCCATGGGTTCGGGCCCGGTCTTGTCCCGCATCCAACCAGACACCCACCTCGCCCACGAAGTCGGCACTGATCAGGTCGGCGATTTCGCCAGTCCCGCCTGCCTGCAGGCGCGCTGCCGCACGCCAGAACGCCAGGAGATCGCCATCCGGACCCCGCGCCTCACCGGCGGGAGCCAAGTGGTAAGCGTCGCGGATATCCGCCACCAGCGCCATCCGCCCTTCCAATTTCGAGGTCGCGGTTGCGGCGCTCAGCGCCAGCCGATTCGCCAGCAGTTTCATCGGGACGCCATGCCGCGCATTGCCGACGAGCTGGTCGAGCACGGTCAGCGCAGCCCCTGACCGAAAGGCCACAGTTTCAAGGGTTTCCGCATATCCGGACGTGACCCAGGCGGGCAGGTGCGGTAAGTTGTTTGAGTGGTCGTCGATAGCTGTTGGCTGGTAGGTCATGCCACAAGACTATCGCACGGCGGCGCTTTCCGCTACCATATAGTGTAGAAACCGCCCCACCTTACAGGTCTTTTCTATGTCCAATAATGTTGCATTATCGGACATATTTGAGGTAGGCTCAGAAACATGAGTGAAACTGTCACTGTACCCTAATTAATCAGATTCCGCGGATTGGACGCTTTTTCGGCAGTTTCTGTACCCTTAATTACAATATATCCACAGGGCATCAAATCATCGCATGACACAGCTTTCGCGCTCCCAGATCGCATCGGCTCGTGACAGAAGTGCTTGACGATCTGCATGAGGCCCCAGTTCCGAGATGGCCTGTCGCGCTGCGGCAATTGCACTCTCCGATACTTTCGGTCGTCTCGGTTGATGTGTTCGTTTTTCAGGCACAGATTGATTTTGTGTCCGTCTAGGAAGCCGCCGCTCCAAGTCGATCGACAACTGACCAATCTTATCGACTACACGTCTGTGTGTAATCGGCGGAGCAATACTCGGCCACGGTAGCGGCGGCGTTGTGTTGTCGCGGGCGGCGTAAAAGTCGGCCACTTTTGCCCTTTCATTTGATGGGAGGGCATGGGGATATTCACCGTGGAATTGTATTTGAAGGTT
>NZ_JBKQXN010000025.1:0-11616 GCF_046762905.1 Yoonia sp. R2-816 | reverse complement strand
CACCGATAGCGGCACCTTCTGGCATGAGATCGCGGCCTTGCGCGAGAGGCGCGAAGGCGTCTTTCAGCATGTCCTCGTACCCACCAACTTCGCGGGCTTCGGTGACCCGGTTTGACAGAACTTCCAGACCTGCTTTGAGGGCACGACCCACGTCCTGACGATTTTCTGTATCAGCAACAGTGATCGCTCTGGCAAGGGCGCGGGCCTCCGGGAGAATGGCCTCTCCGGGCTTGGCGTCAGACCAGCGGCGGGCCAGATCGTCTGGCGTGGTGCGCGCGGCGCGCGGCAAGCGTGCGGTCATCTCTTTCCACTGATCCGGAGAACTGACACGGTTCAGGAGGCGGGAGACATCACTCTGCAGGGCACCATCCATCACGGCCTCGCCGTCTATCACGCGCGCGTCAAGAACATGAGACAGCGCCCGTGTTGCGGCGGCGGCGGCAAGACCTTCCTGTGCAGGGTTTGATTTGAACAACTGCGCAAGGGAATACTTGGACGCCGCGGGCGCGACGGAGGTTACACCATGGCTCTCAAGATACGCCGCCAAATCTGTCTGATCGGCTCTCGCGTGCTGCACCGCTTCTCCCGCACGATGCGGATCAAACCCGTATTCACGCTCTAGCGTGGTCACCTTGTGGCCTTCCCGGGTTGCGATGCGCTTGAGGAAGTTTGTGGCTTCATCCTGTGAGGTTGGCGCATAAAGGCGCTGGCGTTCGGTAAAGCGCGTTGCGGCCACATAGGTGCGGTTCTGGGTGAGATTGGCGGTCGCAGCGACGTGAACCGATTGAATGGACATGCCCTGGGCGCTGTCAATGGTTTGCGCATAATTGTAGGTCAGCGCGGGGCCACCTGTCAGGGGCAGGGTGATATGACGGGCTTCGTCACCGGCGCCTATCTGCAAGGTGTAGTTTTGCGCTTGTGGGTTTACCAGTGTCACCTCACCGCGATCTCCTTTCATCAACCCGCGCTCCCAATCCGGCTTTGTGATGCGAATGGGATCACCCGCCTGCAATGCCAAGCTGACGCCATCGCGATCAACGGCCAGGGCTTCCTCATGTGACACGTCTCGGCTTTGCTGTTCTGCTGTCCGTGCAAGGGCGTTGAGCGTTGCGACATCAACATTGCGGAACGTCAGCATGGTTTTATCCTGTGACTGATCGGCCATGTAGCCGGTCACAACCGCCGCCAAGTGCTGTTCGGGATCAACATCGCTGCCTGTTCCGACCACATAGCCCTGTGCGTTGTAATGATCGATCGCGCGTTCCGCTTGTGCGCCGCCAACCGCAAGACCTTCACTCGCACGCGCATCCAACGGGTCCCTTTGACGCCAGACTTTGGACAAAGTGACGGTTCCAATCCGGCCCGCAAAACTGCGGAACATCGCGCCGGGTCCATGGGCCTGGATCTGATTGCCATCGCCAACAAGTAGCAGGCTTGCGCCACTGCGTTCGCACAAGCCAATCACTGCATCATAATGCGTGGCATTGAGCATCGCGGCTTCATCGACCACCAGCAAACTACGGGGCCCCAATGCGACGCGATCATTTTGCGCGGCCATGAGAAGAGAGGCGACACTGCGCGAGGCAATACCGGATGCATTTTGCAGGTTGCGGGCCGCGTCACCCGACAATGTCGTCCCTGTAACAGACCAGCCCGCCGCTTCATAAACGGAACGGACTCCGTTGAGGACTGTGGTTTTCCCGGACCCGGCATAGCCCGTGAGTATTGAGACCCGCAGCCCTGATGTCGCGTGGCGCAAGCCGCGCTCCTGATCTGGTGACATTGGCCCGTGTGCGGTTTGTGTCGCGGCGCGCAGCACGCGATCCGCTGGGTTGAAGCCGGTGGGTACGAGTGCCATGGCGCTGATGCGATCGCTCAGCTCGGTCTCACGTTTGATATGATCGAGCGTCGAGTAAACGCGCCCTTCACCCCGTATGCCTGTCTCGGACAACACAACAAGATCGGGATGCGCCATCGCTTCCGCAAACATGTGAACGAAGGTCTGGGGATCACGTACTGTATATGCGAGTTTTGCGGCCACATCCTCTGCGCGGATGACAGACGCCTCCCCGATCAGATCATCAACGGCGCGGCGCGGGTGAAGGGCATAGCCTTTCGGATCCTCCCCGAGTACAGGATCTCCAACCTTATAACTGATGGACAGAAGGTCAGCCCGCCGCTGTGCGATGCTTTGCAGATGAGCGTCTTGCGCAAACACTCCAGCTTTCAGAAGTGGTGCAACGCGATCTGCACGATGGCTGATCCCCGGCACAGTGATCTCTTCCATGGGCGAGGGCGGCACTGGCTGTGTCAGGATGTCCAGACTGTTGCGCCGACCTGCGGCGCGCTTGAGGGTTTCGACGTCCTTGATGGCCGGTTCCGGAACATGCATCTCAAAGCCATGCCTGTGGCACGACATCCCGACACGATAGAGCGATTGATCCATACTGCGGGAGGCCAGCAGGAAGGTTTTGTCAGCTGGCCGACGCTGGGATGCTTGCCAGAGCGTAGCGGCAAAGGACGGGTTCAGGATGTTGGTGTCACTCTGGTCCAGGCGAATAACATCTGACCCATCTTCTGACTGCACCTCAACGCTGCCGTCTTCATCCAGGCCAAGCAACGTCACGTGCTGACCTTCTTCCAGCCCGCTTCTGTTTGCCGACACGTAGACGCGCTGGCCAATGTTTGCGTCCTCACCATTAAGACGCACGGCCGCGCCGAGATGTTCCAGGCGGCGTCCCTCGGTGCGTATCGCCTCATTGAGCGCGTCTGTTGCCTTGGCGGAATGTGCAAGAGCCACGCGACGGTGACCTGTTTCATCTGCGTCCGCCCAGAAGCGCCGTGCGATGGCACTGACGGCACTATCCGTCTGTCCCGCAAAGTGGATGTTACCCAACCCATAATGGATTGCGATGGCGTGGGCAGCGTCCTGCGTGTTGCCAGAAAGGGCCACTGTTGCGCGGCGTTCAGCTTCTTTGGATTGTACCGGGATTGGCAGGTCCTGGTGAACACCCACTTCGCTGGACAGCGCCTGGAACAAGCTCACGGATCGGTTGCGGGGCAGGGCCTGTGGTGTGCTCAACGCGATGAGCTTGCCGCCCAGATCGTCAATGCGCGCCTGGATGCGCGCCCACTGGGTGCTGTTTGCCATTTCAGCCTGATCCAGAACGACCACAAACTTGCCGTCAGCAGGCACGGCCCCTCTGGCCCAACTTGCTTCGAGGGCAGCAAGTGAGAAGGCTTGCGTATCAGGGCCCAGTGCGGTGGCAGCGCGCGCGGCCCAGCTCTGGCTCAGACCCGTCGAGATGATCTGATACCCGCGCGCGCGCCATACCGCACCTATTTCATTGCGGTACCGGGTGGCTTGCTCGTAATCGGCGGGCAGGACTGCAAGACTGAGACGTTCGGGACCAGTGACATGTTGAACCAGTTGGGTGTCGCCTTCGGATCCGGAAACATCATGCAAGGACTTTGCTGCAAGCGCGAGGCCACGTTGCAGACCACCTTGTTCGACTTCGGCCTGCACCCGTGTGGTGTAACACTGGGTTCCGTCATAATCGAAACGCCCCGCTTTCACGATTGTGCCGTCGCCTTGAAGACGGGCGATGAGATCATGGCTTTGCGCAAGCAGTTCAGATTTATCCTTCTCTGGGTAATAAGGTCCCAGATCGCTTGCCAGATCGTTGACGTTAAACCGCGCGGACTGACGCACCACCTCCGCGACAATGAGGGCAGGGGAGGCACGATAGGCCGCACGCGTTTGATCAAGAAGCTCCTGATCATGGGGGGCGATGTCCGGGCGCACATCGAGCGACGGACTTGTGTAACTGTCGCTCGCCGCCAGAAGGGCGCGCGTGGGATCAAAGCCGTGGTCAAGAACACTGCCTTGAGGCGCGCGTGTGTTTACCCTCGTGAAGAATGCCTCCACGGATACGGGATTACTCACATCAACGGGCAGTGACAGCGTGATGTCATCACCCAACTGCAGCGCACTGATCAAAGCGTTGCGCGACAAGCTCTTGTTGGCAAAGATGTGGGCCGAAGGCGTCTGCATCCCGTCACTCAGCGCCTGGCGCGCGGTGACGACATAGCCATATTCAAGCGCTGATGCATCGGCGCCACTGGCGATCTCCACCTCGCGCCCATCGATGCGGACGACAACTGCGCCACTTGGTGAGACCCGTGACACTTCCGCAATCTGACCGGACAGGATTGCATGATCGGGCATGTCCCGGGTTGCGACCAGACGCGTGCCAACGCTCAGTGATAATGGTGTCGCATAGCGGCCACGACTGAGAGAATGTTCATCACCAACCTCAACGCCCACCTGCGCACTATACATGGCGGCGATCTCCCGGTTCAGCATGTCACGCATACGACGCGAGCCCGCCACGCCCAGCTTACCTTCGGCAGGGTCAGCCATATAGTCTTCAACAAACGCGTGAACATGCTCCGTTTCATTGGCAGCGCCATTGATGTGGCCAAGACTGTACAGATCATCAACCGCCGCCGCGAAGCGCGCACCCTGAGACAAGAGCCCACGTCGATTTGGTGCGATTGCAATAAGGCCGCCTAGTTTGACGGATGGAAGCCGCGCGGCAAGGTGGCGCACTGCATCACCCCCTGCCGCCAGGGAGGGGTCGTTGTGCAACAGGATTTTGGCCCCGGTACGCTCGACCTGACTGATCAACAATTCCAGCTGGTCAATGTGCAATCCTGAGGCTTCCGGCACCACGAGAATGTCCTGCGGACCGAACGTGATGGTTTTGTTGTCGAGGCCACTGCTCAGCGCATAAAGATCAAGCCCACGAATGCCGGCGGCCACTGCAAACTTTTGCGCGGTCTTTTTGGATGTGTGAAGGGCCACAACCTGACCAGTGGGAATAACATCCCGCGCTGCCGCAATCACACCTGCAGTATTCGCAGTGCTGATTTCCTCGATGATGCCTATCCGCGCGGGCCAGAACACAGACTCCAGCGCACTGCGCCCGTCAGACGTCAGATCACATTCATCCGCGACGTGAGAGATCCGGGCGGACAATAACTGTTGTTGGAAAACCTTGATATCCCCATGAGGCAAAACCCGAACACCTGCGCCAGGCGCAAGCAGCTGGTCAGGATTGTCACGCACCGAGAACTGGGCGCCTTGCAGACCCACAGAAAATGGAGCCCCAGAAACAGCCATGCGCATGCTCTGGTCCATCAGGGACACCGCCTGATCGATACGATCCACAGAAGAATAGACACGGCCCTCACGGCCCGTGCCGGTTTCAGACAGGATGACCAGACCTGGATGACCCATGGCCTCGTAATAAAGTCGCGTGAATGTGGCAGGCTCAAACACCACCTCGGCCAGGCGTCCTGCCACATCACTGGCACGCAGCATGCCGCGTTCCGCCAGGAGATCATCAACGACCTTGAGTGGATCAACGCTGTAGCCCCGTGGATCATCGCCAAACATGGGGCTGTCTGCCTTGAACGCGCTGCGCAACAATCCTGAGAGACGTTGCGACTGCTGAAACAAGTGAACATCCCCCGAAAGGGCAACACGCTCGGCCGCCATATCTTCAGCCGGCGCAGTGATGCCTGCGGTCCTGTCGGCGCGTGTGATTGTCGTGATGTCTTCAAGCGTGGGGTGCGCACGGCGCAGGGCAGGGGCCACATCCGCCATCATGACTTTCTGCAGGCTGGAACGAGATGCGGATTTCACAACGCGCGCAAGAACAGCATCACGCTGTTCGACAGACAGATCAGCCCCAAAATCACTTACCGGGATTGTAATGTCGAGATCCTCGACGTGCCGGCTGATGGCCACGTCCAGCAGATGCCAGTCGAACATCCGTGTCACGACGGCGAAGACCTTACCCTTCACGCTCATACCCTGTGATTTGTGGACTGTCGCCGCATACCCATAATCAAAATGAGGGAACGCTTGCGCATCCAGTGTGAATGCTGCCGCGCGCCCGTCAACTGCAAGTGTCAGATTGTGACCGGAGACCGCCACGACGGAGGCAAAGGCGTTGCGCGAGACAGAGGCATCGGCAAAGGGCCTGGTGAAGCGCACGCGGTCACCGGCATTGATCTCCAGTTCGGAGGGGAGAACCAACCCGCCATCTTGCTTCACAAACCCTGCCTCAACCGCGTGGGCGCGCAGCGCTGCATTTGCTGCATCAACACTGGCGTTGGTGTGAAACAATGCAATGCGCTCAAACCCCTCACTCCAGAAGCTGTCCGGAGTGACACCCTCAAAGAAACGCTGGGGCAGCGCTTCGATGGCGCTCTCCAAACCGGCCTCAAGAGTGATTGCACCTTTTCGCTCAAAGTGCATCAACGCTGGCTCAACACCGTCCATGCTCCGCGAAATCTCCTGAATGGCCGCGCGATCATCCAGATCCTTTTGGCGCCTCACTTGCGTCATGTATGTGGCCCCAACAAGAGACGAGACATGCTGCAGGGCGGAAGAGTCATTCACCGGCCCAAGCTGCTCTGGCGCACCCAATACGTTCAACTTGCCGCCCATGGCGTTGATACGTGCTTCAAACCGGGACCAGGTCGCCGTTCCAACCATGCTGGCCTCGTCCATGAACACGACAAACTTGCCTGCAGGAGGCACCGCCCCACGGTCCCATTGCGCTTCGATCTGGGCAATCGTTCCCAACTGCCCATGAAGGCCCGTAAGTGCTTGCACAGCCCTCCCCGAGACCGCCGCACCAATGACCGTGAACCCGCGCGCCTCCCAGACCCGTGACGCTTCAATCACTGCAAAGGTTTTACCCGCACCGGCATAACCCGACACAACAGAGATCCGTTGCGCAGAAATCATCGTATCAACAGCCACCCGCTGTTCATCCGAAAGCCGCGGATCGAGGGAAATATCGCCCCCACCAGCTGCGTCAAACGCAAGCGCAGAGTCGCGCATTTGCAAAGTATCGCGGGTCAGCTGACGGCCCATTTCCAGCACCGCCCGTGTTGTGAAGATGGGCTCCCCCCGATAATCAACTTCGCCAGTGCGCACCAGCTCGGGACTGGCCATCGCCGCGCGCACAATGTCCTCAATCTGCTCAATACTGACATCAGCCGGTAACTTGCGGCGCAGTTCAAACGCAATATCCGCTTCAACGAACATTGCCTTCTCTTGCCCAAGCACGAGCAGGACCTGACCGGGATCCTTCATCAGCAAGGCCTCATTGGCGGCACGTGCCTCCAGTGCCCGCGTCTTGGCCCGATACACACCACCATCAGCCTCAATGTTCTCAGCGATGTCCTTGCTGTAGTTGCACGGCTCAAGAGCGATACCACGATCGAGGTTACTGCGGTGATCAATCCGACGGTCAAATCCGGCCAGTTCCAGCGCTGTATTCGCCGCAACCGCCCATGCACAACGCTGGTTGATAAGCTCCATGCGCGCAGCAATGTAGTTCCCGACCCGCTTGTCATGCCCATCGGGGCCGAGCGTTCGCAAGGTGGTCATGACATGCGCATGAGGATTACCATCGCCCTTATCGTGGATAACCACGTCCGCGACCTGGCCGTCTGAAACCAGATTGTCGCGCACATACCCCTGGATTAATGCCACTTGCTGCTCACGAGACAGTTCGTGAGGCAGTGAGATCGTGAAGCTTTTGGCCAGTTGGGAGATATCGCGCTTGCGATGTGAATTCTCTTTCGCTTCAATATCGTTCCAAAGTCGTTCGGCCGCACCGACAACGTCTTCATCCAGATAGCGATCGACTGCCCACTGCGGTGCATCTTCAGGTAAAACAATTTCTTCAAAGACCACTTCATTACGCTTTCCTTCATAGGATCGCGTCGTCCCGTTCAGATCGTTTGTCATTCTTGCGCCATGTCGATAGCCGCTGGAGGCGACGACATCGCTCCCGGCCTTTCGGGACATTATGCGGACATTCAGCCGGAACATATTCAGCCAATATCAAGCTCGTATAAACATCGCAAGATTTTATACATAAGCGTGCCCTTCACAAATTCTGAGAATTTGGTTTGCGATGGCTGATTTCACCCTCTGCGCCTGTCACCAGCCGATCTACGCTCGACTGGTGATGATCAACCAACCCTCCAGGACGATAGGGCAGAGTGCTTTGATACCAAAGCAGCGGAATCCGCCTCCGGCGAGGCGCAGCGTAAACCACAAAAGCGCAAGACCCAGCAAAACCTGCCCTCTGAGGCCCGCCCGAATACTCGGGCTACGGCAGAGAACTGCAGAGAAAGGGGAGATGCGCTGATGTCGCAGGTTTCGGCGATAGGGATGTGCGGCCTCAAATAGCGCACCACAGGCGATAGGAGGGCCATACGGCACGATAGTCGCATGGCCGGGTAGGGGGCCCTTCGTGGCTCACAGGGCGGGCCAGACGCGCGTTTGCGTGCGGCAACCCGCGCAAACCAGCCCGGCAGGTCGATATGCGCCTTGGTACATGCTTGTAACAAGCACACAGCAAGGTACTTGCATGTAACAAGTATGCACAAAGGCACATGCTTTCTTCCTTGGCCGTCACATGTAGAAGGCATGTTACATGCAAGGACCATGTAGTAACCAAGTGACATGCAAGTACCTTGCAATTACAAAGCTACATGCAAGGACCATGCAACTAAACAGTTACTTGCATGTAGCTTTTCGTCACTGGTAACAATCTGGGTACAAGCGAGTGACATGTTAGAGACGTTCTGTTTCCAAGGAACATGCAAGTAACATGGCCCACACATCTATTCACTTGGCTCTACGAGGCGACACCATGTCAACGTCAGAAGACAACGAGTTCTTGCAATCCCTGCAGGCCGCGGATGATCTTGTCGGAAAAGGGACGGCCGACCCTCGTGCGACCACCGAGCCGCCAGTCGGCTTTGGGGCGCGTCGAAAGCGTGGCGTTTCCAATGTGCCGTTCAATCACTCCATCCTCAAGGAGACTGCCGCGGGATTCTATGACATCGCATTACGCCACGATTGGACCATGAACCGGACCCTGACTGAGGCCTTCAAGCTTCTCGAAGCGGCGGACAAAAAGGGAGAGCTTTAAATGGCGACAGTCTGGACCTTAGCCAGCACCAAAGGTGGCTGCGGTAAAACAACTCTCACCGCAATCATTGCCGGTGAGATCGTCAAGAACGGCGGCACTGTCGTCCTCATCGATACCGACAAAAACACGCCACTCATGAGATGGGCGGCAAAAAACAGGCTGCCTGATGCCGTGACCGTTCTGGACGCCACAGATAAGTCGGGACGCGAGCTGACCGACGCGCTTCAGGGCCTCAAGGACAGCAGAAGTTTTGTTTTGATCGACACAGAGGGAACCCGGAATATGCTCACGGGGCTTGCCGTGCAGCAGTCTTCTGTTGTGGTCATACCGATGAAATGGAGCGAGCTGGATGTGGCTGAGGCACTCAAGATTCAGGATTTCGTCGCCGTCGCCTCTCAGGCAAGAGGCCGCCCAATTCCATCTGTGATCGTTCCGAGTCAGGTCGACGCCGTGATCGAAAGCAAGGCCCAACGTGCCGTCAAGAAGGCGTTGGCCGACACCGGAGCAACATGGATAGATCCACCCGTTCTGACCAAGTCGCCATATGTTGCCATGTTTACGGAAGGGCGGCTTCTACATGACCTGGACACCACCACCAACAGCCAGGTCCTCCAGAATGCCAAGGACAATGCTCACGCGGTGGTGAAAGCCATAGGCAAAGCCGCTGTAGATTTCGCGCACGCCTCCGCCGCTGGCTAATCTGAAAAGGGGTCGTGCCTTGCAAACTGTTCCAGACATCTTTCGGGCGGCCGTTGCAGCAGCATTCTATGCAATCCTTATCACGTTAGGTCTTCAGGGTGGCCTTTGGGCGGCCGCCTTCAATCCTGTGCTTCACTATATGAATCTTTGCGTTCTTGGCATCGTGTACTGGATGCTCGCAGCAAGCATCTACAATGCAATCAGCAGCCTTTTTGCCGATGAAAACGCCGCGGTTCAGCCGGAGCGCATTATCGACAGTGCAATTGTCGGCACCGTGTTGGCCGTCTTCTGCCTGATCCACCCGCCCAGTTTGAACACTCTTGTGGCGTTGATCGATCCAAATCTTTCATGGTCCCTCACAACACCTGCCTGGGAAACTGCACAGCTCGTTTCCAGCAACGGCGCGCGCCGCTTTATCTCTGCTTTCCTGATCCTGAGTGTTTTAGCGAACACGGCTCTGGTGTTGACCGCCCTGTACATTCTCATCGGGCGGTCTCAAGCCATGCCCATGCCGACACGTTGGGTGCGGTCCGCAAAGGAACCAAGTCCGGCGGCGCTGCTACGACAAGATTATGACCAGCTTCGGCTTCAAAATCGCAACCTCGATGTCGCGCATAAGAAGCTACAGCGCGAACATGGCGATGCGACCGAGGCGATCACAAGACTGCGCACCACAGTCGCAGATCAGAAGGATTCCATCGCGGCATACAAGCAAGAGCACGTTCGACTTTCAAATGATCTGGAGCGCTATCAGGACAAGCATCGTGAGGTGGCGGCACAGCTTTCTCGGGTTCAGGAAGATCGGGACGCCGCCTTGGAAAAGATCTCCGAGATCAAGGCAGCGTTAGATGAATCTCAGGACGCAAGGGCCGAGCTGGCGCGTCACATTGCGCAACTGCGCAACCAGTCGATCAGGACATCGGATGAAGAACCCGCTCATGAGGAACATCCTCTTCTCACGCTGATGAAAATGGATCGGCAGCGTTTGGAAGCCGGTCGGGAAGATGGGGTATCGACGGCATCACCTCAACCACCACAAGAGACCTCATGACATTAGTGCCCCCTGTCGCGTGCTTGCTTTGATGCCCGAGGTGAGGGAGCGCACCGGCCCCCCTTTGGGGGGGCCAAATAAAGATCGTGGCCGCTTGCGGCCTCTTTATCAGGACAGCGGGCCGATCCCACTGGATCGCCCTATCCTCGCCGAAAATACCGAGTATCCTTGAGGCGCGGGCGCTGGACACAAAGACCGGTTGCCTGCCGCAGGTCAGCCGCTTCGGAGCCAAAGGATCGCGCAGGCGAATCTTGATGGCGAGAATGACGGGTGACCGGTCAACGCGCGCCACGCAGCCGCATCACGAAATGGTCAGGGCTTGTAGCCCTGACCGTTGGTTCAGCGGATGTCGTTCGTATCCACGTGACCGCAATGGACGCAGAACATCCGCCAATAGCGATTAACGGCTCCACCCTCAGCTTTCTCCCAGCTGACGTGCTTTGCTCTTTGCAGGCATTTGGGGCATTCGCAATCTGTACCAATTGCGGTTTCTTCGAGTTCGAGGATATCGCTCATGCAAAACATTTGGATGTCTTTATTTACCATGTCCGTTTTTCCTTGTGTCATGGCGTGCCTCCTGTTCAGGTTGGCATCAATCAGGCCAGCGGTTGAGCTGATGCGCGCGCGCACTCATTGCCAGCGCAACGGTCAGTTTGACTTCGACATCATCACCGGCCTTTGCACTGGCAACCCATTGCTGGGCTTGGTTTCGGCCAACACCTAAAACACGCACAACGTCGATTGCGCTGCTGCATTTCGCTTTTTCCATCCAATTCAGAAAATCGTCGGCCTTCATCATATCACCCTGTCATCAGGGTGTTGATGACAAGCAAAATC
>NZ_JBKQXN010000024.1:0-1729 GCF_046762905.1 Yoonia sp. R2-816 | reverse complement strand
CAAAGCTTCGGAAAGTAACGTCGAGTTTCCGCTCTTCGCCCGCGACTTCTGGACTCGCACGAAACCAACGCCAACAGCTCACCATCTTGAATTGGATAAAGAAATGACCGTTATGAACAACGCACCTGTTTTGACAACTTTATTGCCCAATCAGTCTTCAGCGGAAGATGAAGCTGTGAGCTTTGCCCTGCCAGCGAATGCGTTCACGGATGTGGATGGCGATGCGCTGACCTTAAGCGCGACGCTAATTAATGGTGCGGCCCTGCCGGACTGGTTGGTGTTTGATGCGGTTGCGGAGAGTTTCTCGGGCACACCGCCACAGGACTTCAATGGAGTATTGAGCATAAGGGTGACGGCCAGCGACGGCTCACTTTCGACAAGCGATGCCTTTGCGCTTGAGATTACCCCTGTGAACGATGCACCTGTCGCGCTTGATGATATTGTTGGCACAGGTGAATTCCGCGTCAACGAATTCACCAATAGTTCGCAACTCCACCCGAGCGTTGCAGCCCTCGCCAATGGCCATTTCGTTGTGACCTGGCATTCTGATGACGGGCAGCAGGGCGATACGTCCGGTGCGGCTATCAAGGCCCGTATTCTCAATGAGAATGGTGTCGAGATCGTCAGTGAATTCCTGGTGAATGAGTTTACCGATGACGTGCAAACCAGACCAAGTGTAACAGCCCTCACCAATGGTCATTTCGTCGTCACCTGGCAGTCTGATGACGGGCAGCAGGGCGATATGTCCAGTTCTGCCATCATGGCCCGTATTTTTGATGAGAATGGTGTTGAGATCGTCAGCGAGTTTCTCGTTAATGAGTTCACCGATGGCCCTCAAAGGCTCCCGAGTGTTACGGCCCTCGCTGACGGCCATTTCGTCGTCACCTGGCAGTCCTGGGACCAGCAGCAAGGGGATGCTTCCTACTCTGCCATCAAGGCCCGTATTTTCGATGAAAATGGCGTTGAGATCGTCAGTGAATTCCTGGTGAATGAGTTTACCGATGACGCTCAATGGAACCCGAGCGTTACAGCCCTCACCAATGGCCATTTCGTCGTCACCTGGCACTCCTGGGACCAGCAACAGGGCGATACGTCTTATACCGCCATCAAGGCGCGTGTTTTAGACGCGGATGGAAATGAGGTCGTCAGTGAATTCGTGGTCAATGAGTTTACCAATGGCGAACAAACAAACCCGAGCGTGACAGCGCTCGCCGATGGCCATTTTGTCGTCACCTGGACGTCCTGGGACCAGCAGCAGGGCGATACGTCCAGTCCTGCTATCAAGGCCGGTATTTTTGATGCGAATGGCGTTGAGATCGTCAGCGAGTTCCAAGTCAATGAATTTACCAATGGCATTCAAAGTGATCCAGGTGTGACGGCGCTCGCCAATGGCCATTTTGTTGTCACCTGGACGTCTAAAGACGGGCAGCAAGGTGATGATGGGTATGCCGTCAAGGCCCGTATTTTTGATGCGAATGGTGTTGAAATCGTCAGTGAGTTCCTGGTCAATGAAATCACCCATGACTTTCAAGGCGACGCGAGTGTGATAGCGCTTGTCAATGGCGGTTTCGTCGTCACCTGGGAGTCTGGCGACGGGCAGCAAGGCGATGACTCGGGTGCCGCCATCCAGGCCCGCGTTTTTGATGCGAATGGCGTTGCTCAAAACCCCAATCCGATCACAGAAGATGTCGTCACCTCGATTGATACCGCCACACTTCTTGGCAATGAC
>NZ_JBKQXN010000023.1:0-282 GCF_046762905.1 Yoonia sp. R2-816 | reverse complement strand
AGCGCCCGGAGATGCGGTTTGTGGAACCCAAAAGCAACGCGCAAATCGCCCGGGGCGCTGTGTTCCGTTCACGCGACCGTCTGGTGCGCCAGCGCACTGAACAGATCAATGCGCTGCGATCCGTTCTTTATGAACAGGGCCGGGTCTTTCCGACCGGCGTCCATCAGATGAAGAAGATCGCAGCGTTCCTGCAACAGGCCGACAACGGCTTGCTTGCTTTGGTTCGGGAGGAGTGTGAGGAGCTGCTCACTGCCATTGACGATCTTACGATCCGGATTGACA
>NZ_JBKQXN010000022.1:0-675 GCF_046762905.1 Yoonia sp. R2-816 | reverse complement strand
TATGGCACGCAGATGAATAGGACAGCTCTATCGAAGCATTGCTTATCGGTATTTTATTTCGGCAACCAATCCTGATTAACTGATTTTGTGAGCAACCTGCCCCCAGGCGTTCCCTTTTCCCTATGAGAGAAAGTCTGGGGGCTTTCTCATATGATCTGCTGTTGGTTTGGACAAGCGCGCTCGTTGGAAATGAGTATTGGCGGCTGCAATTTCCCCCTGTTTCAACTTTGGCCCCCACAGGAGTATTTCAGAATGACAAACGAACCCTTGGACACCCTGCCAGTCTTTCGTCCGTCCGACGTTTTAGTTCGGGGTGGTCGTTTAACCAGGTTCAAGGGGCAAATGGCGGACAGCGCACCAAGCCTTTCGATGGTGGCGTCAGCCACAGTGCAGCGTTCAGCGAAGTCGCTACGCGCCTATGTAGAGAAGGGCTGTTAACGGTGCTGGGTCCTTTTGAAGTGCCATCCGTGGGACGAGTGCTCGTATCGAAGCATGCCTCCAATTGGCTCAAGAGCTCTGTAGCGGAGTTGATCACGAAGGACCCGGTCGCAGCACAACAGGAAGCCTTCTGGCTTTACATGATCATGAAGCAAAGAGCGAATGCTACAGACTTGGAGCTGGGACAGCAGATTGATCGGCCGTTTTGAAGCGGGCCCAAACCGCTGGTGCATGATG
>NZ_JBKQXN010000021.1:0-1520 GCF_046762905.1 Yoonia sp. R2-816 | reverse complement strand
TCTGCGACGCATCGGAGCCAGAACATTCACAGAGGTCTTCGAGGCAATCGGATCAATCTGCGATCTCTACGACCCAACAGAGTGTTGGAACTACTTCAAGGCTGCCGGATATGTCTCAAACTAAATTCGAAACGCTTTAGTATCATGTTGGCAGTCGCTGGGCTGAACGGCGAGGGCGAAGTGGATGGTGTCAGTTCACATCATGACTAAATCCACTGACAGACAGATCAGTTCAACTCTTGCAGACCTTAGTCTGAGTGGGTGCGCAGGGCAGGGGGCAGGAGAGCGTCTTCATTGGTGCATCGCGGGCGTCCAGAGCCTCGTAGAAATCTCGCAACTCAACTGGCTCCTGATCGAGGGCAATGATCTCAGGGTGGGTTGGATTTTCGTTCTCTGGATAAAGCTGCTTGGCACTTTCCATCGCGAGGCCCTAGGTTTCAGGGATCGTCCAATACTCAATCATCCGATCATGCAATATTCGACCGGCAAGCATTGCGTTTACTATCATAGATATCACTTGGTCTGGTCGACGAAATACCGGTTCAAGGTTCTGCAAGGGCCGTTACGCTTGCGGGTCCGTGATATCTGCCGCCAGGTTTGTGCGCAGAACGGCGTCGAGATCATCAAGGGCGTTTTGTCGAGCGATCACGTTCATATGTTCGTGTCGGTCCCGCCGAAACTGGCGATCAGCGATCTGATGCGCCTGATGAAGGGCAGGTCGTCCCACAAAATCCAGCAGGATTTCCCGCAGATCAAAAAGCGGTACTGGGGCAGGCATTTTTGGGGACGCGGGTACTTTTCAACCACCAACGGGGCCATCACCGAAGACATCGTACTTCAGTACCTGGAACAGCATATCGCCAATCCTACCGACGACAGTCGGTAGTCGTTTAGTATATTCTGATATTGATTGCTTAGATTGTTTCAGGTTTGTGGCTGCTAGCCAAACTGAACGTATCGAAGCTCTAGTCCGTATTGACAAAGTTAAAGCCTGGCGGGTGCTGGTTCCGCCATAGCTGATATCTATTCAAGTATAGAATCAGAGTATTTCTCAATACAGCAAGCGGGTCCTATTGTTGGGTGAAAAGTGAATTGATTGGCCGCCCTGAATGTTCGGTAAAAAAATCGCCAATATCCGCAATAAATTCAGACTGTTACTTGCAATCTGGTTGGGCCTGACGGGCAGGGTTTTTCCCGATCCTGTTCAAACACGTTGGCGATGCCCCTCACAGGAGAGTTTCAGTATGACAAATGAGAACTTCGATATCCAACCCGCCCTTCACCCGCGCAACGTCTTGGTTCGGGGTGGTCGTTTGACCAAGTTCAAGGGTCAGGTGGCGAGCATTGCGCCGGGCCTTTTGGTATTGGCGAGTGCTGCGGTGTGTAATCGGCGGAGCAATACTCGGCCACGGTAGCGGCGGCGTTGTGTTGTCGCGGGCGGCGTAAAAGTCGGCCACTTTTGCCCTTTCATTTGATGGGAGGGCATGGGGATATTCACCGTGGAATTGTATTTGAAGGTT
>NZ_JBKQXN010000020.1:0-1101 GCF_046762905.1 Yoonia sp. R2-816 | reverse complement strand
TGTCAGCCCAGACCAAATGGCGGAAGCTCGACGGCGCAAACCGCATGCCCGAGATCATCGAAGGGATTGAATTCAAAGACGGGATCAAACAACTTAACCATGCCGCCTAATCACGCCGTCACCAACTTTCGGGCATAGCTCTTCCCGAGGCCCCCTGCCCTTCTCCGCGAAATACCAACTTCCTTCGCGTCTGGATCTCTCGAAGATGAGATCGTCAGTTTCATTCACAAATACGAGGCACCGGCAAAAGGGTATGATGCTGTTTGGAACAAGAACAAGCACCCTCTGCCCCGCGCGCCCACTCAGATGACGGTTTGCGAGGTAAGAGACTGGCAGCTGCAGGCCAGACAAGTTCAGGAATCCACCGCTATAGGCGCCTACCAGATCGTAGGAGGAACCTACCGCGAGACACTTGAAGCCCTTGGCCTCGGCTGTGAAGTCTTATTCAATCGGGCAACTCAAGATATGTTTGGCCTGGCGCTGCTCTACAGACGTGGATGGCCGCTGTTCCTGAATGGGTCCTTGAGCCTTGAAGATTTCGCTCATGAACTGGCTGGTGAGTGGGCCGCGTTCCCCGCACCGTATGGACCGCATAAGGGATTTTCTCGTTATCGCAACGTGGCCGGCAATAAACATCAAGTAGAACTGCCGGTGTTTATGGAATTTCTGCGCTCACTAAAGGATACGGTCAGATCCGATGGTACGTTAGGCGCTTCCTTTTGCCTAACAGAGAGAGAGCGTGGGGGCATTTTCTCGGCAGCCCAGGCACGATGCGTTTGGATTTCCGAAGTTGCATTGTAAATGGAAAAGTTCGCATGAAGCGGTCATCTCCGCCGCCAATATCATTTTTCGACATTAGGTTGGGACCTAATTGAAAAATGAGGGGAGCTGTTGGATCAGCAGATTGACCTGTAGTTAGATTCGATCCACGTCGGTATTCATAGATCGTTTCCAAACCATTAAAGCATTTCGATAAAAGTTTGAGTCGGCAGGATTCCCCTGAGACATGATCTGTGGTTCACCCTTTTTGGGAGGATTGATCATGCCAGCACCGTTGCCGATGGAATTGCGAGATCGTTTTGCACGATTGATTGAGGAAGG
>NZ_JBKQXN010000019.1:0-8623 GCF_046762905.1 Yoonia sp. R2-816 | reverse complement strand
TATTGATACGCCAGCGTGTTTGGGTGGTGACGGCCCTTTGTACATCAGACCAAAACTAAGCCGCCGCGAGCATGCGTCGCGCCATCATTCGCGTGCTGCCGACAAGCAGTCTGATGCAATCAGTTCGCGCTTGCGCGAATGCGGGACGCGCCCGGCGCAGGGGGGCCTGACAATACTTTCAAGGTAGCGCAGCAACTATGAAAATGAGGAAGGGGCCATAACGCGTCCCCCTCCATGATATCAACTCAGTGGTGCGTTGCATGTTGTGCTGAAGGTATCGCTCAAGCCGGTAGATGAAAGACTTCTCAACCTACCCCACGCAGATGCCGTGACTTGGGCTTGCCGCCAGCCGCCTACCAAAATCGACATATCGACTGCGATGCGCTACGCACGCCTCCAAGAACAACCACTTCCCTAATGAAGGCCAGAACCATGTTACGACTATTCCTGATGTTTTCCCTGATGACTGCTTTGGCGGCCTGTGATGTGCCCCTCGTGCCTTTGATTTAAGAAGTTTCAACCCGCTTACGGACTGCAACCACGACGATCGGGGCGTAAACACCGTTCAGCGCCTTGCGTCCCATGGATCGATCAAAGTTACGCCAGCTTCAGTAAACGGGCGCGCATCGCGACTGGCCACGGCGAAACCGTTCACCTGTGCAATGCCCGCAATTTGCATGTCCGCAGCACCCAAATTTATGCCGCGTTGAAAAGTTTCAGCGGCGAGAGCCGCCGTTGCTTTTGCTGCGCTTTGATCGAAGCTCAACATACGACCTGCAAACAACTTGGCCAATGTAAACTCAAGTACTTCCCACAAGGCTTTTTTCCGCTTGCCTTCTGGCAGCTTGTGAACACCGAAACGCAACTCCATCAGATTGATGGACGTAACATGAAGTGAACGTAAATTCTGTGCATCCAGCCATTCCACAACTGCCTGCTCAGGGTGGGGCTTCATGATCTCAGAGATAACATTGGTATCGAGGATGATCATTCAAAAACGGCCCCATCAATCGGGTTGTTGCTACGTTCAAATTCCGGAAATTCAACATTCCGCGCTTTCACAAATTCTGCAATGACCGCAGATACGTTTTCTACGGGGCGAGTTGCCTCATCGAGCAACTGACGTGCTGCTTCTTCGGTGCTGACGCCGCGAATTCTGGCCTCTGACTTAACGCGGCGATGCACGTCCTCATCGAGATTTCTAAGAGAGATCGAACCCATTGTTTTACTCCTGCATTGACAGTGAGAGCATATTATAAGAATGATAGCATTGCAAGGTTTTCTGATCTCAATTTGTATATTTGCTATCAAGTGGTAAAAAGTATCCCGCCCGAGCGGGACGAAGGTGTTCCTTCACCACGAGGCAATCTATTGAGATGATCTTGCGCTGTATCGATCGGTAGCGCGGGATGTTTGAGCCGCCCGTGATGCGGTTTCATCGATGCCGTGAGGGGTCAAAGCATCCGCGACCATCGCCTTGCGCGCCAAATCTATCGATCTGTCTGCCATGCGGGTCCGTTCGCGTGAGGGAGAACGGCAGAGAGTTAAGGCCGAACCGGCCCACGGCATAACTGTGTAGGAAGTCCAGAAGGTAGACCGGATCAGCCGGGTATGGCGCGCAATCCCATGCCTTTTTGAGGGTACGTCGCTGCGTTGCTGGCAAAGCGTCCAGACGCTGCCGGGCCTTGTGCCATTGCGCTGCGCGGCGATTGCGGTCGCGGACCTCTTGCACCGCCCATTTTTCTGCACGGTCCTGCATGACGGCATCTTCGTTCGGTTGCGTCTCGGCAATCTGCGCGGCGAAGAGCGGAAAGGCTTCGCGCTCCAAACGCTGCTTCCGTCTTAGCGCGGCACGCTTACGAGAGGTGTCTGTGAAGGGATGGCGTGCCCAAGGTTTGAAACGCATGTTCAGTTCTCCAAGGGAAGAAAGCAGGGCGCACAAGCGCCCCCGCTCTTTGGTCTTTTGCTATGCCTTCGGCCAACCACGCATCGATCCGTGCGGCCTGCGCCTACGGCGCACCCCTTTCGGGGGGTCGAACTCAGTATTCGGCTGGCAACATAAGGGTGAGAACGCGCATGGTTTGGGCTGTGTCGGCAGGGTCTTCCGAACCACCGTCCAGCGTCAGATTGTAGTAATCGATCTTGAAAAAGATACGTGTCCCTTCAATATCCAACGCCGCAAATTCGCGCTCTCCATGTGGGTTATTGTCCTCTGTAAAATCGTCAAAATCTGCAACAGCGCTCAACACTGTCTTGGCGCGTCCGGTTTGCATGAACGCTTCATCAATTCCCGGGGTCCAAACCAGTTTGAATTTCACGCCACCTTCTGCGCACCCTAAAAATCCAAGCCCGCTGTTCAGCACTGCGCGCACTTTGTCGTTCTGTGCTGCAATGACCTCTGTGCGGTTGTCTGTCATAGTCGCCATGTTTTTCGTTTCCTTCGTGGTGTGACCTTTGGGATTGCTCCCCAAATGGTTCGGGTTTTTTGGACAGCGCGAATGCGCCTGCTCCTGAAAACCTGAATGCGATGAAAGGAAGGATTAGGAGGATTTGAGCGAATTCGATGGACTGGCGCGGGCAGGCGGCAAAGCCGACAACACGGGTCTGTCTAATTCGCTTAAATCCGGCGGTATCCCTACCGCCAACGTCCTGCAGTGGCGTTCGGCTCGCCCGAACCCCAAAGGACAAATAAAAAAATCGGATCAAAGATCCGATGCCAAAGGGACCGTCACCCATTGGACAGATCACCGAACCCTGGGGCGACCGACTAGGGCGCGGTTGCGAGCTGAAGGCTCAGAACTGCGCCCCAATGTGTTGAAAGTCGGGTCACTTTCATCTGAAGTCCGTCTTATGATCTATTCCAGCAAAGGTGCGGCACAAAGAGTGTTTCAAACAGGATGTTAAGGCGCTCGCGAAAAACTACCGTGTTGATGTTGGTTCCGGTTTATCTAGTACCTCCGGTTCAATCGTGTGTTCGTAAATCGCATCGGGAAGATCGGCGCTGACTTTGAATTTCGTCCGCTCGATGTAGAGATTTGCAGGTTCAACGTGGCCCGTGGCTTCGGACAGATATCCGTGAACGCAGATTACGCCGTCCTTTTGTTCAATCCAGATTGCGCGCCCGTCTTCAAAGAACAGGTCAATCCGATTGTGCCAAAGAGAGACCTTCGTGGAGATTGGGTTGTCTGCGATGGAGCCGTCCTCGGCACGCCAGTCGTCAAGGGTCATATCAATTTTGATCGGTTCAAATGGTTCCTTGTTCATGCTGCGTCCCGCCTGTCCGCAGCGTCCAAGAGGCGTTGCTTGCGAAGGGCTTGTTTTGCTTCATAGGTGTTCATCGGTATTGTCCTTTCGGGTGCAAAAATGGCGTCACGCGGATGCGCAACGCCTCAGTGCTGATCAGGCTTTTGTTCGCCATTGATCAGGTCATTTGGTTTTTCGATTTGGTGAAATCAGGCGGCGGTTTCGCTCACCTTGGGCCAGCTTTCGGCATCATCGATCGCCTGTTGAATGCGGCCATCATCGTCTCTGAACATGACGCGCATCTGTGTGATTTGTTCTATCAGGTCATTCAGCTGGGCCTTGGCGCTGATGATCACTGTCTGAATCGCATTGGTGTCGTCGAGTTCATGCTCGTCACATGACATGAAGTCTTCGCAGTCACCGATTTGGTCATACGCTGATTGCCAATCATCTGGGCATGGTTCTTCTTTGAGCCAATGTGCTTGGCACCATGTGAGTGCGGCTTGGTCTGCCGCCACCTCATAGGTAAAAACCGTCAGCTGGTCACTGCAGTTGTCATCTGTTCGGATTGTCCAGATTTTCACGATCTTTCTCCTTGATCAGTTTCTGAACCTCCCAAAGCCGCCCTTCTCCTTTGCTGAACGGCATTATTCCGTACCGCGATGTAAAGACAGGGCGGTAAGGCCATGCGGGGCCATACAACAGGCCGTCCTCTTCAAAACGACCGTGAAACCCGCACAACCAAGCCCGGTGAAGATCGCTACGCACGAAGAGGCGACGTAACATACGTGGCAAAACGCGGCCCTGATATCCAAGCATGTATAACTGATCCTGAAGGACTTTAGTCACTCCTGGACCTCACCGTCGGCACTTGCACGGCTGATGTCATCTGTTCGCCATATCAGGCGTTATTGACGGCGCTCTTGATGCCGGTCAACGCAGAGATCTTCACCGCGCGATCTGCCTCTTTGTCGATCATCGCGCCAGTAGAGACATTGCGAACCTGGCGTGCAGGGCGCTCACGGGTTTCGAACTTGGCAACGCCGGGCAATGTGACGGCATTCCCGGCGACAAGGTGTGTTGTAATAACAGCAGCGACAGCATCCAGTGCGGCGGCCGCCTCCGCTTTACTGACTTCGCTGTGAGCGGCAATATCGGCGACGAGGTCGGCTTTGGTGATTGGTCGGGCCATGGTCTAGCATCCTTATTCCATGTCCTGCGGGCTTAAGCGGCCCGCAGCTTTGCATTATGAGTCTTCCATTAATGCGCTGTATTAGGCTGATCAAGCTTTGGCGCAAGGTCGTCAAGGGCCAGGGCGCCCCGGCGATCTATCGTTATGTGGAGCAACGCATCGCGAAAAAAGGCCCACGCGTTACCTCGCGAGCCCTGTGTCATTCGGACAATGCGTCAACCTCTGTGTCCCAGAATCGCCTCCCGAATGGGGGATCAAGCAGCCCCAGTGATCAACCGCGACCCATCACCTGGCAGGCCTTTGACACGTTGCCCAATTCTTCGGCCAGGTTCAGCAGGCCGGTTTTGTGTTTGATAATTTTGTCAGTAGTATTCAACATTGTGGTTTCCTTTGATGGTTCGGTTTGCACCTCCATCAAAACGGACAACCATCATCTCACTCAAGAGATGTGCCGTCCCCATTTCAGCTTGCTGAGAAGGGGGCGGTGTCAGATCACATCGAGACTAATTCAAGTTAGGTTATCGATGAAATCATCAGCGAGTTTTGGAACCGCCTTGCCATAAGCGAGGTAGATTGCATCACGATAGTTTGCTTTTCCCCGATATCTGGAGGCTTCATGCAGGAAGCATATGCTCTTTCTACCAAAGGCATCGTCCCGTAGCGCGCGTGCTGCTTTAGTGCGAAAATTTTCTACTCCCAAAGCCTTGAATTCGCGCGAATTTCTAACTTGTTGCTCAAGGTTCCATTGCTCCCAAGACGCAGTGCCCGACAAATACTCTGCGTGACAGCCCCACGCCTGTTCTGGAGTCTTGGGTACAGAATTGAGTGAGTGACTACCACGGGATCGAGGCCCTGTTAGATCGTGCTCCACATCAGATTTGACGAGGCTGCCGAGCCGGTCGCTGAAGGGTGCCATTGCCAACTTTGCTTCGACGATTTGTCTGTCCCATTGGCGGGCCGTCGACGTGTGAGTCTCTGGGAATGATCCGTCGGCTGCGGCGATCATTGCAGAGGCTGCGCCGTAGACACCGTAGTACCATGTCACAATACCAACACGTGCAACGTCGGCCTTGTTCGGCACTGCAGCCATACCGCGAAGAGCTGCGATCTGGTGCAGCGAGAAAAGCAATTGCTCGAATACCGAGTTCAATTGGCGCTCGCTCAACTCCTTACGCTGAACCCGTCCATAAAATGCTTGGGCCGCACTAATATCCAATGCGCAGTCTGAGACCAGTATGGCTTCCGCGCGCATCCAGTTCAGAGTGGATGGGAGTGCAAAAACCGCGTCTGGAATCTCGTCCGGTGTCTCGGTCAGTGTCCCATGGGTGCGCATGCGGGTGTATAGTGATGTCATTGGCATTCCCTTCGAAGAAACCCTTTTCACGATTTTTCTGTTTTAGAAACATATTTCATGTGTTAGGAACGTTTTTCAGGACTACTTTTCCTTGGTAACGATATTCACGTAGGAGAAACGAAAATCAGCGCTCAGACGGCAGAGGTTCACTTTTCAGGACCCGTAAACACAATTCACCAACGAAAACTACCAGAGAACGCTATTCCCGCAGGCTATGGTGCGCTTATTGACGCCTATTCCCTCGCAGTCCCTGTCCCACACCAACTCTCGGTGATCGGAGAACGGCACCGCATCGTGATTACGGATGAATGGCGCATCATGACACCGCGCCATGAGCCTCAGGCTTCACTACGTGGTCATCTGACATTCGCCCTAAAATATGAAGGGCTCGATCTCGCTATCCTCAAACGTTTGTTTGAGGCTGTTGGCGATGAACCAATCATCGCGTGGGTCAGTGATGAACCCAATGGAAGTTATGCACGGAGGATTTGGTTTATCTATGAATGGCTCTTCCAAACGCAGATCCGGCTGGAAGACGCAACTGGCGGACGCTACGTCCAAGTGCTGGACAACCGTCTTCAATACGGATCGCCTGAGTCAAACTCGTCACGGCATCGGATAAAGAACAATCTGCCCGGGACACCAGACTTCTGTCCTCTGGTGTTTCGCACGCCGGAGCTTGAAGCTTTCTGCGCGATGGACCTTGCGCGTAGAGCCCAACAGATCGTCGACGAAGTGCCCCGTGATCTTTTGGCGCGTACAGCCGCATTTTTGCTACTGAAGGACTCTCGATCCAGTTACGCCATTGAAGGCGAACGCCCCCCCCAAGATCGTATTCAACGTTGGGGCCGCGCCATTGGCGAGGCAGGCCGACAGGCCCTTGATCAAGACGAACTGCTCCGTCTCCAACAGATTGTCATTGGAGATGACCGTTTCATAAAATTGGGCTTTCGAAAGGAAGGCGGCTTTGTTGGATCGCATGATCGCGAAAGCCAGATGCCTCTCCCGGATCACATAAGCGCCAGGCATGAAGATTTGGACGACTTGATTGCCGGCATGGTCGCGTTTGACCGCACGAGTGGACAGACCCTCGATCCAGTGATTGCCTCTGCTGTGCTCGCGTTTGGCTTTGTCTACATTCATCCGTTTGAAGACGGGAACGGGCGTCTGCACCGATACATCTTCCACCATGTTTTGGCCGAGCGCGGGTTCAATCCGCCAGGTGTCGTATTCCCGATATCGTCAGCAATCCTTGAACGGATCGATGACTATCGTGCTGTTCTCGAAAGTTATTCAGCACGGCTGCTGCCGTTCATCGAATGGAACCCAACTGAAAAATTCAATGTCGAAGTCACAAATGAAACAGGCGACTTTTACCGCTTCTTTGATGCCACCCCACATGCTGCGTTTCTCTACAGCTGCGTCCAAAAAACGATCGAAGTTGACCTCCCCTATGAAACAGAATTCCTCCGTCGCTACGACCAGTTCCGCGCAGCGATAGACGACATGTTCGACATGCCCACGCGCACCGTCGATCTTTTGTTCCGTTTCTTGCAGCAGAATAACGGCCAGCTCTCTGCGAGAGCACGCGGCAAGGAATTTGCAGCCCTTACTGATCACGAAGTCGAACGGGTCCAGAACATTTATAGCAATTTCAATACTTCCTGAGGTGATCTGACACCGCCCCCTTCCCAGCGAGCTGGAATGGGGACGGTGTCAGATCACATCGAGACTAATTCACATTATGCGCCCCAGTTGCCGCGTTTAAAGGGATCCGGATGACATGCGCTACGAACGTCCTTTCCCTGCTTTGTTCCAGTACCTGTCGCCTCGTGACGGTTAGCATCATTGTCTCCAAAATCTTCAGTTTAGTTGCAGCCGTCATCGCTTGCGTGTTTGCCAACCATCTGCGCACGGTACTCTCGTTCCATTCTTTCGCCTTCAGCCTTCATGTCTTCGGCGTCTTTGAAACCATACGCTTGTGCCCAAAGGTCTGCCCGCTCTTGTGCCACCATCTCGGACTCTTCCGGTGAAAATGGTTCGATATCTACGACATCGCGGCCCAAACCGCTCCCCGCTGCCCATTCTGTTCATCATGCACCAGCGGTTTGGGTCCGCTTCAAAACGGCCGATCAATCTGCTGCCCTTGCACTAACTCTCCAGTCTTCGCTCTTTGCTTCATGATCATATAAAGCCAGAATGCTTCCTGTTCTGCCGTGACCGGGTCTTTCGTGATCAACTCCGCTACAGAGCTCTTGAACCAATCGGAGGCCTGCTTTGACACGAGCGCCCGCCCCACGGATGGTACTTCAAATGGACCCAGCACCGTCAGCAGCCCTTTTCTACATAGGTGCGCCGTAGTTCCGCTGAACGCTGCACGGGTGCCAATATGTCCGTCACATTCACCAGGAACCCATGGCCCTGCTCTGCATTTATCCCCTGCACTGTGGCTGACGCCACCATCGAAAGGCTTGGTGCGCTGTCCGCCATTTGACCCTTGAACCTGGTTAAACGACCACCCCGAACCGAGACATGGCGCGACCGAAGGGCGTGCTGGCCGCCCAAGTACGCGTTTGTCATTCCGAAGTACTTGTGTGAGGGGCAAAGTTGAAAAAAGGGGGAAATTTCAGTCGTCAATACTCACCTCCAACGAGTGTGCTTGTCCAAGCCAACAGCAGATCATATGAAAAAGACCCCCAGACTTTCTCTCATAGGGAAAAGGGAACGCCTGGGGGCAGGTTGCTCACAAAATCAGTTAATCAGGATTGGTTGCCGAAATAAAATACCGATAAGCAATGCTTCGATAGAGCTGTCCTATTCATCTGCGTGCCATA
>NZ_JBKQXN010000018.1:0-745 GCF_046762905.1 Yoonia sp. R2-816 | reverse complement strand
CCTTGCCCGACCATGACGCCTTTGGGCGTGCCTGTGGAGCCGGAGGTGTAGATGACGTAGGCCAGGCTTGACGGGTTCAGCGGCGCCCACCGTTCGGCGCCTGTGACCGGCGTTGCCGGCAGCCCGGCCAGCGCGGCCTCCGTCGCCGGGTCGTCCAGCACCAGCAACAGACCGCCATCCGGCCTTTCCGGCAGCCGCCCGGCAGTCGTCAGCACCACCGACGCCCCGGCATCCTCGAGCATGAAGCCCAACCGCTCTTCGGGATAGTCCGGGTCGAGCGGCAGATACGCCCCGCCTGCCTTCCAGATGCCGAGGAGCGCCACGATCAGTTCCGCCGAGCGCTCCAGGCACACACCCACAACCATCTCCGGACCAACACCAAGCCCGATCAGATGCCGTGCCAGACGGCTCGACGCCGCATCCAGATCGCCATAGCTCAGCTCCCGGTCGCCATCGACCACCGCGATAGTGTCCGGCACTGACGCCGCCTGCGCGGCAAACAGATCCACAACCGTCTTGTCCCGCGGATGGTCCGCCGCCGTCTCGTTGAAGCTCTCGACCACCTGACGGCGCTCCGCTCCGTCCAGAAGCGGCAGATCGCCAATCAACGTTTCCGGCGAGGAAACGACAGCGTCCAGGACACGACCATACATCGACACAAGTCGCTCTGCCGTCTCACGGTCGAACAGCTGGCTGGCATAGGACAGCCTTCCAACCAGGCCCTCGCCCGTCTCCGTCAGATTGA
>NZ_JBKQXN010000017.1:0-7192 GCF_046762905.1 Yoonia sp. R2-816 | reverse complement strand
CTCTCAAGTGCCGCCCCCGTTGTGCTGTGCTCTTCCGACGCGGTGAGCTGCTCTGTCCCCATCTGGATCCACAGCGGCGAACCCGTATCTTGATCGGCCGCGTCAGACGGCGTGTCAGCCCCTGCGCCGCCCCAGGCCAGGTTCCGGAAGTCCTGCGAACTGCCCCGTTCGTGCAGCCCAGAGGGCGCATTGAACGCCAGCAGCGCGGCACCATAGCTGTCATAGAGCGGCGCTGACGGTTGATAGGTGACTTCACCGCTCTCCGATCGCGCGCTCAACGCCCACCAAGTGCTGCTGCCGCCATCCTGCGCCTCAACCTCAACCTCAGCCAGCCTGTAGAGGTGAGCACCTGAGATTACCCCATGCTCTCCGTCCGCCATGACATAGTTGCCATCCATCAGGGTGAAGGTCGCATCATCAGCCTCGCCGTCAACAGAGACCACGTAGATCTCAAGTGGTCCGCCCGTGGCACCGGCGTTGCCCACGCTGGCAATCAACACCTCCATATCGCCTGACATGTCGCCGGTGAAGTGAAGTCTGTCGTTGCCCGTGCCGTCCATACGCGCATCCAGCGCAAAGAGACTTGTTCCTGAACCGGTGTAATCGCCCTCAACTCTGATCTCATCCCCCGTACTCCCGTCCTGCACGCTGAAGACCACGGAGCCCTCATTGGTCACTTTAGGACCTGCGATGGTCATGCCCCCTTTCCCGCCGAACGCGCGGAACGCGGACCCGGCGTCGATCGAGAGATCCATATCCACTGTAGTAACCCCAGACAGGCTCAGCGTCGTGGCATTCAGCGTGACGCTCTCCCAATTGAGGAAGTTATCCGTTGTGTTGCTGATGGTCTTGCCATGCAAGGTCAGCCGATCGTTATTGCCTCCACCACCATCCAGAACGTGGGATCCGTCATAGGTGCTTGCGGCAAAAATCGTGACGGTATCGTCACTCTCACCGCCATAAATGCCACCGGCGAAACTGCCATCTTCTATCTCTAGGATATTGTCACCCCCCACAAGACGAATATCCCCAGTGAAACGGCGGCCTCCCAAACTCAAGGTATTGTCGCCCTGACTGCCATAAACATCTCCGGTGATGCTTCCATCTGTCACAATCAGGGTATCGTCACCGGCATCAAGACGAATATCGCCGATGATGGTCCCTTCTGAAGTAATAGTCGCAGTGCCATCGTCCTCTGGTTTCACCGAACCAGAAAATCCGGCCGTATGGGTCTGAATTGCAATGCCAGACCCAGCGGACGCAGCCACCGTGGCGGTGCTGGTGATGACAATCGTCCCGCGGTCGCTGGATATCGTTCGGATCGCGGCGTCGCCTCCTCCTGACCCACCCGTCACAGACCCGGCCACGTCTATGTCAAAGCCTCTTGCGCCTAATAAAACCCCATCCACGACATTCCCTGAAACGAGAATCCCGTCTGAGCCCGATCCTTTAGCCTCGACCCTGGCATGCGTCCCCAGCTTGACAATCGCCTTCGCCCGCGACTCGTTCGCCGCATCGCTAGCGCCCTCCGATTCCGCCCAAATGCCGTGAGAATTTTTCCCAACCGTGGTGATTGAACCACCCTCCATGTCCACGGTCAGGTCGCCGGAACCATTGGTGTCCACGTGAATCCCATGGGAGCCGTGGAAGGCGTCGGGGAGGTTCTCCGTCCGGATGGACCCTCTCGTCATTATCACCTTCACCCCGTTTGTATTGTCGGAGTTGTTGGTGTGGTTCTGGTTATCAATCCGCGCATAAATCGCGGAAGCATTATCGGCAGTCGTGGTGATACTGCCGCCGTCCATTCTCACCAGCGCTGTGCCAAGGACGCCATTGGCCTGCGCATACATCCCATGGGCATTTTGACCGTTAATGATGATCGTCCCGGCACTCATTTTTGCCTCAGCCACCCCCGCAGCCGCCGCTCTCCCGTCTGCGGTGGTCTGATTGTCGGAGGGGATGGCGAACGCCTGAAGCCCGTGAGATTGGTTTCCATGCGTGGTGATCGTGCTGTTGCGGTCATCCTTTTCATCCATTTCCGCAGTCGCATTGCCAAGGCCATTGTTAAACGCCCGAACCCCGGATGAATTGTTACGGATCGTCTCGATCTCACCTCCGGTCATTAACGCCATTACCTTGGCCACACTATCTTTGTTGCTCGCCATCGCCGCCGAAAGAGCGTGCGCGGACCCGCTCTTTGTCTCTCCATTTATCACTACCGCCTCCCCATATGTGGTGATTTTGCCGCCAGACATATGCACGAATGCCTCGGCCTCTTGGGTGGTGTTACGGGTCGTTGCACGGGTCGTTGCCCGCACACCAACCCCCTGAAAATTCCTCGTCTGGATCTCACCTCCAGTCATTAACGCCGCCGCCTGACCTTCATAATCCGCCCTATTGTTGTGGACAGATGCATTAACCGCGAATGTCTCGCCTCGGCCCGCCTCTGTCACGACTAAGCCGTCACTCATTTTCGCAATCGCATTGCCAAAGCCACTGGTGAACGCCGAAACTCCCTCGTTAAAATTACCGCCAGTAATAGTAATCTTTCCTCCGTCCATGACCGCCGTCGCATCGGCTTCATTCCTGGTGGCAATGTCGACGTTACCGTTGTCAATCCGCGCCCTAAGCGCACCAGAACCACTATGATTTATAGTGATTTCCCCGTCACCACTCAGTCGGGCGTCCACACTTCCAGTACCTGTGGTGCGCGCCGAAACCCCGTGGTTATTACCATGATTGTTCGTGGCGTTGACGGTCCCGTTCCGCATGTGCACAAAAACATTCTCGTCACCCCCATAATCCACGTCCACCCCCCAGCCGAGCACATTTAATCCAGGATCGGCTGGCAGTGTCAGGGTGTGCACAACGTCGCCGCTATAGACGATGCCAGAAGCGTAGGTCGTAGCGGGACATGTGGCCACGCCTGTGGACGCATCTTCAGTACACGCGGCCTGTGCTGCGCTGCCCGTGCACAACACCGCAGCCGTCGCCACGACCGAAAGCCCGGGCGCAATGCTCGCTACCCGGCCCTTGAACTTCGTCAAGCGACCAGCCCGAACCGAGACGCTAAGCGAGTGAAGAGCGGGCTGGGTGTCTGAGGACTGGTTTGTCATTTTGAAACTCTCCTGTGAGCGGCATTGAGCACAATCGAGGCAAGGCACCGCCCTGCCCGTCAGGCGGTCAGTGGATTGGCATAATTGCGGGCATAGGTATGGGGATCGACATCAGCCGGAGGCGTTGTTTGAGCCTCAACCGGAAGCGAACTACAGTTGGCGGTCGGCCGCGTTGCTTTCGCGCCACCCGTTCTGATCGGGGCAAAACGTGTAAGGGGGTTGCAGCTGATCTCGCGCCGGGATCCACCATCACAATGGTTCGGAGACGATCGCGTCAAGCCATCCGATCCGGAAACCGCGATCAGATCACCAATTGCTCCATGTGCGATGGCCGGCCTGCGGCCGGGTGTCAAATTATCAGGATGCGGAAATCGATAAGTGCTGCGGCCTACGCCGGAGCGCCGCGCCTGATGATCTGATGATACGGCAGCTTCACCACAAGCGCAAGTAACATATTGAATTTATTGCGTATATTTGTGATTTTTTTGTCGAGCATGTGGTGGGCGAGCCATTCGTTTCCTACCCAACACTAGAACCCCCTTGCCGCATTGGGAAATACTCCAATCCTATATTTGAATAGGCATCAGCTATGGGAAACCGGCCGCTGGCATACTTTCAGTTCGCGAAAATTGCCTGGCTGTTTGATCCCACAATTTGAGGGTGTGGTCTTTTATGGACGGGAAGGACGCATCAAGCCCAAACGCCAGAAGTTCAGTCGCAGTTCTGCTCGACATCGCAGGGGCAACCCATATCAGGATCGCGCAGGTGGCCTTCGATTTCCATCAAGCGCAGCACGCCATCATTGGGGCGTGGATCACAGAGGTATTTGATCAAGGCCTCTCGCGGAATTCAGGCCACGCCGCGACACACAAAAGCCGTGCCAAGGAGGCACGGCTTGCTTTTTTGCGATATTACCAATTTTCGATCAGAATCTGAAGGCCGCCCTGAGAGCCAGTGTGTCAAGCGCGACGTCAACATCTTCATCTTCTTCAAACGTGGCACGTCGTGCGAGATACTCTGCCCCGATGACGAAGTTGTTCCCGAGATCGTAGTCAGCGCCAACGCCAATGCTGAACCCGTTTGTATCGCTGTCAGTTTCTGATCCTGAGTCACGCGAAATGTTTGCTTTGATATGCGAGAATCCTGCGACACCATAAAGCAAGATGTCGTTGACGGCGTAGCCAGCACGGCCTTTTAGTTCAACGATGTCATAGTCTACACTGAAGCCTTGTTCATCAAACTCGTGTTCGAGATCGGGCGCGCGTTGGAGAGCAACCTCGCCGCCAAAAACGAGATCTCCGGTCTGTACACTGTAGCCACCGAACACACCAAAAGCAGTACCCGGGTCAGCCTCGGAACTCCCCTCAAAGTCACTCGACAACTCACTTGTAACGGTTGAGCCAAGTGAGAGGCCGGCATATGCACCGTTCCAATCGGCAAGCGCATGCGTTGGCAACGCGGTCGCAAGGGCCAATAAAGCAGTTCTTACATGATAGGTCATTGATTATTCTTCCAAAGCGCGATGGGTTAGGTGATGTTGGGGTATCTTTACTCACGACGCCTGAATTGTCTGCAACTGCGCTCCTGTGACATCCAATTCAAACTGATGATCTCTCGACGTTGATCCGGCGCGCAGCCCGAACACACCGATGATGCGTGGAAACCTGATGCTGTTTTCCCAGCCATCCCCTGAGGTCTTGCTGCTTGAGGTTTGTTGTGTCATTGCCCGTAAATGCGCTCAATTCAATTCGTCTGATACCCAGCATTAGAGGCAGTTCGCCCTATGCGAAAATACTGAAATCCTATATTTGGATAGACATCAGCTATGATGACCCCGGCGCCTGCCAGACTTTCGTTTCGTCAACCCGGCCTGGTCAAGTTCTTCACGGTGAATCCACTGGTGCAAAAGCCCCAAGGCGCATGTTCATCATGCCAAAAGCAATCTGCGTCGCGCACTTCACCCGGGCGGGAAAACCGCCTGAGGACATGCGAGCGGGGGATGCGAGTCATGGACACGCGATGTCCATGGCGCATTCCTTATGCGTTTGCGCGCCGCATGGCGGCCATCTTTCACAACCTACTCACAGTGGTTCCGGGGCTCGTTTTTACCGCCATATCTTGACAGTTGCCATGCGCCAGAAACCCGTTCTGAGCAGACCAGGCTAAGCCGCCCTACAGGGCTAAAGCCATGCATGCGCAAAGACATCGTTTTTCTGGTGGAAGATACGGTCTCATAGCTGATACCTATTAAAGTATAGCATCTCGGTATTTCTCAATACGGCAACCTGGTCCTAGAGTTGGGTGTATGAGGCGTTGGATGGACACTTCCGTTAACCACCCACCACCACTCACACCCTCCCTCGCCTCTCGGGGGAGAGGCCGAACTAGGGACTATCCGCCCGAGGCAGGGAAAGGGGGCAACGGCTACAGCGCTGTTGCTCCCTAAACTCAAATTAGATCGTTGTTTCGAGTGGAAAATATCCGAATGCGTTTGCATTTCGACATGGAAGTTTGCTCAGATGCTTGATCGGCAATCGCCAATATCCACGATGAGTATGGACTTTGACTTGCCGCTCGGGCGGCTCACCAATCCAATTGATCCATCGCGTCCGTCGCGACACACCGATCCAAACAGCAGCGCTGGCGCGAACTGTACCCTTCCAACGCCCGGTTGGGGCTGTGCCCCGGCCTGGCGGCAGCACACCTTATTTCTACCACATCCTGCAACAACAAAACTGGAACCAGACCTCGATGATCAGAATCGGTAATTTCACCGCCTGCATTGGTGCTTGTTGCCTTGTCGTAGTCGCGTTTGCCGGATCGATGGCCAATGCGGACATCGAAACGGGGCCAGCCAGCGTCGAGCAAACCCGCACTCTGGTTATGGAGCTCTTCCAAGAGCTGCAGAGAGACGTTCTGGCAGGTCACACCGGGCTCAGAGACCAGTTTTACGACGGCGGTGTTCGGCTGAATGAAGTCCGGGGAATGGCGCGCGTCGCGGCATGGCTGCGACCTCGCTTGGCACCTATGGATATCCACGACGTGGTGGAGCATCAGCTCGAAGAGCGAAACAGGTGCGATCTCACAGCCACGCGCATGGTCAATGGTGCCCCGCGGATGCTCGTCATTGAGGGCAAAGGCCAATGGCACCGAGATCTATTTGGGGCAGCTGCTACGCAATTGGCGGATCGTTACGCCATGCATCCGGACGCTGATGAACAGGGTATTTACCTTGTTCTTTGGTATGGTCCCGGAGAGGTTGTTGCCGGATCAAGCCGTCACGGATTTCAGTCCGCCGAAGACCTTCGGGCTGCGATCAAAACGGAATTTCCGGATGACTTGCGTGGCCGCATAGATGTGTATGTGCTCGATGTCTCGCCTGCAAGCGACATACCCGCTTGAGCTAGCCAACAAGGCCGAGAACGGCGGCCGCTGAATGTCCACTTCTGCCGTCAGCTGCTATGTCTCTCGCAACTGCAGCTAACGGCAGATTCCCGCCGGGCCTGCTGTATGTCTCAAATCACTGACTTCAAAACGACGCGTCCACTTCGGGCTGTCTGCGGCTGGGACCCCAGAGCCAAAGGCGTTTGATGCCGAGATGTCGTTTCAGGTGGGCGAGCAGCACCTCAAATCTTTTCCGTCGTCGTCGGCTCTCGTCATTAAGCGGCTGTTCCGCGCAACTTGCGAACGATTTGACGTGCTTCCTCGCCCATATGGCAACTGACGGTCCGAAACAGCGTGTCGGTGCGGGCCTTCTTGATCAGGCATGCACTGCAGTTTCTTTCCCGGCAAAGTAGCTCTTGATCGGCGTAGCAGCAGTCTCCGCGGGACGTCGAATAATAGAATTATCCTATCAAGCCATTGGTTTTTGATATTTTATATCGGCAACCAACTCTGATTAACTTGGTTAAAGGACCTGAAGAATCGACCTTTCTCTGGCGCTAAAGCGTTTCGGGATTAGTTTGAGGCATATCCGGCAGCCTTGAAGTAGTTCCAGCACTCTGTGGGATCGTATAAGTCGCAGATTTGGCCGATGGCTTCGAATACAGCAGTGAACGAGCGGGCACCGACGCGGC
>NZ_JBKQXN010000016.1:0-9250 GCF_046762905.1 Yoonia sp. R2-816 | reverse complement strand
CTGAAAGGTGTTCTTGGCCAAATCAAGGCCGATTGTGGTAACTTGCATTGGGTGGCTCCTCTCATAAGCGGTTAACGACAACTGCACTATGGCGCATTGCGACGCCCGTTGAAGCAGGGGCCATCCACCCCATCCCGCATCTGTTGAGTTCGAACACGACGCAGCGAAAGGTCGGTTCTCCGAGACCCGCCGTATATCCTCTGCGCAGCGAAGGTTTCAAAAGAGCCCAATCTGTAAATTCGGTTTTCCCGCTGCGAGCGCACGCAGCACGAAAAATGCGGCGGATGCATGGTCATCTGCGCTGCGCTGCAGAGGAAAATCTAGACCTCCTTGGAGAAGGCAGTTGGAGAATTTCGGATATTAATGTTTTGATATTTTGATATTCCAAAATATTGAATGTCATGTTAGTCATGCCTAGCAGCGTAGATTCTGCGCTCGATCAAGGGAGGAAAACCAATGAAAAAGATGTTCGCCATTGCGGCAGCAGCTGCAATTGTGGCTGGCCCTGTTATCGCCCAGGAATACCCGTCCAAAACCATCGAAGTTATCACCCATGCTGGTAACGGCGGTGGCACCGATGTGACGACCCGTATGATGATGATCCGCGCCCGCCGTGAGCTGGGCACCGACATGGTCGTGGTCAACAAAGGTGGGGGCGGTGGTGCCTCGGCAATGGATTATTATCTGACTCAAGAGCCCGACGGGCACAGCATTTTGACCTTCACCATTGGTCACTCTGCGACAGTTGCATTGGGCAAGACAGACATGACGCTGGATGACGTGCGTCCGATTGCCCGGGGTACCGACGATCCCCAGATCCTGATGACCCGTTGTGGAGTCTATGACAGCGCAGAGGCTTTTGTGGCTGCTCAAAAGGATGAACCGCTGACCTATGGAACCACCCATCTGGGGGGTATCGATGATGTATCGGCCTTTATGTTTGCCCGCCGGGGTGAGCTGGCCACGCCAAGGATCGTGCCATTTGAAGGCGGCGGTGAGTTGGCCACACAACTGGTGGCGGAAGCGGTGGATGTGGCCGTTCTGAACCTTGCTGAGGCTGGGTCACAGATTGAGGCGGGTGATATCTGCCCCATCGTAGTACTCGCGCCCGAACGGATGAGCGGGTTGCCTGATGTATCAACCGCGCAAGAGCTTGGAATTGATGCCAATTTCTCAACCGTGCGTGGGTTTGTCGTGCATAGGGATACGCCTGATGATGTGGCCGCCAAGATCGAAGAGGCATTGCTGAACGCAATGCGTCATACTGTTTATCAAGGATTTCTGACATCCGTGGGGCTTGATGCCAGCTCTGTCGCGGGGTCTGATGTTTGGGGTAATCAACTGACCTCGATGCAGTCGGATATGGATGCAGCCCTGCGCGAACTGGGCTTTATCGAATAGGCCCTTCCGAACCCGGACCGGCCTTTTCAATAGGTCGGTCTTTTCCCTACTCATTAATCAATTGGGAACGACACGATGGCGCGCTATGCAGTTCCGTGCGGAATAATAGTCTTTTGCCTTCTGGCCTATTGGTTCAGCACCCAGTTCGACCGGGTGCCACCCATTCTGCTGCGGGGCATGCAGCCTGCGGATTTCCCGCAAATGGTGATGATTCTGATAGTCATCCTATCCGTGCTGGTAGTGATTTTCGACAAACCTGTCGAGAACCCACCCATCCCGGCCAAGGTCTGGATCAGTCTTGGCTTGTTTGTGATTTTTGTCATTGCCGCGCAGCTCGACATGTTTCTGGGGTTGGGTGTGTTTGCCGGGGCGCTTGCCTGGTTCTGGGGGGAGCGGCGCATCTGGGCCGTGGTCCTTGTGGCAGTGGTCAGCCCTGCGTTGATTTTCCTTTTGTTCGATCAGGTGTTCAGCATCCGTTTTCCACACGGGCTGCTGACCAACCTTTGGTACGGGTAGGGTGAATGGAACCACTATTTGCAGGTCTGGCCGCGTTGATGGATCCGAACCTTTTGGTTCTGCTGTTTGCCGCGACCCTTGGCGGGGTGATCATCGGTGCATTGCCCGGGCTAAACGCCACAACCGGTGCCGCCTTATTGCTGCCCTTCACGATCACAATGGACCCGATCCCGGCCATTGCGATCCTGACGACGATCTATTGCGCCGCGACATTCGCCGGCGCGATCACCGCAATCCTGATCAACACGCCGGGCACGTCAGCCAGTGCCACGACTTGTCTGGACGGATATCCGCTGGCGCAACGGGGTGAGGCGGGCCGCGCCCTTGGCATGGCGACGATATCATCGACGATTGGCGGTATCATCTCGGTCATCTGTCTTATGCTGGCGGCCCCGCTGATGGCGCGCATGGCTTATAATTTCGCCCCGCCGGAATATTTTGCGCTGACGGTCTTTGGCATTTCGATGCTGGCCACCATTGGCGATGGCACACCGCTGAAAAACATCATCGCAGGGGCGTTTGGGGTGTTGCTGGCCACGGTGGGCAAGGACCTTTTGACCACGGTTGAACGGTTCACCTTCGGGTTCAACGAATTGTCCGAAGGGATTGGCTTTGTGCCGGTCATGATCGGCATCTTTGGGATTTCAGAGCTTTTGGTGCAGGCCGAACGGCTAGGTGTCGAGCGGCGGCAGGTGTTGATGAAAGCCATCAAACTGCCCAGCCGCGAGGATTATCGCAAGGTTTGGAAGACGATCCTGCGCAGTTCAGGTATCGGAACATTTATTGGTATCCTGCCTGCTGAGGGGGCGACCGTGGCGTCAATGATCGGCTATAATGAGGCGCGGCGCTGGTCCAAAACACCCGAGGAATTCGGTAAGGGTGCGATTGAGGGGATTGCCGGGTCGGAAGCCGCGAATAACTCGGCCACGGGCGGTGCGATGGTGCCCACTCTGGCGTTGGGTATTCCGGGCAGCCCTACGGCGGCAGTCATTCTGGCAGGACTGATGGTGCATGGATTGCAGCCGGGTCCAACGATGTTCACCGAACAGGCCGAATTCGCCTATGCAATCTTCTGGTCGATGCTGCTGGTCAATGTGATGTTCATCTTTGTCGGCCTGTTTGGGGCCAAGCTGTTTGCCCGCGTCACCTTTGTGCCCGTACAAATCCTTTGGCCGATTGTGTTTACTTTTTCCATCGTGGGGGCCTATGCGCTCGATCAATCCATGCTGGATGTCTACATTGCCATCGGATCAGGTGTAATCGGCTATTTCATGCGTCGCTTTGGCTATTCGGTTGTGCCACTGGCCATCGGGCTGATCCTCGGTGGGATGCTGGAAAAGCGTCTGGGCCAATCCCTGATCATGCTGGACGATCAGTGGTGGTTGATGTTGACGCGCCCGTTGACCGTCCTGTTCCTTGTACTAACGGTTCTTGCCCTGTTTGGCCCGTTTCTGTGGGGTCGTCTGTTCAAGCAGCGCGATCCTATGGTGTCCACCGGAGAGTAATTTATGACCAAGATCAAATCTATCCGCACGCGTGTCTGGAACTGGACCGGTCCGACCGTTCCGCCGCAGGGGAATTTCTGCACCAATGCGTCCGACGCGCTGTGGATCAAGGGCGATGCGATGGCGTCGTTCCGGTTTCACCAATGGCTGACCTGCGAGGTTGAGGCGGAGGATGGCACCATCGGTATCGGCAACGCCGCCCTTGCCCCCACGGTGGTCAAGCAGGCGATTGACGATTGGTATGCACCCTTGGTGATTGGCGAGGATCCGTTTGACTACGCCTATATCTGGGAAAAGATGTACCGCCGGACTCATGCCTGGGGCCGCAAGGGGATCGGGATGACCGCGATCAGTGCGATTGATATCGCGATCTGGGATCTGATGGGCCAGCTGGTGAACAAACCCGTGTTCAAACTGCTGGGTGGGCGCACAAAAGAGAAGATTCCTGTCTATTACTCCAAGCTTTATGCCGACTCTGTTGAGGCGATGCAGAAGGAGGCAGAGGAGGCAGCCAGCCACGGCTACACTGCCTTCAAATCTCGCTTTGGTTTTGGCCCCAAAGACGGCATGGCGGGGATGCGCGAGAACCTGAAACGAGTCGAAGCACTACGCGAAGTCTTGGGCTATGACGTGGACCTGATGCTTGAATGCTATATGGGTTGGAACCTGGATTATACCAAGCGGATGCTGCCCAAATTGGCGAATTTCGAACCGCGTTGGCTCGAAGAACCGGTCATCGCGGACGATGTGGCGGGCTATGCGGAATTGAACGCAATGGGCATCATGCCGATTTCAGGCGGTGAGCATGAGTTCAGCATAATGGGCTGCAACGACCTGATTCAGAAAAGAGCGGTCAGCATCCTGCAATATGACACCAACCGCGTCGGGGGCATCACCGCAGCGCAAAAGATAAACGCGATTGCAGAGGCAGCACAGATCCCCGTCATCCCGCATGCGGGTCAGATGCATAACTATCACCTGACGATGGCCAACACGAACTGTCCGATCAGCGAATATTTCCCGGTCTTTGACGTCGAGGTCGGCAATGAGCTGTTTTATTACATCTTCGAAGGCGATGCGGAGGCCGTGGACGGCTATCTGCAACTGGACGATGACGCGCCGGGCCTGGGGATCACCATAACCGATAAGCACCTAAAGCACTTCGAGATCACAGAATGAGCCATTCCGGCATTTGGCCCGTCGCCCCTACGCCGTTTAACGATGACGGCACGCTTGATCTTGACGGGATGAAGCGTGCGCTGGATTGCCTGATTGATCAGGGTGCCGACGGGATTTGTATCCTGGCCAATTTCTCAGAGCAGTTCCTGATCTCGGACGCAGAACGCACGGTGCTGGCGCGGCTGAGCGTGGAACATATCGCCGGTCGGGTGCCGGTGATTGTGACGATCAGCCACTATGCGACCCAAATTGCCGTCGAACGCGCGCAGTTTGCCAAGGATCTGGGTGCGGATATCGTGATGATGATGCCGCCCTACCACGGGGCTTTGCTGAAAGGCACTTCCGAGCAGAGCTTTGAACAGTTCGCTGCAGTGGGAAAGGTCGGTATCCCGATCATGGTGCAGGATGCGCCCTTGTCGGGAGTTGATCTGCCCGTGCCTCTTTTAGTGCGTATGGCCCGAGAAATCGAGGCGGTGAAGTTGTTCAAGATCGAATGCCCGCGTGCAGCCAATAAAATCCACACTTTGATTGAGGCGGGCGGCGATGCAATTGAGGCCCCGTTTGATGGAGAAGAGGCGATTACCTTGCTGGCCGACCTTGACGCGGGCGCAACCGGGTCAATGACCAGCGGGATGATCGTTGATCAGATCAAGCCCGTGATCACCAAGTATCATGCAGGTGATGTGGCCGGTGCAACCGCCGCCTATGGCCGTGTGGCCATGGCGATCAACCATGAAAACCGGCAATGTGGTTGGCAATCCTGCAAGGCGGCGATGGTCGAGGGCGACGTGATCAAATCGGAATTCTGTCGCCACCCAATCCCGCCGCTGCATCCCGCGATCCGGTCGCGGTTGATTGATCTTTTGAAGCCACTGGACCCGCTGGTCCTGCATTGGGGGAGGTGAATGATGAGCGAAACCGCTTGGACAAACGAGTTGCGAGAGTTTGTCGAACTCAAGCCACGGCGCTCTCTGGCCTCTGAGGCTGCGGATAACCTGCGTGAATTCATCATGCTGGGCAAATTAGCTCCCGGCATGCCCGTCCGCGAGCGTGACCTGGCCGAGGCATTTGGGATCAGCCGGACGCCGTTGAAAGAGGCACTGCGCATTTTGGAAGCCGAAGGGCTGATCGTCTATGGCCCCACGCGCCGCCCGCATGTAGCCGACCCATCACTGGATGAAATCAACGATTGGCTGCGTGTGCAGGGCGCGCTGGAGGCGCTCGCAGGGGAACTGGCTTGCGACATCGCAACAGATGCACAGCTTGCCGAAATTGAGCAGATCAACACGGCCATCAAAATCGCCCGTGACACGAACGGACAGTTAGAGGCATTCCGCATGGACATGCAGTTTCACGAGACCATCGTCGCGGCAGCGGGAAACGAGGCTTTGGCGGAAACCCACGCCACCTACAACGCCCGGCTCTGGAGGGTGCGGTTTTTGTCATCGCAGCGCGGCATCAATCCAGAGGCCACGCGGCAAGAGCATCTGGATATCGTCACAGCGCTCAAGGCACGTGATGCGTCAGGCGCGCGGCGCGCCCTGAAAAACCATCTCCGGACGGCTGAGGCCAACATTGCCGCCACCATGAAAGAGGTCAAATGATGCGCCCCAAACTAGCTATTGTCCCAGGTGATCCATCAGGCATCGGACCGGAACTGATTGCAAAGCTTTTGCAGGATAAGCGTGTGCGCGATGCAGCCGATATCCTGTTGGTCGGTGACGCACATCTATGGCATCGCGGGGCAGAGCAAGCAGGCTGCGCCATTGAATTGCGCAGCATAGACGAGAGCGACGTGACCAGCTTTGAAGGTGTGGCGCATTTGAATTTGCAAACGATTGACCCCGATGACGTCCGGATCGCCGAAGTCACAGTGGCCAGCGGCATGACCTCCCTGCGCTGTCTCGACAAGGCGCTGGATCTGGCACAAGCCGGAAAGGTGGATGGGGTACTCTTCGCCCCCTTCAACAAGGCCGCGATGACGGCTGCCGGGCTGAATGCCGAGGATGAACACCGCTACATGGCCCGCTATCTGGGGTTCGACGGGTATCACTCCGAAATCAACGTGCTGGATGATCTGATGACCACCCGGGTGACCAGCCATATCGGACTAAAGGATGTGGCCGCCAATATTGACGCCCCCGGCATCATGCGCGCGGTGGAACTGGCCCATGTGACGCTGGCACGATCGGGCAAATCGCGGCCCCATGTGGCGGTGGCGGCACTGAACCCTCATGCAGGTGACAACGGCAAATTTGGTCGGGAAGAGATCGACGTAATCGCACCTGTCGTGCAGGCCTGTCAGGAAAGGCAGATGAATGTCACCGGCCCTTGGCCCTCTGACACGGTGTTCCTCAAGGCCAAACGGGGTGAGGTGGATGCGGTCGTGACGATGTATCACGACCAGGGCCAGATCGCGATCAAACTTATGGGGTTCGAACGTGGTGTCACCGTGGCCGGTGGACTGCCGATCCCTGTTGCCACACCTGCCCATGGCACTGCCTTTGATATCGCAGGGCAAGGCAACGCCAATGTCGGCGCGACACGGCAGGCCTTTGACCTGTTGGTCCGCATGGCCATCACCGAAATGAAAGCGGCCTGACCGCCCCAACCCATAGGATACGCAAGATGCGCTTTACCCCCCACGGAAAACACCTGATTGCTGGCGATTGGGTGGCGACGGAACAGACGTTTACATCAGAACCCGCGCATGGGGATGCGCATGCATTTTGTGTCGGGACGACCTCCTTGGTGGACCGGGCCTGTGAAGTGGGGGAAGCGGCCTTTGAGACTTATGGTTACAGCAGTGCAGCGACCCGTGCCGCATTCCTGAACGCCATCGCGGATGAGATCGAGGCGCGTGGCGATGCCATCACGCAGATCGGCACGCAGGAGACCGGCCTGCCCGAGGCGCGGTTACAAGGCGAACGGGGGCGAACCACGGGCCAATTGCGACTGTTTGCCGATCATATCCTGAAGGGCGATTATCTGGATCGCCGCCATGATCCCACACTTCCCGACCGTGCCCCGCTGCCGCGCCCGGATCTGAAGATGATCCAGCGGCCGATTGGCCCCGTAGCGGTCTTCGGGGCGTCGAACTTTCCATTGGCCTTTTCGACTGCGGGCGGGGACACGGCTGCGGCCCTTGCCGCCGGATGCCCTGTGGTGGTCAAAGGTCATTCCGCGCATCCCGGTACCGGTGAAATCGTGGCAGAGGCGATCCACGCGGCGATCCAGAAAACCGGCGTGCCAGCGGGTACATTCAGCCTGATCCAGGGGGGCAAACGCGATGTGGGCACCGCATTGGTGCAGCACCCGCTGATCCGCGCCGTGGGCTTCACCGGCTCTCTCGCTGGCGGACGCGCATTGTTTGATCTCTGCGCCGCACGGCCCGAGCCAATCCCATTCTTCGGAGAACTCGGCTCAGTCAACCCGATGTTCCTGCTGCCCGAGGCCGTCAAAACGCGCGGGCCCGAGATCGGTGCCGGTTGGGCCGGATCGCTTACCATGGGCGCAGGCCAGTTCTGCACGAACCCAGGCATCGCCGTGGTGCTGCCGGGTGCCGACGCGTTCGTCTCCACCGCTGAAGCCGCTCTCAAAGACGCGGACGCACAAACCATGCTGACCGATGGCATCGCCGATGCCTACCGGCGCGGTGTGGCCCGCGTCGCGGACGGCGCGACCGAGCTGTTGGGCACGTCCTGCGAGGGTCGTGAGGCCAAGCCATACCTCTACAAGATTTCTGCCAAGGGCTGGCTCGCCAACCAAGATCTACAAGAAGAGGTCTTTGGCCCCTTGGGCATCGTCGTTGAGGCCGAAGATCTGGAACAAATGGCCGACATCGCCCGCGCGATCCAAGGCCAACTGACCTGCACGCTCCATATAGATGACGGTGATACGGCAGCGGCTCAGGGGCTTCTGCCCCTGATCGAACGCAAGGCAGGCCGTATTCTCGTCAACGGCTTTCCAACGGGCGTCGAGGTCTCCGACACGATGGTCCATGGTGGGCCATACCCGGCGTCGACCAATTTTGGTGCCACGTCGGTGGGCACTTTGTCCATTCGCCGCTTCCTCAGACCCGTTTGTTACCAGAATGTACCCGATGCGCTTCTCCCGGAGGTGTTTTAGGACCATTTGAGCCGATCGCTTCGCTTGAATTTAGTTGCTCAAATCAGATCAGACCGAGGGCACTTAGATCGCTTGGGGCACTTGATAGTTATGTCGATGATCGAAGTGAGAGTTGCTTTTGTCGAAGAATGGCGATTGCGGATGCGCTTGCAGCCAAAGACCATTTTGGATGCCCCAAGATTGGCCCCTTCGAGCGACCGCTGCTGTGACTTGGGCTGCGCTACAGCGCAAAGCTCGCCGCAAAAGCAAAGTAATGCTGCATGGGCAAAGGTGGAAAATGCAAGGTCGGTTTTGTCCCGCAACTTACCAATTCATGCACGATGCAGCGAAGGTCGGGAATGCCTAATGATACGATTCCGCCCCCAGCCGGACTCGACCCCTAAAGGCGCGGCTGTTAAGATCAGCGGACCTTTGGTCCGCCGCCCCAGCGACCGTGACCCGAAGGGCAGATCGACGTGCAGCAGGACATGTATGATCCAAAGGAGGCGGCGCGGCTCGGAGAGACGTGTGAGCGACTATTG
>NZ_JBKQXN010000015.1:0-7904 GCF_046762905.1 Yoonia sp. R2-816 | reverse complement strand
CCCCCGAACGCAATCGCACGTCCGCGTATGTCCCGGATCGGGAACATGATGCGGTGGCGAAACGTGTCATAGGGTTTCTTGCCTTGGTTTGAAGGTTTGCCCAAACCCGCGCCAAGGATCAAATCCTCCGCCACGCCTTTCGAGGTCAAATGGTCCCAAAGGTTCTGCCAACCAGGTGGCGCGAACCCGATCTCCCAGCGGTCCAGTGCTTCATCGCCAAGTCCACGGCCCGCCAGATAATCGCGTGCTGCGGCCCCTGCCCCGGTTTTCAGCTGCAAGCGATAAAACTGCACCGCCTGCTCCATGACATCCGCTAACAGCTTACGACGGTCCGCTTTCTTCTGCGCCTCAGGGTCGCGCGCAGGCATGGTCATCCCCGCCTCATCCGCGAGGATCCGAACCGCTTCCATGAAGCCGACGTTCTCGGTTTCGCGCACAAACGAAATTGCATCTCCCTTCGCCTGGCAGCCAAAGCAATAATAATACCCTTTGCGATCATCGACGTGAAAGCTGGCGGATTTTTCCTGGTGAAATGGGCACGATGCCCATAAATCACCCTTACCCTGGTTGGATTTGCGTTGATCCCACATGACTTTGCGTCCGACGACCTGCCCAATGGATAGCCGCGTGCGAAGCTCGTCCAGAAATCCTGGTGGTAGTAAACCATTCATCATTGCAACATAGCCGAAATGAGCAAGGCCCCCTAGACCTGCTTCACAGTTCTTCACTTCTAACGCACGGTCCAACTGGGCGTGTGACCTGGCTCCTGAAACACAACAAAGCGCTGCCATTTCTGGCAACGCTTTATTGCTTTTGCGACTGTCGCGGGAGGAGGTGCAACAACCGCTATGCGGAGATCGGTCTCTCGGGAGGAGGATGAGATTACGATCCCGTTGAATGTAAAATGGGGCTGGTTCGGCGCTGCGGCAAGCATTCATGCTGCAAAGCGGCTATGGCTGGGCCGATTGCGGGATCATCGATGCATTCAATTACCACTTCTGTTGCACCCGATCTGCGGGCATTTTGCAAAAGCTCAGCAATGATATGGTTGATGCTGGCGTTGAAGAGACGAGTGACTTTCGTCAGAGCGTCGTCTGAAACAGAAGCCATCAGCACTTATAAAAGCTTGCCGTACTCATCCCATGTTCACGGCATAGGTCCGCGACAGGCACACCGCTCTCGGCTTGGTTCAAAATCCCCATGATCTGGGCTTCGCTGAACTTCGATTGTTTCATCAGAATCTCCTCGTTCATTGTTGAGAAAATTCTACCGACAAACACCACTAAATTTCGGGGGGATTACCGAACGATTTACGCAAAAAGAATTGGTCCGCCCGAACGGCTCCTTTGATAGTTTTTGTGTCCACCCTGCCTTCATTGTAAATATCCGGCCTGACCGGCTTATGTCGCGGTTTTCCATGGAAGCAGATCATCGGTGCCTTCTGGGGTTTTGGTTTTCATGACTACTTCTCCTATTTGCAGAAATAGGCAAAGCCTAACCTGCTGGGTGGAGCAGCCGGTACATCCCATTACTACTACATTTCTACAATGCGACGAATGTCGGCTTTGCCAAGTCCGTGTCATAACCGTAGAGTATAGAAGAAGTCATCTCTAGAATTTCCTGCAATCCGCACACCGTCTCTGTGGGTAGCAATTCGTTCAAAACCAAATCGCTCGTAAAATGCTATTGCTCTTGAATTTTCAGTATCGACGAAGAGTTCGAGTTGTTCCAAACCATCTTCTCTTGCTTCCCCAATCACACCGGTCATCATCACCATAGCTGCGGGGCTACCGTGGTATTTTTGAGTAACGAAGAAGGGCCCAATCTCGCCGCGATGCTTGGTCTGTTCGAGCTGTTGAGGGCGATAACCGCAAAATCCAACTAATTTTTCAACATCATAGACACCGCGGATGTGGCCACCCTTCAAGATATCACCGCAACGGGCAATGTCAGCTGCGGCCATTTCTTCCAGCGTTACTAGAAACCCCAGTGGAAAATCACGTGCTCCCTCAAGCCGTAAAACTCTCCAGTCTGAGGCATAGTCTGAAGTAACGGTCCTATACGTAAACTTCTTCAAAAATGTCTCCAATCAGCGAGACCCAACCAAAGGGTGTGGCTTCTATCTAGTTGAGCCTTTTAAACAATGCCAACGACAATGTCGTTTGTTAGATACGTCCGGAGGCTGTGTGAATACTCCGTACCTTGGTCTCTCTCGTCGCGCTCGTTTTCATCACCTGTGCAGAAACTCTCTCAGAAGTGCGAGAGAGCACATAAAGGGGTTTTTCGGCGCATTTTGCCGAGCGTTTGGAGTTTTCACACAGCCTCTCCGCAGAGCTGACATCGACGCCGATGTCCGGCCGCTCTGAACCTGATCAAAAGCGTCGGATGACCAGTTTGAGCCCACCTAGCACCTCGGATTTTCTCGCCGCGCGCGCTCGCAGCACGGATTGCGCTGCATCCGCTCAGCTTTTTACGCTGCGTGGCAGCGGGAAGACCGGCCATTGGTGCGCGCTGCAGCGAGGATTGAGCGGCCAAGGATCAAGTCGCGGGACAATTCGGGCCTTCGGTGAAATTCCGACAATGACTGCTTTCAGATGGCAAGAACTCTGCCTACAAACGTGTCACCAGTTTGGAACGCAGGACCTAGACCGCTGCCGGCGTTCATTTCTTCAATGGCTTACTGACGGCCATCGATTTGGATAGCGTTGGTTACCAGCCGGCCTAAAGCGACATTGTTTATATGAACAGCCAGCGGCAATTTAACGTGCCGCATCTGTTTGCCACTTCCTTGCAAAAACCCTTCCGGGTCAGAAAGTTCGGTGCCACTGCCAAAACCAAGGGTCATGTGCCGCTTTGCTTTCTGAATGTAGCAAACCATGGATTTTCCATAAAAGCAGGGCTGGTTCCACTTGAGTTCCTCTCTCAGATTAGCGCCTTGCCCTATAATGATCGCCCGCAGTTTCATTGCCAATTGTCTTTGATCCTTTTCAAGTCTGGCATACCAGCGTTCTAGGTCAGCATTCATGTCTTAGTCATCCAACACAGCATGGTCTTCAACCTCGTATTAGAATTGCTTGATGCATGAGCAAGTATTCATCCAAACCCTTAGCCAGTCAATTTTGGTTCAGTCCCGACATCGGTGCGCCCTGCAGCATTGAACACACTGGCTCAGAGCGGCCCAATGCTCGCGCAGCAATGCCGTTACCGCAGTCAAACCGAAACCGGTCGTCCTTGACTGTCGCCAACCCCATGAATTTTCTGAGGCAAAGCCGAGTAGCTGACCTTGTGTGCGATTGAGCTGACGTTCGTGCGGCAGGCGGCGAAAATTGAAGGTAAGCCCCGTTTATCAAGAACGCTGCACAGTGACCAAGGTCTGCTATGTTTGGACGAACCTAAAACAAAGGGTGGGTTGCCATGACGCCCCAGTGAGTTTCATTGATTGCATTGGGTGTTACCGACCTCGAGCGATCAAAGATGTTCTACTCTGAACTTGGTTGGACCCCCGCTCCCCGTGGTGGCGACACGATCGTATTCTATCAACTTCGAGGATTTGTACTTGGACTTTTCGGGCGCGACGCGCTGGCGGAAGACCAACACTGGACTGTGAAGGAACTTGGGACTGGGGCTACACTGAGACAAATCACTGTCCGGTTTCGATTGCATTAACATGCAAAGTGGCGTCAATTATCGTACAATGAAGAGCCTCGTTTCCAACCAAGTTCGCATCTTTGTGGCCATTGTCGATGCCGGATCAATCACCAAAGCCGCAGATGCACTCGACATGGGAAAATCCGGTGTCAGTGATGCACTGAAACAACTAGAGACATCACTTGGTACACAGCTCCTGATCCGAACGACACGGCGTCAGAGTCTCACAGCCATGGGAGAAAAATTCTACCGCCGGTGCAGGGAAATGAACGACCTTTCGAATGCGGCGCTGGAAGAGGTAAGCGAGCACCTTGCAGAGCCCATGGGCTCACTTCGGATTACCGGGCCTCATGCGATGGTCGAATGCACCATCGCGCCTGCACTTGGTGATCTGGTCGAACGCTATCCACGCATCGAACCGCAATTGGTCGTGGACGACAAGCGCCTTGATCTGATCCGAGACAACATCGACCTGGCGATTACGGTAGGCGAGCTTCCGGATAGTGAATTCAAGGCGCAACGGATCGGCGTTGCAAAGGATATCCTATGCGCTTCGCCATCTTTTTGTCGTGAACATAGTCTCGACCCAGAGGTTGGGCTTTCACCCAAAACGGTGAGGAACCTTCCTTACGTCTCGCATCACTGGGAAACCTCAGATGCAGAACATCGTGTAGTGGCGCGGGAAGGAGGAAAACCGAGAACTTTCAAGTTCCACAAGATTGCGACGGCCAATTCGGTCAATGCGGTTCAGGCGCTTATCAAGAATGGCACAGGTATCGGGATCTTGCCGCACTTCTTCCTGCGAGACAGGCTGGGGACCGGAGAATTTGTTGAACTCTTGCCTCAGTACGAGCCGCGCTCCACGGGCATCTACGCGATCCATCCTTTTGGAACCGTCCCGCCGTTGAGCGTTCGTGCGATGATCGATTTTATGAAGCAGAAGTTGTCCGAGGTGGCATAAGGCCTTTCGCCAGCAAGCCGCACTGTCCGAATTTTCCGAACGGTCAGTCCGGCGAGCTTGGGTTTTTCGGATAACGCGACATGCGTATTTCTCTGTCATCAACAACGGAGAATGAAATGTTCAACTCACTTAAAACTCTCGTAGCCGCCGCTGGCGTTGCAGTCGCAACGATGATGCCGCTAACGGCTCAAGCCGAAGAAGCCGCAACGCGCGCGGCAAGCGAATTCGAACTCAGCATGGCCGTCGCGACGGCAAGCCGCCAATGGCGCGATGCCTTCAATTCGGGCGACGCTGCAGGCGCAGCCGCCATGTACGAACAAGATGCCGTGATGGTGGCCGAACCATTCGGAACCTTCGAAGGCCGCGAAGCCATCCAGGCGTTCTGGACACAGCTTGTCGAAGGCGGCTTTGACGACGTTGTCTATTTCAATACGACAACCGTTGTCGCTCAGGATTTGGAAACTGCCGTGGTCTCCGCCGAATGGCGCATGAACAACGCGCATGGCATCATTACCAAAGAGCTCTGGGCACTTCAGCCTGATGGAACCGCGCTGTTGCGCGAAGACCATTTTAAGGTCGCGCAATAGGCGCGCCTTCGCAGCGAAAGGAGCAACTCCATGCCCAGAATTGATCAGATCACGTTGCGCAGCCGCGACCACCATGCTCAGCAAGAGTTCTACATCGACATTCTGGGCATGGTCGGCCGTGACGATGGAACGATTGGGTACGGGGATAAAGAAGTGGGCCTGATTTTCGAGCCTGCGAACAAACCATATCAACCGTCAAATCAAGACGTCTATTGGAAAATCGCGCTCGCGGTGCCCAATATTGAACTGGCCTGTGATCAGTTGCTTCGCAAAGGCGTGCAGGTGGGCGCGGCCCGTCAATTCCAGGATATCGGATATCTCGCACACTTTCGGGACCCGGAAGGGTTCACGATAGAACTGATCGAGCATTGGTTCAAAGGCAATCGACCTGACCTGCAGTACGACACCTCGCGTTTGGGAGGAGGGGCCACCCTCAATCTCCTGACGCTCAGGACCCATGACATCGCTCCCCTCCACAAAAGTTGTTTGGATTGGGGAATGACTCCACTCTCCGTGCAGCATGTGCATGGGTACGGATTTACGCTGCACTTTTACGCGTTCACTGACGAGCAACCTCCGAACCCTGACCTGACTGCGATCGAGAACCGGGAGTGGCTTTACCAAAGACCTTACACTGTCCTTGAAATCCAGGAGGTGGAGGGAGCGTGTGGGATGCATCCCACACGCGATGGCGCAGCGGGCTACGCAAGCGCAAAAATTACTGGCTTGGTGCGTGAACTGTTGCCTAACGAATTGCAGATTTCAGCTGAAACGCTCTGACTGCAACCCAAATTCTGATCCAAGACATGAATGATCAAATACCCGAAAAACGAATTGCCTAAACGGCCCAAACTTGCCTTTGGTCGGAATTTTTTCCGCGGCGCAGCTTCGTCAAACCGGACCTTCGTTGCGGCTGCACTATCCTCGTGCTCACGAACTCACAGTCTGTGGCACACGGTGGTCGACTGACGCCGGGTGTGCACGATGTATGTGCGTAAGTGACAGGATCGCCCCGGCTGTCAATTACCGGCAACCGGTTCCGCCGATACCGTCGCGTGCGATAACCTCATCTGTTGGGCAACGCAGGATCATGACGGGGGATGCCATGACCGGCGCGGTGTCAATCATGGGTTCGTCGTGGGCTGTCGGCTCCGGCTGTGGAGCGCTACAGGCCGCCAACGCAACAATCAGGCCAAAAATCAGCTTTTTCATGGGGTATCATCCTGTTTGCTGTAAAGGTATCCACCTGCGCCAAACCTAAAACCGCGCCTTTCCTTTGGCAATTCTTTCGCCGCTTTCTTCATCTCCGCCGCCTGCGCGCTAAGGTCCTCCAACAACGCTATCTGAGCTGCGTCATAGGCGGTTTTCAACGCCGCAACATGATCGGCGCTCAGCTCGGTGTAATGCACCGCGCGCTCAAAGTGCGGAGGCGTGTGCCCCAGGACATTCTCGGCTGCAGCATCAAAATGACCGCCAAGGTTCTGGGTCAGATAGGCCAGCTGATCCTCTGACCCGGCAGCGGCTGATAGGAAGACAGCAGCAGGCATACCTCCTGGGTTCCCGCATCAATCGCGACAGCGCCCGCTTCCTCCAATGTGTCCAGCATCGTGCGCAGATGGATGTCATTGCGGGTGTTGTCACGATAACTTCCTGCCCAACAAAGAATGCTGATGATCAGATTTCATGCAGCTCGAGCAGCGGCATTCCATGCGTCAAAGGCCTCGAGGTGGTGATATCGAATTGTTAAGGCTGAGCGGCGGTGAGCGGGGACGCTGAAGCAATTGCGGATGGCAGAGTGGGTCGCCACGAACCTTTGCAACCCTCCTGGAAAGCGTTGGCCTTGCATCGTCCTTTCCCGCTTTCGGAAAGGGAGATGACTGTTTTCAGTTCGATTGTTGAGGCCCTTGTGCGCCCAATGATCCAACCCCGGCGCAACCTCACTCTTGGCGGCACCATATGAGCGTAGTTTGTCCGTGATGATCCGCTTGGGAATGAAACCAAGGCGCTTTATCAGGCGGCGCAACAGCCGTTTTGCCGCCCGTTTGTCCCGTTTCGATTGGAGGATTTCGTCCAGCACGACGCCATGCTGATCGACCGCGCGCCAGAGCTAATACTTGCGATCTGAGATTCTCACGGCAACTTCATCCAGATGCCAGACATCACCTGGACGTTTCTGTCTCTGCCGCAGGTTTCGAGCTACCGCCGGCCCGAATTTGATGACCCAACGCCGGACAGTTTCGTAAGACACATCGATCCCACGCTGCAGAAGCAACTCTTCAACTTCACGCAGACTCAGATTGAAGCGAACGTACAGCCACACCGCGTGCGCGATGATCTGAGGAGGAAACCGGTGGCGCTTGTAGCTGATTGACGATGACTTCATCGATGTCACTTACGTCCAAATTATATCATGGGCAACCGAACGACGGTTAACGTGACAACACCGTTTGCGGCGCAACCGAACTTTACTGTTTGTGCAAATAGTTGTCTGGGCGTGAATTAGTGGGTTTTGGAACTGGGCCGCCTTAAAAAAAAATTCTAGTTTGCCAAGTGTAACGTATCATTCTTCTCTTCAGGTATTTTTATGCACAAACGCTCACCCGAGCGGACGCCATAAAGAGGATGCTGAGGAGACAGTCTCTTCCAAAAGGCAGGACGATATTGCGACGTAGCGATGAAGAACAACGCGGACAGAAAGGTTCGCTTTC
>NZ_JBKQXN010000014.1:0-1348 GCF_046762905.1 Yoonia sp. R2-816 | reverse complement strand
AAATGTGTTGCGGCAGAACACCCATCGAAACTATGATCGACGGGAAAGAAATCTGGCGGGAAAAGTTCGTGAACTGAACTTCACCTGACAGACGCCGCCTGAAAAACGGCCAACTGTCAGATCACATCTGAACCACTACACATCATTCGCTGCTGATATCGTTGATGTAGTTGCCAGTGCCCGTTCGACCGTCGAAACAGGTGCGGTCACAGCGGTGCATTCCAAGAGTACCCTTAAGGTCGAACGATTATCAAACCCCGGATCGTTGAACGAGATAGCGTTGGCAGGATAGGGCTTATGATAGTTGGCGCCATTCAGCATCAGCTCGTGGTTGGATGGCTTTGGCTGCGGCGCTTCAGGAAATGTGTCAGACCAAAGGGCTTCAAGATTCATTTCATAGCCATGAACACAAAGTGCACCAATGGCTGAGTTAGCAGCGGTTACACCCCGTCGTCTTTTGTTGTCAAGTGCAACCACGAGGTGTGATTTCTTGCCAAGGATGGAACTAACGAACCGACTGAGCACATTAGACGGACCAACTTCAATGAATGTCCGGACACCATCGTTGTACATATTCTCGATCATTTCGCGAAAGCGGACCGGATTGGCTAACTGAGCGGCTAGAAGTTTCCTAGTTTCGCGCGTATTATCGGGGTACAAGGTGGTTGTCTTATTGGAATAAACAGGCATTCGCGGCGCGTTCAATTCACACTTGTCAATGCCATCAACAAGATGTTCGGTAGCTTGCGCGACAAGCGATGAATGAAAGGCAGCTGAGACCGGTAGTTCGGTCGTCTTAACACCATGTTTTCCCAGAACTTCCTGCGCCTGAAGAATATTGTTTCGTTCCCCGGCTAAAACTAGTTGTTCGCAAGTATTTTCGTTGGCGATTACAATCTTTTTTCCGAGATCCTCCACATACTTCTCAATTGTTTCTTTATTCGCGAAAACGGCAAGCATTGTACCTTGAGATTCTGAAGAGGCAGCTGCACAGGCAAGGCCGCGAAGTCGCGCCAATTGTACCGTGTTTCTCTCCGACAAACTGCCAGCGGCATGTAGCGCCATCAGTTCACCGAAGCTGTGGCCTGCCATGCAATCTGCCTTGATGCCGAGCGCCTGGAGCATCCGCAAGTGAGCCAGTGCAACAACAGCGATTGCGGGTTGAGTATTTTCAGTTTGGTTCAGGCGCGCCGATTGTGTGCGACGCGTGTCATCATCATAGGCCGAAGCCGGAAATGCTATCTCGTGAAGCTTAGCCGTCCCTAAAAAATCATAGTCTGCTGCAAAGTCCCAAGGACTGCGGGCGCAATTGAAATGAAGAGCCAAGTCAGCTCCCATTCCGACGTAA
>NZ_JBKQXN010000013.1:0-3953 GCF_046762905.1 Yoonia sp. R2-816 | reverse complement strand
ACTGGAGGTTGATTGCGATGATGGGACCGAAGCAGGAAGCGCAGGCGGCCTTGTTCTATGAGTTCTCGCTTGAAGATCACGTCCCGCAAGATCACCTGCTGCGTGCGATTGATCGGTTCGTTGATCTCAGCAGCATTCGCGGCCATCTGACGGATTTCTATAGCCACACAGGCCGCCCATCGATTGATCCGGATTTGATGATCCGCATGCTGCTGGTTGGATACTGCTTTGGTATCCGGTCCGAGCGTCGGCTCTGCGAAGAGGTGCATCTGAACCTCGCATATCGCTGGTTCTGCAAACTCGATCTCTCAGATCCGATCCCCGATCATTCGACCTTTTCCAAGAACCGCCCCTCTCATTGATTGCAACGCAATCAACTGCCGGGCAATGCATGGACGGTTCCGTGACTGCGATCTGTTCCGCCATCTATTTGAGACGGTCGTCGAACGCTGCATGGCGGAGGGCCTGGTTGGCGGCGAGACCTTTGCGACGGATGCCAGCATCATCCAAGCCGATGCCAACAAGCAATACTCAGCGCCAAAGGCGGAATGGGAAACGGCACAGATCGGCACGGCGGTCGTTCCGCGAGCTGTGCGGGAATATCTTGAAACGTTGGATGACGCTGCATTTGGTGCTGCTAGCGAGGTGACGCCGAAGTTCACATCTTTCTCTGATCCCGCCAGCCAGCGGACAGGTGCGTTGAAAGGACCAGCATTCTTTGCCTATTCGACCAATTACCTGATCGATACTGACCATGCGATCATTCTGGATGTCGAGGCGACCCGCGCCATCCGTCCGGCTGAGGTTGGGGCAACCCAAACAATGCTGACCCGCACGCGAGACAGGTTCGATCTTTTTCCAGAGCGGCTGGCTGCGGACACCGCCTATGGTTCAGGCAACATGCTGGGTTGGCTGGTCGATCAAGACATTGAACCGCATGTCCCCGTGATCGACAAATCAGATCGCAAAGACGGGACATTCACTAATCTCGAGTTCCGCTACGATCGAGCTACAGACGAATAAACCTGCCCTGGTGGCAAACCCCTCAAGAAGTACTGGCGCAAGATGCGCACCCCGCGCACAGGCGTCAGCAAGGATGGCATCAAACGGTACTACGCCAGTAAGACACACTGTTCCACCTGCGCCCTCAAAGAACGCTGCACGCCCAACAAAGATGCCCGCATCGTCTCACGGCATGTCCATGAGGCGGCGCGTGACAAGGCACGCGAGATCGCCAAGACAGACGCATATGCCGATGCAAGCCGACGACGAAAGAAGGTCGAAATGCTCTTCGCACATCTCAAAAAGATCATGCGGCTGGACCGACTACGACTTCGTGGACCAAACGGCGCAAAAGACGAATTCCTCCTCGCAGCAACCGCCCAAAACCTCCGCAAACTCGCCAAACTGCGCCCAATGGGCTCCATAATGGCGCAAAGCTAACGCTGGCTCCAACAAACGCTCAAACCATCGCGCTTCTCAGGGCGAGTTTTTCAACAACATCAGCCCACTTTGACGGATTCTGCGCGTTGCATGAACGGCGGCTACGAGGTTTGTCTGGAAAACTTGCGCTCGCTTCTTCCTTGGGCAAGAGTTCTTCTCAAAAATCGAGATTGCAAAAAAGATGGCCGGATCACTACTCGCAAGAAATCGTAACTTTCGTTTGCTTTTTGGCGCAGGTACGCTAACAAACTTGGGCGATGGACTGGTCGTTCTTGCACTACCATGGCTCGCGACATTGATGACTCAAAACCCGATAGCCATTGCTTGTGTCGCGGCAGCGGGTCGCCTTCCATGGTTGTTGTTTTCAATTCCCGCCGGCGTCATTGTTGATAGTGCGGATCATCGCAAGCTTATAGCGCGTACCGACCTTTTACGGGCAGGAATTGTCCTGACCATTATGATGCTGGCAATGAACCAAGATGCGCAAGGGGCGGTCTGGGTACTCGCGGGTCTTGCCTTCTTGTTGGGATCGGCAGAGGTCTTGCGAGACAATGCCGCGCAAACCATGCTGCCATCCATAGTCGATCCGCAAGATCTTGAACGTGCGAACGGGCAACTTTGGAGCAGCGAGCAGCTTACCGGGCAGTTCATTGGCCCACCATTGGCGGGATTTTTGATCGCTGCTGGCATTGCCATACCTTTTGGCATTGACGCTGCACTACTTGTCTTAGCCGCCGGCCTCGTCTGGATGATTTCGCTTCGTCCCAAGCCGAGGGTCAGCGCCAGCTTTCGTAAGGCGCTCGCAGAAGGCATCATATACATGCGACGTGATCCCCTCTTGCTAAGGCTCGCTATTGTTTTAGGAATTGCGAATTTCATAGCGACTGCAACACTCACCATTCAGGTTCTCTTTGCACAGGAAGTCCTTGCGCTTTCATCATTCCAATACGGCTGGGTGCTATCGGTTGAGGCCATAGGGGCCATTGCAGGCAGCTTGCTTGCGGCAAGATTTATTTCATCCCTCGGAACTCAAGCCTGTATGTACCTGTCAATTGCAGCTTGGGGGCTCGGATATGCCGCAGTTGGGGTAAGCCAATCGGTTGTCACAATGAGCGTCGCATTGTTCTTTGTTATGGCTGGGGCGATGGTCTGAAATGTGATCACCGTCTCTTGGCGACAGCGGCGCATCCCATCCAACTTGCTTGGACGGGTTAACAGCATTTACCGTTTCTTCGGTTGGGGCTCCATGCCTCTAGGGGCTTTGGCTGGAGGCGCTGCCGTGTCTCTTCTTGAAGTTGAGCTAGGCCGTGAACTCGCCTTGCGCTCAACATTCCTCTCGGCTGGTCTCGCTTGTGCGCTGTTACTGATGTACGCGCTGGTAAGACTGCGCTTGGATTAGCGGCACAGCGGACATTCCATTTGTGGCAGCCTATGGTGGCTTTGTTCGCAGACCACCAGTTCGCGAGCCGTGCAACGAACGGCGATTGCAGCGCTGCAATCTTTCAACCCAAGCATGCCAAGCTCTCCTACCGGACTGCCGTTCGCACGTAATCTGGGTTCGGGCCGATGATTGCAGGCTGGTTGCACATAATGTGGGCTCATTCGCAGATAATCCGGGTTTGTCCCCTTCGATAGATGCAAATAATTCGGGCCGAAAAACGCGATAATCGCAAGCCCAGACGATTATGTTTGCAGGTCGTTACACCTATCGGTTGAATGGGCTTGTTGAAAAGCTCAAGTCGCTGGTGCCGGATTTTGATGACGAGCGGGAAGAGCGACGCGCAGCACGTGAAAAAACCGAGACACCGAATGCTCGCGCCCGCGCCAGGCGCAAAGGTAAGGCAGATTAGAGGATATCGCGTCTTAACAAGAAAATCTTGTGCTTTGTTGATGAGTACGGCACGGCAGGCGATGACAATTTCGCATTGGGCTGCGCCATGGTCTGGTCTTCTGAATGTGGCAAGGCGGACAAGGCGTTTAGCGACTTGCTGCCTCAGTCTGTCAACGAGGTCCATGCGGCAAGTTGGGCTAAACCTGGGCTGCAGAGCATCTTGGCTCAGTATGCGCAATCCTCTGCGCCCGCCAGCTTGCTGATGATCAACAAGCGGAGCGGCGGGCTCGTTGGTGATCGCCCTGAGTTATACGCGCATTCGCTGGTTGAAACCGTGAAAATAGGTGTCCGCCGGTTCGCTTCTTCGAATGGGCTGACCCGAAAAGTGGGGAATGTGGAGGTCATCATCGATGTCAACGAACAGAACGCACACCCTACATTTGGCAAGATTATAGAGGATGCTCAGCGCAACGACGGACTGTTTCGGGCCGTCACGCGGATCACGCCTTTGGATTCGGCTGCATCGCGCATGCTTCAGCTAAAGCGTTTCGGTTTGAACCTGAATCGCTGGGGATTCCCTTGAGGGATCAGATGTGATTCATCCTGTTTGGGAGGATGGATCATGTCAGCACCTTTGCCATTGGCACTCAGGACGCGATTTCAGAGATATATTGAAGAA
>NZ_JBKQXN010000012.1:0-4913 GCF_046762905.1 Yoonia sp. R2-816 | reverse complement strand
GAACCTTCAAATACAATTCCACGGTGAATATCCCCATGCCCTCCCATCAAATGAAAGGGCAAAAGTGGCCGACTTTTACGCCGCCCGCGACAACACAACGCCGCCGCTACCGTGGCCGAGTATTGCTCCGCCGATTACATTTGCACGGAAAAGTGGTTCATCTTCGCCGAGATACAGACGGTTGGTCTCACCACCTGGTTGCAGAAAAAAATCAGCGATTGTTATCGTTTCGCCATTAGCGAGTTGAACGATCAGATCATCACCTTGTCGCGCGTAGGAGGCGACATCTTCCGGAGCTACGTTCAATGAGACGTTAGATGCAACGTTGTCCGGCAAATCTATTGCGTTAACATTGTTACTCTGCGTGACAACATTTGAGTCTTGGTTCCGTACGCGAATATCAACCATTTATTCTCTCTCCCTGAACGGCTTCGTCCGAGCCAAATTCTGATTTTCGAAGATGGTGTTAGTGTGTAGGAGCTTGAGCGTCCCACACTCACCAAAGCTGGCACGCGTCAAAAAATCTTAGACAGCTGTGCAGCTGCATGATGATCTCATTGTGCAAAACGAACACTATCCCACAACCTACACGTATAGTTGAGCGATACGCTACAGCATACAACTATTGTGCGCAACACTTTCTAGTTGTTGTTAAATTCGCTGCAAGGCAGAGAGGTCATAGTTGCTGCCGTACCATTATAGATGTCCCGCACTGATAGTGTAGTTATCAAAAGGATTGAGTCAGCTTTGATCAATACCAAGGAATTGTAACGCCAATTGTGCAGAGTAAGTTTGAATTACTGAAACCGCCGCTATCTGGGCCGTATTAGAAATAAGAATCCCTAATCGACCCAGTTGACCTCTGTCCATTTTTAACTGCTGCAAAGCTCCGCGCTGGCGAACTGCAACGCAGAGTGTTGTGGTGCGGTTTAATGACCCATGTGAGCCGCTCGTAACAAGCCCAGGGTCGGCTTTCTGTGGGAACGCAATTATTTGTGCGAAGTGCAGCATCTGGACTTACCGGCTTAGCACCGAAAACCGCCGCATGAGAGACATCCACCCGATTTGGAATGGCGAACGGCAGGACCGTTCGCCAAGATGGCTCAGATATCGATGAGCTCTGCAATGCTCAGAGCATCTTCCAGTTCGACACCAAGGTAACGAACAGTGCTGTCAACCTTGGTATGGCCGAGCAGCAATTGGACTGCGCGGAGGTTGCCGGTCTTTCGATAAATCTCCGCTGCCTTTGTTCGGCGGAGCGAATGAGTGCCGTACCCGCTCGGTTCTAGGCCAATCGCAGTCACCCAGTCACGAACGAGCCGTCCATACTGGCGCGTTGAGATGTGTGGACGGTCATGGAATCGGCTGGGGAATATGAACCGACGCGCAAACATCTCAGGCGATTTAACCCAATCCAAGACGGTTTCACGAGTGTTTTCGGTCAGTTCGAATTGGACTGGTCGCTTGGTCGTGCTCTGCATCACTGAAACGCGTTCCCGAACGCGGTCATCCTTCACCAGGTCAGATACGGCAAGTTTGACAAGATCACAGCCACGCAGCTTGCTGTCGATGGCGACGTTGAACAAAGCCAGATCGCGTAGATAGCCCGCCAGTTCGAGCCGTGCCCGAATCGCCCAGACCTGTTTTGGCAGCAAAGGTCGTTTTTGACCGATGATCCGCCCCTTGTTCCAGGCTCTACGTCTTGGGGTGGTTGCAGGGAGTTGAACTCTTGGCATGATATGCCCTCCGATCCACCCTCCAAACCCAACCGCCAGCACCGCGCCGGCAGTGGGATTTTAACACCCTCGCTAACGGCAGTTTTTCAAAGCCGACGGACAGGAGCGGTGCTGCGTATTGCACATTCGGGGCGCGGATCGCGAGAATGAAGTGTTCAGACAGCGACCACTCGTCGTCGCTCATTAGATCTCGGGGCAAACTGGTCTCCATAGCAGATGCCAGCTTGAATCACGGTACGGCCCCAATGTGAATCCTTTTTGTCAACACGCCCTAGTTGTATATCGGGAGGCTGGGCTAGCGCCCGGATGTCCACTCTGAGCAAAAGCTTTTTGTTTTTTGCACCGACAAGGAACGATCGATCTCCGCCCGTGCTTTTTGTCGCTGCTGACGCAAAGCCTGCAATGCAGCCATTCGATCTAAGAGGGACGACGGCAGGTCGGTCCCGCGACCTGTGAATTGCCCAGTCGATCATCGCTGCGCGCCGCTCGAATGGCCGGTTTTTCAGCCGCGGTGCCGCGACCAAAACAAAGCGCTTGCAGCAACTTTCACGCTGCGTGCACACGCAGCAAGAAAAGAAGGCTTCCGCTATGGGCTCGCTGCCGACATCTGACGGTTTTGGTCGGATTACTGGTGGCAGCCCGAACCGGACATTCGATTTTGGACAGCGCTGGCAGGTCGCGGACTTTGCTGCCGTTCGTCCCAATGATTTGAATGACCGCTCATAGTTCACTGTAGTCAAGCATCTTCGGCTGAGCGCGCCGTTAGCCATGTCACGACATTGACGACCGTCTCATTGTTTTTCGTGGTTCGCGGCGCGAGGACATAGAAGTCCTTTCCGCCCGTGTCCCAAGCTGCGCCGACCTCGACCAAGCGCCCGGCTTCAAGGTCATTAGCCACCAGAAACCGGTTTACCAGGGCCACGCCTTGCCCGGCGATGGCTGCATCGACTGCAAGAGACGTTTGGCTCAAACGAAGGTGGCGAGGAGACTGGTCCTGCGCACCCAAATGCGCAAGATAGCTGGCCCAATGATCATGCGTGTCATGGACCTTCGGCTGTTTGGCTAGAGTTTCTGGATCAAGAGGAATATCACCCTTGTCTGCAAACTTTGGCGCTGCGACAGCGATGAGCGATTGCTTGAACATGAGCGTTACGTCCAGCGATGCGCCAAATGGCGGCGACCCCTGGCGCACTGCGAGGTCTATCCCGTCGCTGTGGAAGCTGGAAACTCTTTCGGTCGCCATAATCCGCAAATCGATATCCGGGTGCGCTGCGGTGAAGTCCGGTAGGTTGGGGATCAGCCATTTTGCAGCAAAGGTCGGTGTGACACTGATAAGAACTTTATTCGGCTCTGGTTTCAGTTCGGCAGTTGCGGCTCGAAGGTCTGCGAACACTCCGGCAATTCGGTTGTGATAGCTGCGCCCGACTGGCGTAAAAGCCAAGCCTTTCGGCACCCGTTCAAACAAGACGACATCAAGATTCGCTTCGAGCTGGCGCACCTGTTGCGCAACGGCCCCTTGCGTAACGCCCAATTCATCGGCGGCTGAGCGGAAGCTGAGGCGGCGACCGGCTGCATCGAACGCACGCAAACTGTTGAGTGGGGGAAGTTCGGTCATTCTGCAATAGTAATTCTACTGTCATACAACATCAATTCTGAATCGAATTTCATCAAAAAAGTGATCATGTATGGCTCAGCCAAGAAAGGATGCTCGATATGACAGTAGAAAAAGTAGCTTTGATCACGGCAGGCGGCAGCGGCATGGGCGCGGATGCAGCCCGCAAATTGGCAGAAGATGGGTTCAAAGTCGGCATCCTGTCCTCGTCCGGCAAGGGTGAGGCGCTCGGCGGAGAACTCGGCGGCTTTGACGTGACTGGCTCTAACCTTGATGGAGAAGCGCTGAGCGCTCTGGTCGAGGGTGCGAAGGATCGTTGGGGCCGTATCGATGTCTTGGTGAACTCTGCTGGCCACGGACCGAAAGGACCGGTTCTCGAAATCAGCGACGACGATTGGCATCAAGGGATGGAAGTCTACCTGATGAACGTGATCCGTCCGACAAGGCTTGTCACACCCACAATGCAGGCGCAGGGCAGCGGGGCGATCATCAACATCTCAACCTTTGCGGCATTTGAACCTGACCCTTTTTTCCCAACGTCGGGGGTCTTCCGGGCCGGGCTTGCTGCATTCACGAAGCTTTATTCGGATAAATATGCGTCCGAGAACATTCGAATGAACAACGTCCTTCCGGGATTCATAGACAGTTTGCCCGAAACCGAAGACCGCAAATCGCGTATTCCCATGGGGCGCTACGGTTTCGCTTCGGAGGTGTCTTCTCTCATTTCGTGGCTCGCCTCGAATGATGGTGGCTACATGACAGGACAAAACCTGCGTCTCGACGGAGGATTGACACGTGCAGTCTGATACCTTGGCGCTCGCATCACCGCGCGAGCGCCTTGTCTTCGCGGTCAAGTGGGGCGCATCCGCAGTACAGATCATGGGATACACCGCGACCGGGTTCGGCTGGACACCATGGAACCTCTACCTGTTTCTTGTCGGAGTCGTGGGTTGGTTCGCCGTCGGCGCTCTATGGAATGACAAGGCGCTCATGCTGGTCCACCTTGTCGCGCTAGGCGCAATGATTGCAGGTATGGCAAGCGGCTGACACAAAAGAGCGGCCATTCGGACGCTGTGCAGCATTGGTCAGATTTAGGCTCAGCGCCGACATCTGACAGATTTGGTCGGGTGACCGGAGGCAGCCCGGACCGGCCATTCGATCTCCGGGAAGGATTGGCCGGTCCGCGGGAAAAACGGACTTACGCTGTAATTGCGCGAGTGTCCGCTTTCGTATGTTATTCCGAAGGGCACTCCAAACCGATTAAGGTTTGTGGTACTCCCTAAGAAATGAATTCTCCAATCAATCTTTCCCATGCATTGTCTCATGTCCGTTGGATCGGAGGCGGAAGCGGAGCAGGCAAATCAACGGTTACACGTAGATTGGCCAAAGCACATGACGCGGTGATCTACGACACTGACGCAGTCATGAGCGATCATTCATCTCGCTGCTCAAGTCATAAGTGTCCGCAACTCGCCAATTTCATGCGAATGACAATGAATGAAAGATGGGTCGCCCGGTCACCCAATGAGATGCTCAAAACCTTCCATTGGTTTGAGGGCGAAGGG
>NZ_JBKQXN010000011.1:0-3983 GCF_046762905.1 Yoonia sp. R2-816 | reverse complement strand
TTCATTTGGGACATCGCGCGGAAAACACCCTTGCCCGCCTGACCAAGCCCGCGATCTGCCTGTGCAGAACGCTGGAGACAGCGGCCAATGATAGGGGAACCCTCGGCGTACTATCGGATGAACCTCCGGCCTTAGACAGAGGCAAGCCCGCATCGGATCAGGTAAGGCGGTATCCAACCCGCGGATGAGAGCATGATAACCATCGGTTCGACACGCATGTCTCCACCGCCATGCACAGGCTACAAATTTTGACCATCCCGCGCCAGCGGGGTAGTCTCATCGTGCCGGGAAAATCAAAAACGCTCATGAGAGAGTGTCATTTCGCCCCACCCTGCAAACGACCCCTACTTGCCCCTGTGGGCCAAGCGGCTTGCCAGAATTGGTTTTTTGAGCAACTGTTATTGGCAGGACACATTGAACTCTCAGCGCACTGGACGGCGCAGTTTTCAGCGAAATACAGTTCGGAGGGGATACCTATGACGAATTCGGTCTTGGTTGCAGTAGATGGTAGCGATGGTGGCGCGCGCGCCCTTCAGTATGCAAGTGAACGGGCGAAACTGGGCGGGGCGAAGCTGATTGTGACCTATGTCATCGAATGGTCGCCATATTCATTCAATACACCCGAAGAAAATGCAGAGCGCCACAAGCGCCGCGAGGAAGAAATTGATCGGGCGACATCCAGTGTTGTGGAACCGGCCGCCGGGCAATTGGCCGCCGCTGGCATCGAATATGAAACGATTGTGCGCCACGGGCCACCTGCCGAAACATTGATTAAACTCGCTGACAAGTTTGGGGTGCAGCAGATCGTGATTGGACGGCGTGGTCAGTCGGGCATCAAGTCACTGCTGTTCGGAAGCGTCGCAGGCAACTTGGTCCAAACTTCTCCTGTGCCTGTCGTCGTCGTACCCTGATACGGCGCACAAAAGCTCACCTGCTGTTGACGGGTGAGCGAACAAGAACATGAAGGGACACGTTATGATGAGATTCCTCTTGGCGCTGACAGCTTTGCTATTTTTAGCACGGCCAGCATTTGCTGGCTTTGACGATACGATTAATGAAATCACCGCGCCCATCGCAGCGGCAGTCGGCAGTTTCGTATTCTTTAAGATCAACGTTTTCGGCGCGGGGCTTCCGTTGGTTGTCTTGTGGCTTGTGATTGGGGCGATTTTTTTCACGGTTTATCTGGGCTTCATAAACGTCAGTGGCTTCAAGCACGCGATCCAATTGGTCCGTGGGGATTACGCTGATCCTGACAGCCCCGGCGAGGTGTCGCACTTTCAAGCGCTTGCCACGGCTGTGTCCGGCACCGTCGGCATCGGTAATATTGGGGGTGTTGCCGTTGCGGTGACCATCGGTGGCGCTGGGGCCACGTTCTGGCTGATTGTCGCGGGTTTCCTGGGCATGTCCACGAAGTTTGTGGAATGTACGCTGGGCGTGAAATACCGACAGGAAAACCCCGACGGGTCTGTCTCCGGCGGTCCGATGTATTACATGCGCAAAGGGTTTGAAGAACGCGGCATGGGCGGCTTTGGCAAGTTCATGGGCACCTTCTATGCCATCGGCATCTTTGTCGGCGCCTTGGGCATTGGCAACATGTTCCAATCCAATCAGGCCTACGTGCAGTTGAACACCGTTGCAGGTGGCGCGCTTGACGGATTGGGCTGGCTGGTTGGCCTGATCCTTGCCGCGGTTGTCTTTTTGGTGATCATCGGCGGTATCAAATCCATCGCCCGCGTGACCGAAAAAATTGTGCCATTCATGGCGATTTTCTATTGTGTGTTTGCAATCATCGTCATTTTGATGAACTTCGCATCGATTCCCGCTGCAGTAGGCAACATCTTCTCCGGTGCTTTCACAGGTGCAGGCGTGCAGGGTGGTGCAATTGGTGCACTGATTATTGGTTTCCAACGCGCTGTGTTCTCGAACGAAGCTGGTATTGGATCCGCATCCATTGCACACGCCGCAGTGAAAACGCCAGAACCGGTGACCGAAGGCTATGTGTCGTTGCTGGAACCCTTCATTGACACCATCGTTATCTGTACGATCACGGCGCTGGTCATCGGAACAAGCCAAGTGGCCGATCCGAGCTTTGCCGGAGATGCAACAGGCGTTGCGATGACATCGGCTGCGTTTGAACGTCAGATCAGTTGGTTCCCACTGCCACTTGCTTTTGGTGCCCTTCTTTTTGCCTTCTCGACTATGATATCCTGGTCATATTATGGGCTCAAGGGGTGGACCTATCTGTTTGGCGAGGGCCAAATGGGGCAGACGGTCTACAAGCTGATATTCTGCGCATTTGTAGCATTGGGTTGCATGGTGCAGCTTGGGCCAATCCTGGATATCTCGGACGCGCTGGTCTTCCTGATCTGTGTGCCGAACATTCTGGGCCTTTATTTCCTTGCACCCATCGTGCGGCGTGAGATGCAAAGCTATAAGGCGCGCTTGGCCACTGGCGAGATCAAGAAGTACAGTCACTAGAGGAACAGCGACGAAGTCAGCCGCGAAGTGTCTAGACGCACTTCGTGGCTTCCTAAACTTGTGTGAGGTCAGAGCAAAACCACCCTCGCAGTGACGAACGAGCGCCTCCTTTCACTACATGTCATTGTGGAAATCGTATGGGGCCTTACTTGTTAGGCAGTCGTCACATATCCCATGGCTCAATCGCACATCTGATGTGCCTCCTGCGGCATAGTAGTCCTCTGCCTCGACCCATGACGTTTTGTTCGGCGTCTCGCTTTGGACGCGTTGGCACCAGCTGCACATCATCACAATCGGAAGGCACGAATTTTGATATGTAAGTCTTTTTAACCGTTTGAAGTCGAAGAGTGGCACTATTGGTCGAGGTCGCGAGCGATGCACAATGGAATGAAAAAGGAAACCGGTACAAGTATGCTCTTCGAAAACTGGCCGGATGTACTGTCGTATTTCACACGCTTTTTCTGGAGTGTCACATCGGAACGGCAATACCCAGCACCAGTTCGGATCTTGTGAAATTCTTGCCAAAATTAGCCGCGTTTGCTCTTGCACCTGAAGGCCTTCAATGTAGCGAAAAATACTCTGGCCGACGATTTGATCTGCCCGTAACTCAGAAGCACCGTTCTCTTTCGCAAACACGTTCCAGTTATTCTCGCCCACCGCTTGGATTGACCCATCTCGGTCTGTAGCAAACGCCAGTCCATCCATCATGTCGAGTTGCGATCCATCCATCATGCTCACCAGCCCTATACCTATCTTTCAGTACTGCACGATAGGCGGTAAACCGTTTTGACAATGATCAATGCAAAGTTGGGTATCGGCTTAGCACATCGCCTGTCGGCGAGAAGATTTGCCACCTAAGTAGACTCTTTCAACCGAAAAGCACAAAGTAGTCACCGGTTTACGATGCAGTATCAGCCCAAACTTGCCAAAAACTAGAAGCCAACTCATTTCGTTCCATCTTTGCGGAAGAAAGGAATAATGAACACAACACACGCCACGAAAAAGAAAATGCTGCCCGCCATAGCCCAAAAACTTCCGACACTTGCAACGATAAAGGAAGTTGCTGACAACATGAACAAAATCCAACCTACAAAATCGATTTGCCGATTGGTAATTCTTCGACTGCCATCATCTCTGCGATGAAAACCCAAACTCATGCTAGATTATCCCAACAAACACATTGCATGAGATTGGCACGAAGCGGCTTGAACGGCAACTTTGTCCGCGACTTGATCCCCCCGTCGAGATCCTTGCTGCGCCAGGAGCGAATGTCAGGTTTTGCCGCCGCCGCGCAGCGTCATCAGCTGAGCAAGTGCAGCGATTTTCGCTCTGCGAACGCGCAGCATAATTCTACGATGACCGGGTTGGGCTTCTGTGGTTGCCGCCCTGGATGCAAGAAGTTTTTGACTGATTGGAGGAGTGATCGCGTGCGGTCTTCTGTCAGGCCTCAGTTTGCGGCATTTTCAGAAGCCGCGGGCCGGTATGGTGATCAGCGGATTGGGTCC
>NZ_JBKQXN010000010.1:0-1188 GCF_046762905.1 Yoonia sp. R2-816 | reverse complement strand
TTTAATCCCAGCATTTGCGCTCAGGGCGCTGGTATCACCAGCGTTGCTCAGCCCGGTGGCATAGGCGGCTTCGCCAAACAGATCCACACGCTCGGTCAGGGCATAGCTGCCGCCAAGACCGGCCCCAACCGCCCAGGACTCACCCTCGGTCGTCAGCGACGTCCCGGCAACATCCACCTCACTGCCCGCGCCAAACTCATGGTACAGGTTCACAATCCCGTACAGACCGTTCGCCCCCTGCTCCTGGGCCCCAAACTCAAGCCCAAGCCGCAGCTGCTGGCTGACCGCATCCTCAAACGTCACCTGCTCCCCATAGCGCTCACCCTCAAAGTCATCAAACCCGACAGAGGAGAAGCTCAGCTGCGCCTGCGGGACCACCGTCATCCCAGTGCCCAGATCGAACTCCTGTCCGGCCTCCATCGACAGCGCAAAGCCTGTGCCGCTGTTGTCCTCAATCAGGGTTCCAAATCTGTCAGCGGTCAGGTCACTTGTGTAGGAGGTCATTGTCACCTGCCCGTCAACATAGAACCGACGCGCATCATACCACGTGCCTGCCAGGCTCAGACCCAGACCACTGGTCTCAATCGACCCGTCTCCAAGGGTAGAGGTGACCGCCGTACTACCCGTGCCGTAGGAGAACATCAGCCCGCCCACAAGAAGGCCCGCAGTACTGTTGTTCAGGGTAAGATCCGCACCGATCTCCATCTCCCAGAGACTGCTCTCAAGTGCCGCCCCTGTGGTGCTCTGCTCTTCCGACGATGTAAGCTGCTCGGTCCCCATCTGGATCCATAGCGGCGAGCCCGGGTCCTGGCCGGCGGTTTCGTCGTCCCAGGCAAGGCTCCGGAAGTCCTGTGAGCTGCCCCGGTTGCGCAGCGACGCGGGACCGTTCATCGCCAGCAGCGCCTGACCATAGCTGTTATAGAGCGGTGCAGACGGTTGCCAGACCGTCTCACCGGTCTCCGACAGCGCGCTCAACGCCCAACCGCCGCCATCCCGCGCCTCAGCCAGCCTGTAGAGGTAAGCGCCCGAGACAAACGCATGCTCCCCGTCCGCAGTGACATAGTTGCCGTCCATCAGGGTGAACGTCCCCTCAGACGCTCTGCCAACAGTGACCACGTCCATCACAAGCGGGGCGTCCGCAGCACCGGCGCTGTCCAGGCCCGCAATAGACAGCATCATCTCACCCGA
>NZ_JBKQXN010000009.1:0-1295 GCF_046762905.1 Yoonia sp. R2-816 | reverse complement strand
CCTAAGACCAGATGAGCGTTTTGCGGCAGCGCCAGTTGTCATGTTTTTCTCGGCGAACATGGATTTGTTCGACAGAGGAAATGAGCATGAACAAGACACTTTATGTGGGTCTGGACGTCCACAAGGATTCGATTGCTGTTGCGGTTGCTGAGGATGGTCGCGGAGGCGAGATCAGGTATCACGGCACCATCGTCCATTCAGGGGATGCTGTGCTGCGGCTGACCAAGACGCTGACAAAATCCGGGTGCATCCCATCTTTCTGCTATGAAGCTGGGCCATGCGGTTATGGATTGCACCGTTTGCTGATAAGGCTCGGATTTGAATGCGCTGTTGTGGCCCCATCGATGATCCCGCGCAAGACGGGTGATCGGATCAAGACCGACCGGCGAGACGCTATCATGCTTGCCCGGCTGTGGCGCGCCGGCGAGCTGACGGCGATCTGGACACCGGACGAGGAACAGGAGGCGATGCGGGATCTGATCCGCACGCGCAAACAGGCCAAAGATGCGGTGAAGGTGGCTAAGCAACAATTGCTGAGCTTTCTCCTGCGCCACGGTCTCAAGTATCAAAACGGCAAGTATTGGACACAGCGGCATCGTCGCTGGCTGGCTGAGTTGCGCCGGTTCAGCTATCCGCATCAGCAATTGGCTTTTGAAGAACTGAAGCGCACCATTGACCAATGTGAGGCCCGGGTCATGACGTTGGACCAGGCCATCGACGACGCAATCCCGCATTGGCATTTTGCCCCGTTGGTAGACGCTTTGCGCGCCCTGCGCGGTGTGAACACGACCATTGCGGCAACAGTCGTGGCCGAGATCGGCGATATCACCCGCTTTGACAAACCGCGTCAGCTCATGGCCTGGCTGGGATTGGTTCCCAGTGAACATTCCAGCGGGAACACGACGCGGCGCGGCCGTCTGACCAAGACCGGGAATGCTCTGGCACGCACAATGTTAGTCGAGGCAGGATGGTCCTACCGCCATCCACCCAAAGAAGGACATCCGTATCTGAAGCGCTCCGCCCATCTGCCGCAGGAGATCAGGGACATCGGTTGGAAAGCGCAGACCCGTCTTTGTAAACGGTTCCGGCATCTGTCAAACGCGGGCAAGCCGCAACCGCGTGTGTTGTCGACGATCGCGCGTGAACTGGCGGGCTTCATTTGGGACATCGCGCGGAAAACACCCTTGCCCGCCTGACCAAGCCCGCGATCTGCCTGTGCAGAACGCTGGAGACAGCGGCCAATGATAGGGGAACCCTCGGCGTACTATCGGATGAACCTCCGGCCTTAGACAGAG
>NZ_JBKQXN010000008.1:0-1138 GCF_046762905.1 Yoonia sp. R2-816 | reverse complement strand
CCGGCGCCGACGGTGCGGCCGCCTTCGCGGATGGCGAAGCGCAGGCCGTCTTCCATGGCGATTGGCGCGATCAGTTCCACGTTGAACTTCAGGTTGTCGCCGGGCATCACCATTTCGGTGCCTGCGGGCAGCTCAACCGTGCCGGTCACGTCTGTGGTCCGGAAGTAGAACTGTGGACGGTAGTTCGCAAAGAACGGCGTGTGACGGCCACCCTCTTCCTTGGTCAGGATGTAGGCCTCGGCCTCGAACTTGGTGTGCGGCTTGACCGAACCGGGCTTGCACAGCACCTGGCCACGCTCGACACCTTCACGGTCCACACCGCGCAGCAGGGCACCGATGTTGTCGCCGGCTTCACCACTGTCCAGCAGTTTGCGGAACATTTCAACGCCTGTGCAGGTCGTCTTCTTGGTGTCGCGGATGCCCACGATCTCGATCTCGTCACCGACATTGATCACGCCACGCTCCACACGGCCGGTCACAACAGTCCCGCGGCCAGAGATCGAGAACACGTCCTCGATCGGCATCAGGAACGGCAGGTCAACCGCACGGGCCGGGGTCGGGATGTAGGTGTCGACCGCTTCCATCAGCGCCTTGATCGAGTTCTCGCCGATCTCTTCATCACGGCCTTCCATCGCGGCCAGAGCCGAGCCTTTGATGATCGGAATATCGTCACCGGGGTACTCGTAAGAGGACAGAAGCTCGCGGATTTCCATTTCCACCAGTTCCAGCAGTTCCTCGTCATCGACCTGATCGACCTTGTTCATGTAGACGACCATGTAAGGGATGCCCACCTGGCGGCCGAGCAGGATGTGCTCGCGCGTTTGTGGCATCGGGCCGTCAGCGGCGTTCACAACCAGGATCGCGCCGTCCATCTGCGCCGCACCGGTGATCATGTTCTTGACGTAGTCGGCGTGGCCGGGGCAGTCCACATGGGCGTAGTGACGCGCTTCGGTTTCGTATTCCACGTGTGCTGTCGAGATCGTGATGCCACGGGCCTTTTCCTCGGGCGCGCCGTCGATCTGGTCATATGCTTGGAAGTCACCGAAGTACTTCGTGATCGCCGCCGTCAGCGTCGTCTTGCCGTGGTCAACGTGACCAATCGTGCCAATGTTCACGTGCGGCTTATTCCGTTCAAACT
>NZ_JBKQXN010000007.1:0-203 GCF_046762905.1 Yoonia sp. R2-816 | reverse complement strand
TCCACGGGCGATTTCCACGAAGCGCTGGCCGCTTTGCTGGGGCCCAACGCGGCGGGTCTGTCTTCGACGACGATATCCTGGCTCAAGGCCGACTGGTGGGATGAGTATGACCGCTGGCAACGTCGCGATCTCAGCACGCGGAGGTTTGTCTACATCTGGGCGGATGGGGTCTATTTCCGACCACGCATGGATGAGGAAAAACA
>NZ_JBKQXN010000006.1:0-438 GCF_046762905.1 Yoonia sp. R2-816 | reverse complement strand
CGGAATCGGCTGTATCCCGCCCACCCATCGCATCCGGCAGCACCATATGCGGGTCGAGTCCGACTGGGAGCGGAAGCGTATCATATGCCGCCGTTCGTGCAGATCGCAGTATCGGTCATATTGGGCTCAAGGACGAAGCCGCTCGCGCGGCATTGGCGTTTTTGGCTGATGTTTCGCATTTTTCATGACGTAGCGAATTTTGTGATATTACTAACCTGTCATACTATTTAGGCTTTCTCAGTCGACAGAGGAGGTTCCTATGACAGATGTGAGAACCACTCCGCTTCTTGAGAGGATGATCGATGATATGCGCATTCGGTGTCTGCGGCAGCAATCTCAACAAGCGCACATCCGGGCGGTGAAGCATTTCGCCGGGTTTCTGGGGCGCTCGCCCGATACGGCCACGACGGAAGACCTGCGTTCGTATCAGCTTCACAT
>NZ_JBKQXN010000005.1:0-538 GCF_046762905.1 Yoonia sp. R2-816 | reverse complement strand
CGCATTGCTGCTGGCGAAGTTGTCGAACGACCATCATCGGCTGTGAAGGAACTGGTCGAGAACGCGATTGATGCGATGGCGACCCGGATTACAATCGATATTGCTGACGGCGGCAAAACACTGATCCGTGTCACGGATGACGGGTATGGTATTCCGGCCGAGGATTTGCCGCTTGCCTTGTCTCGTCATGCAACGTCCAAGCTGGAAGGGTCCGACTTACTCAACATTCATACCTTTGGGTTTCGTGGAGAGGCTTTACCGGCTCTTGGAGCTGTGGGGCGGCTGACAATCACAAGTCGTGTGGCTGATGGAGACGCAGCTTCGATCTGTGTTTCTGGCGGAAACATGGAAGCCGCAAAGCCCGCCGCCCTACGCGCCGGTACAGTTGTGGAACTCCGTGATCTGTTCTTTGCAACACCGGCTCGCTTGAAGTTCATGCGCACTGATCGTTCAGAAGCACAAGCGATTTCAGATGTTGTTAAGCGGCTTTCCATGGCCGAGCCCTCAGTGACGTTTGTCTTACGAGACGTATCTGGTG
>NZ_JBKQXN010000004.1:0-1169 GCF_046762905.1 Yoonia sp. R2-816 | reverse complement strand
GATATCCTCGCCCACCCCCACGGGGATCAGCGCCGTCACCCCGGTGGCCGGGTCAGCGTCGCTGTCCACACTGTCATCACCGCCCACATCCTGGCCAACCAGCACCTTGCCGTCCGCAGTCTCGGTCGGGAAGACAACCCTATAGTCGCCCGCATCAAGGTCTTCGAAGAGATAGGACCCGTCATCCGCCGTGGTCGTCGTGGCCACCGCAGCGCCATCCGCATCCAGCAGCGTCACAGGCACACCCGCCACACCCATCTCGCCATCATCAACAGCGTTGTCATTGGCATCCATGAAGACAATGCCGCCAAGCGAGGCCGTGCCGGGGTCCTCGACCCCTGCATCCACGTCGCGGATCGCATCGCCGATGGTCACGGCAATCGGACCGGTCGCACCGGTCGCAGGATCGGCATCGCTGTCAGAGACATCACCGCCCACATCCTGCGCCACCAGCACCTGGCCATCCACATCCGTCGGGAAGACCACCACATAGGTCCCCGCATCCAGATCGGTAAAGAGATAGGACCCGTCCGGACCCGTCTCTTGCGTCGCCACCACATTGCCGTCTGCGTCCTGCAGGGTCACGGTCTGACCGGCGATCCCCGTCTCGTCCCCGGTGCCATTGTCCTGATCGTCGTCATCGCTGTCGATAAACAGGCGCCCGCCAAGCGAGGCCGTGCCGGGGTCCACCAGACCCGCATCCACATCCGCCGTTGTCTCACCGGCCACGACGCTGATCAGACCTGTCGTGCCGGTCGCATCCACATCGCTGTCGACTGCATCGTCGCCGCCTGCATCCTGGCCTGCAAAGTCCAGAACCGTTGGGTTGTCGAACTGGACACTGTAATCATCGCCCGGGGCAAGATCGTCGAATGTATAACTGCCATCGGGACCGGTCGTTGTGGTTGCAACCACCACACCGCCTTGCAGCAGTGTGACGGTAACCCCTCCGACAGGCGTGTCCCCATCGCTTTGCGTGTCGGATTTGTCGGTATCGACAAAAAGCACGCCCGTGATCGCACCCGTATCCGGATCGGCGATGCCGGCGTCGACATTGCGGATTGCGTCGCCGATGTTCACCATCACGGGGGCTGTGGTGGCTGTGCCGTCGCCATTGTCCACCGCGTCGCTGTCGGTCGTGTCGTCTCCGCCCTGATCGGGGGTCACAA
>NZ_JBKQXN010000003.1:0-582 GCF_046762905.1 Yoonia sp. R2-816 | reverse complement strand
AAACCCAAAGGTATGAATGTTGAGTAAGTCGGACCCTTCCAGCTTGGACGTTGCATGACGAGACAGGGCGAGCGGCAAATCCTCGGCCGGAATGCCGTACCCATCATCCGTGACACGGATCAGTGTTTTGCCGCCGTCAGCAATATCGATTGTAATCCGGGTCGCCATCGCATCAATCGCGTTCTCGACCAGTTCCTTCACAGCCGATGATGGTCGTTCGACAACTTCGCCAGCAGCAATGCGGTTTATCGCTGCATCGTCGAGTTGGCGGATACGCGGCGCAACTTTGGATCCTGCATTTTCATCGAGCATTTTGAAGGTTCCCGTAAGTTTACAAATCATGGTGTCCCGGAATTGGAGCGCGATGAGTCATAGTAGAACAAAGGGGGAACTATGGCAATCGCCTAACCAGGATTCTGCCCCGTCCGGTATTCGTTCCCTTATGGCACGCAGATGAATAGGACAGCTCTATCGAAGCATTGCTTATCGGTATTTTATTTCGGCAACCAATCCTGATTAACTGATTTTGTGAGCAACCTGCCCCCAGGCGTTCCCTTTTCCCTATGAGAGAAAGTCTGGGGG
>NZ_JBKQXN010000002.1:0-343 GCF_046762905.1 Yoonia sp. R2-816 | reverse complement strand
GGTAACATGCATCACTGTGCGGCAGGTCAAAGGCAAAGAAGTATGCCTTCTGTTCGACCCCGCCGATAACAACCAACGCTTCGCCAAAGTCCGCCTGCCCATGCCCGGGGGGATGGCTCAGCGGACCAAACATCTCCCGTGAGCCGCGCTTTTGCGCACGCACATAGTCTGTGACAAGCGGGTAGCCGCCATCAAACCGGCAGTCATCGCGCAGCCGTTCAAATATCTTCTTGGCTGTATGTCGTTGCTTGCGCGGGCGGGTCTTGTCTTCTGCCAACCAGCTATCAATCTGAGCCACGTAAGGATCAAGCTTAGGACGCTTGATCGGTGCCGTCCGCCGATA
>NZ_JBKQXN010000001.1:0-269 GCF_046762905.1 Yoonia sp. R2-816 | reverse complement strand
GCTTTGGATGAATCCAAACGGGGAAGCATTTACCCGCTGAAGGACGTCGATCTGTTCATTGCCGTCCGCGATCATGTCGAAGAAACGATGGGCGGACATACCCATAACCTATTGGTGCGAAAGAGCCACGTGCCATATGCTGTGCGATTATGTCTGCTTGGATCTGCTGATCTGCGCTCAGTTCGACCTTTTTTGCTTCAGCATAGAGACTTCTGACAATCTCGTGTGGGCGCTCCACATCATGTACATCGTTCTCATGTGGCGCATAT